>JBHEOD010000020.1:29462-36439 GCA_046261745.1 Binatia bacterium
CGCGTGTCGCCTCGCTTTCGAAATATGCCTCCAGCGGGGGACCCCAGATGTACCCGGGCATCACCGAGTTCACCCGGATGCCGCTCGGCCCGACTTCGAGCGCCAGCGTCTGCGTGGCTGCGTTGAGGGCGGCCTTGGAGGCGGCGTACGCGCCGAAGGTTTCCATCATGCGGCGCATCGACATGCTGTTGATCATCACAATCGAGCCGCTGCCGCGTTTCTTCATCGACGGGATCACCGCCTGAGACAGACGCAGTGAACCGAGCACGTTGATCTCGTAGGGCGGCCGCCAGTTATCGAGGTCGGCGGCGTCGATGCGTTCGTAAGTGCCGGGGTGATACGCGTTATTGACCAGCACGTCGACGTGCCCGAACTCGTCGAGAGCCTGTTCGACGAGCGCGCGGCACGACGCGCCGTCGCTGATGTCGGTGGCGACAGCGAGGGCTCGGCCGCCGGCATCGCGAATCTCTTGTGCGAGGTCTCGCAACTTGTCCTCGCTGCGCGCGGCCAGCACGACAGCGGCGCCTTCGCGCGCGAGCGCACGGCCGATAGCCTGTCCGAGGCCGGGGCCGATGCCGGAGACGATTGCGACACGATCGTTGAGCAGCATGACTCTCTCCTGTTTTCCGCTTCCTTCACGGACGCGATAAAAGGGGTCTGACCCCATTTATCGGGTTGAGCCGGTCAGCGTTCTGCTTCCGGCTCAATGGCGAATCGTTCGATGTAGGCGCCGAAGCGCTCCCGTATCGCGTCGGCTTCCAGTCCGAAGTCGGCTGCGCTGTAGCGGTGCTCCCCGTGCTTGTGTTGCGGATGCGCAAGGTGCCACTGCCGCAGCAGTGCTTCGGTCTGCTCCGGATAGTCGATGCCGAAATGCGCGTACATGCGACCGACGGCGCTGGCCGGGTCGGTGACGGTTTCCCGGAAGGGCACGTCGAAGAAGCGCTCCTCGCCGAGTTCCCGGCGGACGGCCATCGCGTTGTCCATCGTCTGCGCCCACAACTCGACCACCCAGGCCGCAATCGCGCGGCGGTCAGGATCGTCCTCGTAGATGCCGCGCCAGCCGGCGATCAGGCTGCATAACGACGGCAGTACGCGCGCAGGGTCGCGATGGGTCTGCACGATGCACGCGTCGGGGTACACGTCGACGAGCGCACGCAGCCAGCGCAGGTGGGCGGGATACTTGAGTACCCATCGCTTCGAAGGTGTGGGTGAGCCGATCAGTTGCAACAGGTCGCGGTGCCTGAGGTAGGCGGGGCGCATGTCGCACGATGCGTACCACTTCGAATAGGACGGCAACGTCGAATTGCACTCGAAGCTGTCGTCGCGAAACGTGTGCTGCAGCAGCAGGCGGCATTCCTCGGGACCGTCGGCCGTCAGCAGGTGGATGGCCTTGAGGCCCGGGTCGAGCCAGTACGTGAGGCCGAGGCCCTGCGCGGCTTCCCTGAAGCGCGGGTCTTTCGGCCAGTCGTCGCGCGGCGGGCGAGGCTTTGGCGACGCGGCCAGCCAGTATTCGAGAGCCTGGTTGGCCGGATCCTGCGCGACCAGCGTGTGAAGTGCCGTCGTGCCGGTGCGCGGCAGGCCGAGAATGAAGATGGGGCGGCGAATCTCGCCACGAAAGATCTCCGGCTGCCTGGCGCGCCAGCGCTCGCACTCGAGGCGGCCGCGCAGCACGCCGGTGAGCTGCTGTCGGACCATCCAGCGGCCGAAAGGATTGAGGCGCGACTCCTCGTCATACGACTGCAGCAGCACGGACAGTCCGTCGCGAAAATCGTCCGCGCCGAGGTCGGTGGCGCCGCCCGCGGCCTTGGCGGCCGCCGCAATCATCGCTTCTTCGGATTCCACGAAGCCTGTCGTCTTGCGGCCGAGCCTCGCGAAGGTGCGCATCGCACCGTTGAAGAGGCGGATCGGCAGGCGTTGGTCGCGCTGGTTCGACATCGACAGGTACCGCGGTTCGAACGTTCAGTCGGGCGCCATTTCGTCGAGGAGAACGACACGCGACTCGGGCATCGGGTGGTGCGAGGCCTTGACCCAGCGCAGGCCCATGGTCCCGCGACGGTGGCCGGCCGTGTCCATCCAGTTCGCGAAGCCGCGGTTCTCGGCGGCGACGACGATGCGGAAGGAACCGTCGCTGCGATACGTCGTGGTGTGCTTGTTCGTCGCGACCGGCCGGTAGCGGTAGTCGAGCGATTCCATCCACACGTTGTTGAGCTGGAAGTTCCAGTACTCGCATTCGGGAGGCATGGCTTCGATGACGAGCGCTTCGCCCGGCCCCAGTTCCCACCAGCCCATGTAAAAGTGGATATTCGGGTCGCCGTGCGCGCCGCCGGTAACGCTGGGGTCCATCTCGAGGATCCGGTTCGGCTGCTGGCGAAAGCCTTCGGCCCACGCGGCGAACAGCGAAGCGGTGCCCGCGACGTACGTCGCAGCGCCGCGAAGCCCCGCGGCGAGATGCGCGCTCGACAGCGGCGCGGGCGGACCTTGGGCGCCGATGCGCTCGAGCCGGAGATCGGCGGCAACTTCGCGGCTGCGGTCCAGGTAGTTCTGCCGCACGATCAGCATCGAGCAATCCGGCTCGAGACGTATCCAGTTCCCCTCGTGGGGCCTGGCCGACAGGATGATGTCGAGGCTTCCGTCCGCGTCGGTGCGGATCTGCGAGCCTTCGAGGTAGCCGCTGCAACCCGAGCGCGCGCTGGTGCCGTAGTGGCCGTAGTACGCGCCGATGCCGAGATACGGGATGGTTCCGCGCGTGCCGTGGAGGCGGTACTCACAGGAGCCGTCGATGGCGGCGTTCTGGTAGAAGCTGTCCGGGTTGTCGCAGCCGATCTTGGCCGTCTCGTGGCTGAGGCGGTAGAACGTCGGCGCAAGCGGATCGGCGTGCTCGAGATATTTCTCGAGGGCCAGGCGAGTCAGGCGGGTGAGGTAGCGATAGCCCTCGGCGCGGTCGAGCTCGTCGCCGGCGAGGTCGCGCGTGACGACATTGCCGGCTCTCTTCAGCGCATCGCAGAATTCTTCCCACAGGCGGCCGCTCTCGACCGCTGCGCTTGCCTCGTCGTCCGTCGCCATGGTTCCCCTCGCGGGCGTCGAACCATAGCGACGGGCCACCCTCGTGGCTATCGCGCGTGTTCGTCCGACTCGCGGGCCGGTCGGTGCCACGTCCGGGCGTGCTCGGGCGCTTCGCGCGGGGGAGGCACCAGCGGGTCGTCCACCGGCGCGCCGGGCGTGAGCCTGAGCGGAATGGTTCCCGCCCAAACGTCGAGAGCGTGATCCTCTTCGTCGTCGATCGGCCCGCCCATCCTTTCCTTCACCGAGACTTCCACGAGCGCAAAGCGCACGACGAGCGTCTGCAGGCTTTCCTCGCGATTCGGAGGCCGCACGAAGGCGCGCCGTCCCGGAACGATGTGGTCCACCACGGCGGCGAGCGCGCGGGTGCGTTCGTCGGGGTCGGTCACGCGCTCTCCGGTGCCGAACATCACCACGCAGCGGTAGTTCATCGAGTGGTGGAACGCCGAGCGTGCGAGCACGAGCCCGTCGACCAGCGTGACCGTGATGCAGGCCGGAGCGCCGGAGACGAGGCTGCGCAGCATCCGGTTGGATGACGACCCGTGCAGGTAGATGGACTCTCCGACGCGCGCGTAGGCCGTCGGGAGGACCACCGGAGCGCCGTCGGCAACGAACGCGACGTGGCAGACGAGGCCTTCGTCGAGGATTGCGTGCACCGCGGCGCGGTCGTAGCGGCCGCGCGCGGCGAGGCGTTTGAGTGTGGTGCGCGGGGTGCGGGTGTACGCGGTTTCGCTGGCGGGGCTCATGACGATCTCCCTTTTCTGGCCGGGCGTTCGCGTTGCCACGGCCCGAGCCGGCGCGTCAGGCGGCGTGGCTTTCGTCGTCTTCGGCGGGCGGGAACGCCAGCGACGCGATCACGCCGCCGATCAGGATGATCACGACGAGGGCAAGCACGTAGAAGTTGTAATCGGGGCCGAGCAGCAGCTTGAGCCAGTGGCCGACGAGCATCTTGACGCCGACCAGCGCGAGCACGATGGCCAGCGCCACCTCGAGCAGGTGAAACCGGTTGAGCATCCCGGCAAGCGCGAAGAACATCGACCGAAGGCCGAGGATCGCGAAGACGTTGCTGGTGAAGACGAGGAACGGGTCGGCCGTGATCGAGAAGATGGCCGGCACCGAATCGACCGCGAACACGACGTCGCAGGTCTCCACCATGATCAGGGCCAGGAACATCGGCGTCATCATCAGCGTGCCGGGGACGGCGGCCTCGACCGCGGGGTCGATGTCCGGCGTGTTGCCGCCGGGCACGCGATGCTCGCGGGACGCCGGACTGCCCGCGCGCACGAAGAAGTGCTCGCCGTGAAAGTGGCGTGTGACCGGCAGGAAGCGGCGCGCAAAGCGCACGACGACGTTGTTGAGCGGGTCGGGGTTCTCGACCTTGAAGTTGAGCATTCCCCAGGCCGTGTAGATCAGGAAGGCGCCGAACACGTAGAGGATCCAGTGGAAGTTCTGGATCAGCACGGCTCCGAGGCCGATCATCGCGCCGCGCATCACGAGCGCGCCGAGGATGCCCCAGAACAGCACACGGTGCTGGTAAATGCCCGGCACGCCGAAGGACGAGAAGATCACCGCCATCACGAAGAGGTTGTCGACGCTGAGCGACAGCTCGATCAGGTAGCCGGTGACATATTTGAGGGCCGCCTGCGTTCCGTTGTTGATCTGTCCGTCGACCGGATCGACCACGACCCCGAGGCCGAGCCACTGCGCGTCGTACGCGAAATACACGAACACGCCGAAGAGAAGGGCAAGGGACATCCACAGCGTCGACCATGCCATGGCCTCTCGCACGCCGATCACGTGCGCCTTGCGGTTGAGCACTCCGAGGTCGAAGGCCAGCAGCGCGACGATGAAGGTGAGGAAGATAGCGTAGAGCCAGAACATCGGGTGTCGTCCGGGAGGAAAGGGTGGGCACCGTCTAACGGCGGTGGCCCGCGGTCGCAACACGGCTCGCGACACGCCAGCGACGCAGCCGCCAAGTCGCGGCTCGTGCATGTCCGCGGAGCCCGGGCTACGGTCCCTCATGCCTGCCCAAATGCCAGCCATGGTTCCTGCCGGAAACCTCACCGTCGGCGAACGCCTGCGACTCTTGCCGCTCGGAGCCTGCCTCGTTATGGGACTTTCCTGGGGCGGATGTTCGAAGCCTGCCGAGCCGGTTTCGCGTACCGCCATTCACAATGCGGCCACCGCGGGGGACCTGGCAGCGGTCGAGGCCGCGCTCGCCAGCGGAATCCACGTCGACGTCAAGGGACGCAGCGACGCGACTCCGCTTCACCACGCTGCCTGGGCCGACCAGGTCGAGATCGTCAAGTTCCTGGTGGCCAAGGGCGCGCGCATCGGCGCTGTCGACACCAGTGACCGGACGCCGCTCCACTATGCGGCCCAGAACGGCTTCGTCGAGACGACGGCTACGCTGATCGATCTCGGCGCCGACCCGAACCTGAGCAACGTCTATGGTTATTCGCCGCTGATTGCTGCGGCGATGGAGGGTCGGGTCGCGGTGATCGAACTGCTGATCGCGCGCGGGGCGGACGTGAACCAGTGCGATCTGGCCGCGAAATCCCCGCTCCATTTTGCGCTCAAGCAGATGCAGAGCGCGGCCGCGCGGACCCTCGTGGAGGCGGGCGGCGATGTGAACGCCGTGGATCGCGAGGGCCGCCGCCCGCTAACCGAGGCCCGGGCGCGCGGGGTGGATGCCGCCACGCTCGAGTACCTCGTGGCAAAGGGCGCCCACGACTGAACTGAAAAAATGGGGTCAGACCCCATTTACGGAACCGGGCCGGACGCTAATTCCTGCGCCCGCGAAGATGGGGCCCTGACCCCATTTTTCAGCGGAAGGGGAGGTCGGTGGACGACCAGGTGCCGTCGGGCGCCCGAAACGTCAGGATGCGAAGGCGCGTCGTCACGGTGGCGAAGCTGCCGTGCACGCGCAGCGACCGGGCCTCTTCGCGAATGCCGAGCTCGGCCTCGAAGAGTCCACCTCGCGCTGCCGCTACTCCGAGCACGCGGGTACGAGTCACGGCAACGGCCACGTTGGTTCCGGCCTCGGCCGAGAGCACGCGCTCGCGCGGTCCGAGCGACGTTTCGCTCCAGGTGCCCGTCACGCCGTCATAAGCCAGCACGCGGCGATCGGTGGTGATCATCGCGACGCGATCGCCGAGCACGATCCTCGCCGGGGAGGATTCGAACACGCCGATCTCTTGCTCGCTCCATCCGCCCCTGTTCGGCGCGACGGCCAGCAGGCGCCGGTTCGTGAGGGCCAGGCCGACCCGTCCGCGCACGCCGGTCCACAGCACTACCTCTTCGGTCCCGAGGTCCGCGATGGCGACCGACCCCGACCAGGCGTCGACCGCGAGCAGGTCGCGTTCGCGTTCGATGATCTCGAGCTGATCCTCGATGGGCCTCGAGTCGAAGAACGGCGACGGGTCGACGACCAAGGAACGCGAGCCGTAATAGGAACGCGCGCCCACGTCGGACGCGCCAAGTAGGCAGAGCGTCGCCGCAAGGGCGGCGCAGCGCCGGGAGGAAGCAGGGAACGCCATGCGCCTGAGTAGCATGGACCCGGGCAGCGCGCATCGCTGAATCGACGGTTCGCACCGGGCGGCGTGCGGTCGCGTCGGACCTCCGCTATGAGCCCGCGGTGCCCCCGTCGCTCGTTCTGTCGCTCTACTGGTTCGCGATGCTGGCGGCGCTCGGCACCTTCTTCCCGCTGTTCAGTCTCTATCTTTCCGACAACCTCGGCCTGAGCGGGCTCGAGACCGGGCTCATCACCGCGGCACTTCCGCTCGCGGGGATGGTCGCACAGCCTCTGTGGGGAGCTTTCGCGGATCGCAGCGGTTCGCGCGTACGCATCCTGACGCTGGTGACGGCCGGGGCGGGGGCGGGCTACTTTCACCTGTCGACGCAGCGGGGTTTTGCGG
>JBHEOD010000200.1:0-320 GCA_046261745.1 Binatia bacterium
GCAGCGAAGTATGTCATCTCCATTCGTGCACTCGAGACCGTAACGCGGTCGCCGGCCGGCCGTAAGCGCTCAAGTTCCTGAAGCGGCTTGAAGACGAGCACGAAGCCGGCCAGCAGGATAACCGCGAGAATAGAGCAGAACAGCAGCGGTACCTTCGCGCCGTAAGTTGCCATCCCAATGTAGAAGAAGAACGGCCGGTCGTCGCTCGGCGGCGAGATATCGAAGCCGTCGGCGTGGATGGCGGCTTTCTCGCCGCGGAGCACCGCGAGGACGTTCATCTTGTGGGTGGCTGTCACGCCTTCGATCTGCGGCCACAGGAC
>JBHEOD010000200.1:361-4473 GCA_046261745.1 Binatia bacterium
GGTTCGCTTCATCATGCACGTCGCCACCCAGCTCTGGCGCCCGGTCGCTTCGTTGAAAACCACCGCCACGTGGTTCTCCGGGAAGGCAACGCCGGCAGAACGAAGCGCGTCGCCCATCAGCGACAGCACGCGCGCCGTTTCAGCGTACGTTTCGATACCGTACCAGCGCGAGACGGTGAAGATGCCGGGATCGGTCAGATGCGCCAGGTAAGCGTGAAAAGCCTCGCGCGTGTAGAGCGCATTCTCCGATAACGTGAGCGCGCCCGTCATCGAGGCCGCCCAGGTGTCGATCATCGACATCTGGATCAGGTCATAGCGATCCGGCGAGCGTGAGAGCTCGCTGCGAGCATCGCCGAGGCGGTAGTGTACCCCGGGCCGCGAATACGGTCGGCCCGAGTAGTCGCCAAACACCTCTTCGACCGCCGCCACCACCAGGGGATTGAGTTCCACGACGTCAACGCGCTTGGCCCCGAATGCCAGTGCGGTCAGAAAGTCCCGGCCGCCGCCGCCGCCGATCACGAACGTGCGCCCGAGGCCGCCCGGCCTCAGCCAGTGCGCGGCTGCCGTCACGTCCCACTTGAGAGCATCGAAATCCTCGAGCGGTCGAACTCCGCCACCGCGCAGGATCTGGGTTCCGGCATCGGTGTCGAGTTCGATCCACATCGACTCCGGAGCGCTGCCGGTCCACTCCTGGCTCATCCCCCAACCCGCGGTCCAGCGCAGCACCTGCGCGCGTGCCTCTTCAGGCGTCTGGCTCTGCGAGAGCAGTTCGATGGCCTGCAGCGTTCCAGGGACCTCGGGGCTGACCGTCACACGCGCGAGCTGGTTCCATTTCTCGAAGAGAACCTTCGACTGGTCCTGCATCTTGGCCGATCGCAGGCGCACCCAGGACGGCTCGAGAAGCGCGGTGACAGCCAGTACGCCCACCACCGCAGCGACGCTGAGTGCACGAACGCGGACACGTCCATCGGCGGCGAGCAGGAAACCCGCGAAGCTGGCTCCCACGCCGCACAGGCACAGAAGCTGAACCGGACTGAACGTGGAAAGCGCCGGTACGGCCAAAAGGCAGCCCAGTGCAGCGCCGAGCAGGTCGGCGAAGTACACGCGTCCTACATCTTTCGGCCAGGCTGCGAGCAGCCACGCCACAGCGTACCCGCAGGCATGAAAGCACGCGTAGAAGCCGATGCCGGCCGCCAGGAAATGCGCTGCCTGATAGAGCGCCGACGGCCACGGCAACGCGCCGACGAAGATGTAAAGAAGGCCGGTGGCGGCCACCACCGGACCGGCCGCGATGGCCATGCCCGCTGCTGGGCCGAGGTCGTGTGGGGCGTCCGATGGCTTGCGATTGGAACGATCGCGGTACACCGCCGTGGCGGAACCGGCCAGCGCGAGCATCACCAGCGCGAGCACCGCGAACGCGGCATGATAGGCCACCGTGGCCGAAAGAAGCCTGGTGGCGGTGATCTGCACGAGCAGTACCACCGCCGACAGGAGCGCCATCGCCAGTCTTGCGCGTAGCGGAGCGCGTGCTTCCAACCCGGTATCCCCCGTGCCGCCCCCCCCAGGGGAAGCGTCCTCAGGCTGCCTGTTTCGCCATTGCCTCGGCGAGAATCTTCGACGTGCTCGGGCGCATGATGCGCGGGTCGACTTCCTCGCCCTTGAGCAGCGTCTCGCGAACCTGCTTGCCGGAGATGAACACGGGCTTCTCGCCCTCGTGGTTGTCCATCAGGTCGACGCGACCGGCCGAGTCGTAGTACGCGGCAAAGCCGACCTTGAGCGGCTTGATCTGCAGGTCGCCCGGCAGCTTCTCGAAAATCTCCTGCGCGTCGAAGTCGCCCCAGATCGCGGTGCCGTCGGCGTAGGGCGCGTCGGCGTGCTTGCGGCCAATCACGATGTCGGTGAAGCCGAAGTTCTGGCGGTAGATCGCGTGCATGACGGCCTCGCGGGGCCCGCCGTAGAACATCTTGATGTCGAGGCCGAGCAGGATCACGCGGTCGGGAACCGACTCGCCGCGCGGCTCCCACAGCTTCGGATCGCTGTCGCCCTCGCCGATGCCGCGCGAAGCGATCAGCGCCTCGTAGGTCTGCATCCGGACATCGGCGTTCACGTCGTCGCCCTTGGTTTCGCCGATCAGCGGGTTCAGGCACGCGGCCGCGTTATGGCCCTGACGGATGAGTTGCTCGAGGCCGTAGACGAGCGCGTATTCGTGCGCGCGGTGCAGAGGGTTTCGAGTCTGGAACGCGACGACACGATCCCAGCCGTGCGCGCGAATCAGTTCGCGAACTTCCTTCGGGCTCATCACGTACTTGCCGAACGCCGGATTCTTCGGCTGAGGCAGCGTGCGGATGGTGCCGCCGAGCAGGTGGGTCTTGTCGGCGTCGCCTTTGAGCACCATGTCGGCGCCCGGATGGTCAGTGCGGTCGGTGAGATAAACCTTGGACAGGTAGCGCGGCTTGTCCCACGCGAACACGTCGGAGATCGCAAGGGTGGCGACGATGTCGCCGCTGCTGCTGACGAGCGCCACGGTCTGTCCGGCCTTCAGCGTGGCGGCCAGTTCACTGGTGACGGGCAGGGAAAGCGGGATGGACCACGCGTACTTCTTGCCGTTGCTCTCGATGACCATCTCGTCGAGCACGCGGTTGTAGGTGGCGCTGTCCATGGGACCGGTGAGCGGCGTGAGTGCGCCGTCGCCGAAGCGGTAGACGGTGGAAAGGTCGGCGTCCGAGACGGGCACGCGCACCAGCTTGCCGGCGGCAGCAAGAAACTCCGCGCGCTCGGACTCGGGAACGGTGCAGGAAATGGGTTCGGCATGCCCGCCATGGGCGGGAACGAGATCGGACATCGAGGAACTCCTCCGCTGGAATGTTTTCGCCACAGCCGCGGAGTGCGGCGAAGCCCGGGTTTTTGCCCGAAACCTGTCGGCGATGCTGGTGTCGTGTGTCAGCAATCGGGCCGGAATACAACCTTGCCCGGCCGCCCTGCACCGTGGCGTCAGCGCATCGAAACCTTGGTGGGTCGGGCAATCTCGGCGAGTTCATCGGAGGTCGGGACCGGCTCCGGACAGGCAAGAGGCCCGACGGGGCCCACCTGCTTCAGCACACCGCGTACCCAGTCTTCCTCGGCGGCCCGGGCCTTCGGCAGCGCATTTCCTGCTCCGGGAGCAGCAACGAAGAACATGAGTCCGGGCCCGGCGGGCAGGTAGCCCGCAAGCGCGGAGACTCCTCCGTCCTGAATGTTCAGCGTGCCCGTCTTGCCGGCCAGTCCGTTGGCTTCTCCACTTGCGCGCAGCCGCGGAAAAAGTTCCGGGAGCGTGCTCTGACCGCAACCAAGCACCGGCATCAGGTCGGCCGGCGTTCGGCCGTTGGCGGCGAGCCACGTGCGCAGGTCGCGCAGCAGGCGCACGACGAGGCGAGGAGTCATGCGATTGCGGTTGAGCCCCGAGGAAGTTGCAAAGCTGGTGACCGCGGCTTCATCGCCCCAGCGTTTCCGTAGGAAAAGGGTCATCCCGGATGGCGAGCCTATGGATGCATCGAGGCGCTCGATGTCGTTGTTCGAGAACACGTTGAAGCGTCGCAGGGCCACCAGCAGCGGTTGCGAGCGATGAACGACGGCAGGTTGCCATGCCGGTGGATCGTCCGTCCTTACCTTGCCATCGATCGAAACACTCGGCGTCTTGGCAGCGTCCCAGCCGCGACGTGCCGCCATTTCGGACCAGGTCCGATGCTGGTCTGCACTCCACGACGCGGGAGACCACGCCTGCAGCAGCCGCCGCGCCATGTCCTGGCGGCGCACCATCGCATTGGTTTCGCGCCCTACGGTTCCGCGCTCCCATCCCATCCAGAACGTCGACCCCATGTAGAGATCGCCGCGGATGCGGCTGAAGCCTTCTTCTTCGAGGGCGCGCGCAACGAGAACTGCGTTCTCGAAATGGAAGTCGGGGTCGGCGCTGCCATCGACCACGATGCCCTTCGCGGCGTCCGCCGCACCGATGATTCCGAACGTCGTGGCGAAGCGGTGGTCGGCGCCCAGGGTCTCGAGTGCACGCAGGGACGTCGCCAGCTTGACCACCGAGGCGGGGTTGACCGGCTCATCGCTCTTGCGCGAATCCAGAA
>JBHEOD010000201.1:0-355 GCA_046261745.1 Binatia bacterium
CCTCTTATACTCTTGCCGCTGTTCGAACAGCGGCGGCCGCGGGCGCGCTGACTGTCGGATTCGCGAGCAACGCTGGAACGCCGCTGCTCCACGCAGTCGATCATCCCATCCTGCTCGACACGGGCGCCGAGGTCATCGCCGGTTCCACACGGATGAAGGCTGGAACGGCGCAGAAGATCGCGCTGAATCTTTTCTCGACCGCAGTGATGCTGCGCCTCGGGCGTGTGCACGCGGGCCTGATGATCAACATGCGGCTGACGAACCGGAAGCTGCGCGATCGTGCGGTGAAGATGATCTCGCACGCCGCCGTTGTCGAGAATGCGGTCGCTGCGGACGCTCTCGAACGGGCGGGGGG
>JBHEOD010000201.1:430-4415 GCA_046261745.1 Binatia bacterium
TGGAGCGGCGGTGAGGGGAGGGCGGGAATCTGCTCCGCGGATTCAGAGAAAGCCCCAGAAGTTCGGTTTGGGTTGCGCGAACTCCGTCGAGCTCTCATCGAACGAGGCGAGATCAAGCGGCCTCACGATGAAACGCTGCGAAAGATAGCTGAGCGCCTCAAGGTTTCTGTGGAAGCGTTGGGAACTTACTAAGGCGAGAGGGGATCTCCTGGCAACGCACGAAAGTGATTTCGGACTATTGCGAATCGGCAGAGGATCACCGGTTTTGGCCGGGCCTTGCCGTGCGAATTGCCCGCGGCACTGCTAGACACCGCCCATGCCGCGCAACTCCCGTCTTCGCATCGTCGCTGACGCACCGGCCGAATGGGCTGGTGCGCGAATCGCCGCGCCGTTCGAGATCGGCGGGGAAGGGCCGTCGTACTTCCCGGACGTCTCGATGTGGCTCGAGCTTCCGTCCGGCATCGTCCTGGCCACGAAGGTTCACGGTCGCGGGCGCAACGACGGCGGACTGGCCGGCCTGCTGGAGGAGGCAATGGCGCGCCCGCTCGCCGGTCGCCCGCGCGTACCGCCGGCCGTGCGCGTTCCCACTCGAGACGACGCGGCGCGTGTGCTCGAGTTCCTGCCCGAGGGTGTTGCCGTGCGCGTCGCACCGGTCCCGGAGATCGCGCGCGTGGTCGGCCAGATGTCCGGGCACATGGCAACGGCCGGGCCGGAGCTCGGCTGGCTGACCGACGGGCGCATCGCGCGCGACGACCTCGGGGCCCTGTTCCAGGCGGCCCGGACGCTCTACCTGCTGGCGCCGTGGCGGACCATCGGCGACACGAACGTCGTGCGCGTGGACGTACCGGCGCTCGGGGTGGACGGCGCGTGCCTGTCGTTCATCGGGCAGCTCGGCGAGACGCTCGGGTTCCTGTTGTTCGCGTCGATCGACGACTTCGACGATTTCATCGGCGCTGCGCTGGAGATCGACGCTGGCGGCGAGGCGCCGATTGAGATCGCGGCCGGATGCCTTTCGCTCACCTACGAGCGCGTTGCCGGACTTCCCCCGGACCTGCGGCGCAAGGCGAAGAGCGAGCAATGGGCGGTCGCCGGCCCGAAGGCGTTTCCGTATCTCGAGCGCCGCGGGGAAGACGGACAGGTGACGCCGCTCGAGGAGCGCGACGTGCGCCTCGCGACGGTGCTGATCGGAGCGCTTGCCGCGTTCGTGGCGCGTCACCGCGAAAACCTCGAGTATGAGGAGTCGGGCCCGATCTGCGAATCGTTCGACTCCGGTGGCGGCACGACGGTGACGCTCACGTATCCGTACGAGGACCATTCGTTGTTCTTCGGCGACGATGGCGATCTGGAAGGCGACGGCTCGCTGCAGTCCCTGCCGAGCGGTGCGAGCGTCGCACCGGTTGCGCTGCGCGGCCCGAGCGCGCCGCCGCTTTCCCCGCCACGCCTGGCGAAACCTGCGCCCGGACCCGGCCCGCGCGCCGGACGCAACGACCCGTGCCCGTGCGGCAGCGGCAAAAAGTACAAGAAATGCCACCTCGCGAGCGACGAACGCGCGGCGGCGCCAGCGGCGCAGACGGTGGACCCGTCGCCGGACACGGACGCGTTGCACGTTCTCGACCGAGGACTGCTCGCTGACCTCGATACGTTCGCGCGACAGCGCTTCGGCAAGAAGTGGCTGCGCTACCAACGCGACTTCGTGGACGCAGAGGAGGCGCCTTCGCTCGCGCCCCACTGGTCGCTCTATCACTTTTGCGTGGACGCAAAGCCGGTCGTCGAGTGGTACGAGGAAGCGCATGGCCGCGCGCTTTCGGCCGCCCAGCGTCGATGGCTCGCGGCCCAGCGCGCGGCGTGGCTGACGGTCTGGGAGATCCAGGCCGTGATCCCCGGCCGTAGCATCAAGCTGCTCGACGTGCTGACCGGCCAGTCGCGCATCGTTGTCGAGAAGTCGGCGTCGCGCATCGTGACGCCGCGCCTTCTGATTCTTGCGCGCGTCGTCGAACACGGCGAGGTCGCGGTCATCGCTGGCATGCATCCGCAGCCGCTCCGGCCGATGGAGGCAGAGCCGGTGCTCGAGGCGGCAAGGGCCCGCGCCCGCCGTCGTGACCTGATACCGCTCGAGCGCCTGCGTACGGATGGCATGGGACGGTTGCTCATTCGCAGCTGGGAGGAGCAGGTTGCGCAGATGCATCGGGCCGCCGCGACGCCGCCCGTGCTGCACAATACCGATGGCGACAAGTTGCGCCTGACGGTGGACACCTACGACGTCGAGCCTGCGGCGATGCGCGAGCTCGAGCGGCGACTCGAAGCGATCGACGGCGTTGTCGAGATCGAGGAACACGGCGATCTCGAGCGCTCGGCCTTCACGCTCGAACGCAAGGCGCGAAGCGGAAGCGGCCTGGACCACGTCACGATCGCGCGCATCAGCCTGAGCGACTCGGGCTGCACGCTCGAGGCTGCGACGAACTCGGTCGCGCGCGGGGACGAAGTACGCAAGCTTTTGCAGCCTGCGCTGCGCGGTCTTGCGAAGTTTCGCGACAGGCAGCACCCGCCCGGTAACCCGTTCGGCGCGACCGCACCGGGCCGTCGCGATGCCGCCGCGGCGGCCGGGCGTGGAAACGAGGGCGCCAGTACGCAACCACCCGAACCCGGCGGTCACGAGGTGCTACGCCAATTCAAGCAGCGCCACTATGAAGGCTGGATCGATGAAGCGTTGCCGGCGCTCGACGGCCTCACGCCGCGCCAGGCCGCCGGCAGTGCCAAACACCTGCGTCGGCTCGAGGTGCTGCTTCGGGACATGGAGAGCCACGAGCTCGGCCTGCCCGCGGCCGAGCGGTACGACTTTGCGCAGATACGGCACAGGTTGGGGATGGGATCTTAGGCGGACGAGAAGGGACTCGCTCTTCCCTGAAAGATGCAGGGAGCCGCGAAGTGGGTCTGCTTGCTGCCAAGAATTTCCTTACGTGCGTCGGGTCCTCTCGGTGTGGGATGTCCCTCCCGGGGTCGAGGCTCTCGGTTTACAGGCATACGCAACTTGCGTATAAAAGGTCATTGTGAAAGCGGAGTTCGTCGAGCTTCCGGCATTCGGGCGCCATCGGGCGGAGTATCTGGATGACGACGAGTATCGCCTGCTGCAGATTGAACTGATGCTCAACCCCGAGGCCGGGGCCGTCATGCCAGGGACCGGCGGCCTGCGGAAGATCCGCTTCGCGGACAGCCGCCGCGGCAAGGGTAAACGCGGTGGGCTACGGGTGATCTATTACTGGTGGAGTGCCGGTCCCCAGTTCTGGATGTTCGCGATCTACGACAAGGATGAGGCGACGGACCTTACAGCAGCGGAACGCACGGCCCTGCGGTCCATGATCAAGGCCGAGCTCGACGCACGGAGAAAGCGATGAAGAAAGCGAAGACCACCAAGCCCGCGAGCAAGCGCAGTCTCTTCGCGGAGATTTCCGAAGGACTCGAGGCACTGAGCGATGCACGCAAGCGCAAGCGGACGCTTCGTACTGAGGTCGTGGAGTACCGACCGGCGCCGGAACTCGCGCCGGAGGATCTGATTCGCATCCGCGAGAAACTCCATCTGTCCCGCGCGCTCTTCGCCGCCTATCTTCGGACGAACGTCCGCACGCTCGAGAACTGGGAGCAGGGCAGGGCGCGGCCGAACGCTCAGGCAGCGCTGCTCGTCAGCCTCGTGAAGAAATATCCGGATACGGTGGAGAGGCTTGCGGCGATCTGAGGAGCGAGAGGGGCCGTATGTATCCGGACGTGGAAACCCTGATCACGAACGGCTGGGCGATCGACTAGGAAGACAACCAACCGGTAGAGACGAAGTCATGAACGTTTCGCTGACCAAGGAACTGGAGGACTTCGTCTCGCGCAAGCTCGAGTCCGGTCGTTACCTGTCGGCGAGCGAGGTGGTCCGTGCCGGTCTTCGCCTGCTGGAGCACGAAGAGGAACTCCTCGAACTTCAGCGAACGGAACTGCGCACGGC
>JBHEOD010000202.1:0-4366 GCA_046261745.1 Binatia bacterium
CGCCGCGATCTCGCGTCGCGCAGCGGCCGACAGTGCGACGCTCTCGCGCATCTTCTCGACGAGCGCTTCGGCTTCCTCGGCGCCGAGACGCTCGAGGATGTGAGTCGTCACGTACTCGGAGTCGGCCCACGGATCGACGAACTCGGGACGGTGCGTAACCAGGCAAAGCAGCGGGACGCCATCGAGGCGGCGCAGCAGCAGACTGAAGAACTCCCGGGTCGAAGGATCACTCCAGTGCAGGTCCTCCAGCACGAGCACGGTCGGTTGCTGCGTCGCGAAGTCGCGCACCCAGTCGGCGAGCGCGACGAGCGTGCGCCGCCGAAGTCGTTCGGGACTCTCCTCGCGCGCCTCGTCCTCGCTCACGAGCGCGAGGATCCTCTTGAACAGCGGCAGCCAGTCGTCGCTTGCCACCGCCGGGCGCTCGAGTTCCGCGAGGAGGTCGCGGCGCTTGGCCACGTCACCGCGGCGGCGATCGAGCCGGATGAGCTGGCCGAGAAGGCCGAGTACCGGGAACAGCGGGCTGTTGGTGGCGAGCGCCGAGCACGCGCAGTCCAGCCAGGCGTGCTCCCGGATCGCCAGCCGCTCGCGAAACGCGCGAACCAGGCGCGACTTGCCGACGCCGGCTTCGCCCGACAGGAACACAGCGTGTCCGCGGCCGGCCAGGACGCCCTTCCAGGCGTCGTCGAGGCCGCGCAGATCGGCTTCGCGCCCGACGAGCGGCGTCGCTTCCGGCCCCGAGAACGCCGCTGCCGGAGATGACGTCGCGGGCTCGGGCACGATCGTGTACCCGTGCACCGCGGCGCCTCCCTGCCCGAAGTGGACGAGGCCACAGTCGATGGTGGTGAACGCGCCGCGCGTGAGCGGCAGCGTCGTCGAACTGACGCTGACCGTACCGGGCCGGCTTTCGGCGACGAGCGCGGCCGCCAGCTCCACCGTGTGGCCGAGCACGGGCCGCGTCCCGCTGTCGTACGTGCCGGTGCCGCCCACCACGACCGGTCCGGTATGGATACCGATGCGCGCCGAGAGGCGAAGGTCGAGGCCACTGCGGCCGCCGAACCGTCGCTCGCCCAGCATGGAGAGGAGGTCCAGGCCCGCCAGCACTGCGCGGCGCGCGTCGTCCTCGTGCGCGCGCGGGTAACCGAAGTAGACCACGATCGCGTTGGAGGCGTGACGCGCGATCTCGGCGTCGTAGCGCTCGAGCACCGAAGCGACCGCCTCGTGGTACTCCTGCAGAACATCGTGGAAATCCTCGACGTCGAGCGAGGCGCCGAGCGTGCTCGCCTCCGCGAGGTCGCAGTACATGGCCGTCACCTGACGGCGCTCAACCATCGGCGCCGGCGGCGGGACCTGCACCACGGTGCGGCGCCGCTCGGCCGGGCCCGGCGACGGCGTGCGCTGCTCGATCTCGTCGAGAGCCACGGCAGCACCAAGCAGCGCACTGACACTCTCCGGCCGGTCCTTTGGTTGCGGCGCGAGCATCCACTCGATCAGCGAGCGAAGTCCCGGCACGATCGACTGCGACAACGTGGGTACGCTGCGCCGGGATTCGAACGCCTCGAGGAAGTTCTGCCGGGCAAACATCCGGCCCCCGCCGGCGGCCTCCGCCAGCACGACGCCGAGGCTGTAGATGTCCGAACGGTGGTCCACGCGTCCGCCGAACAAACCAAACTGCTCCGGCGACGCGTAGGCCAGACGGCCCTTGAAGCCTTCCTGGATGGTCTGCTCCCCGGTCGCAACGAGCTTGGCGAGCCCGAAGTCGATCAGCTTGGCCAGCTCGGGACGCCCGTGCGGCACCAGCACGTTCTCGGGCGAGATGTCGCGATGGACGACGCCACACGCGTGCGCAGCCGCCAGCCCCTGGCCCACGCGCTGCAGCAGCGCATGGGCCTCTCCGCCTGTGAAAGTCCGCTCTTTCACCAGGTCGGCGAGGCTGGGACCGTCGATGAGATCCATCACAAGGTAGAAGCGTTCCTGCTCGTCGCGCAGCAACTCGTGGCAACGCACGACGGCTTCGTGCTGCACGTCCAGCAGCGCATGCGCCTCGCGAAGGAAGAACTCGGCCGCGATCGGATCGTCGGACTGGTCGGCGCGGATGACTTTGACCGCGCGCTCCACCCCGAGGCCCTGGTGCAGCGCCCGGTAGACGACGCCCATGCCTCCCTGACGCAGCTGGCCGAGTACCCTGTAATCGCCGGGCAGGATGGATTCTGGACCGAGGGACACTTGGCGACACCAGGACGCCGTACGGCTTTGTCGCCGGGTGCGCCTTTCTCCTGCAATAGCGCCGTCCCGAAGGCGGTCGGTTCGCTGAAGCGGGAGTATACGAACCCGCCTGAGGTGACGAAAGCGGAGCGCGGACCAACTCCACCGTAGTCCGTGTGGCGGGAAACAGCGGCCGCCGCATCGGAGAACCGACTATCGCTCGTCACGGCACCGTCGCGGGCTATTCGGTGTAGGGACCCGGCTCCCAGAAACCGTCGCCGTCGGGATCGTGCGTCGCCGTATCCGACAGCTCCGTGGAAAATGGCGCGGTGCCGCGCTCCATGCCGTTGAACAGATTGGCCCAGCGCGCGTTGCGCCCGATCGCGTAATGCACGGCCGTCGGCGTTTCGACTTCGGGATCGGAGACGACGACTTCACTACCGTTGTCGATGCGTGCGTCCGCGAAGACGAACGCGCCCGCCCCATTGCAGCACACGCCAAACCCCTGGAGCACGGTGGCGGGCGGCGCGCCGGACGGTCCGATCTGAAGGCCGTCGGCCGTATTGGCGCGGAAGCGAATGCGCACTTCGTCGGGACCGCCGGGAACGGGCTCGAGGCTGGCGGACTCGTAGATCGCACCGGAGTACGGATGCGGCGCGACGTCGCCGGCCTGCACGTACGTGGTGCCGAGCGCGGCCTCGCCGAGCCGCGCTCCGTAGGCGTCGAACGCGCGCGGATGAGTACCGGAGTCCAGATCGATCGAGGACATGAGCGTCGTCTTCGGCGCGAGCAGACGGAAAAAGGCGATGCGCTGCCGCGCCTGCCAGTGCGTCACGTCGTAGCGCCTCGGCACCGAGCGCGCGCGCGAATCCGACCAGCGAAGCCCCGTGCCCGAAGGCATCTGGTGATAGACGAACGGAAGGTCCGGCTGGCCGAGGTTGCTGCGCCAGGCGCGCACCATGGCAGGGAAGAGCCACTCGTAGGCGGCGGTGCCGACTTTGTCGTAGCCCTTCTCGCCCTGCCACCAGACGACGCCGCGCAGCGCCATTGCTTCGCGCGGCTCACCCACTTCGACGGGCCGCTCGAGCGGCCGGATGTGCGCGTTGTAGTAGAGGCAGCGCGCGGCCGGCTCACCGCCGCAGCCGGGAAAAAGGGCCGCGACTTGCGGATCGGCGTCGTCGGCGACTTCGGCGGGAAGCCAGTGTGCGAGCGCGGTGTCGGCCTGCGCGCGGTTGACGAGTCCGATCGGAATGCCGAGGTCATTGAAGAGTCGCGCGCCGAAGTAGAACGCCGCGCCCGAAGGCCGCTGACCCCAGTGCGAGAACGTGATCGCGCGAACCTGCGGATAGGCCGCCTCGTCGCCGTCGCGCGGCAGGCGGATCACCATGTTCGACTGGCCGCTCGCGAGCCACACGTCACCGACGAGCACGTCGGTCAGCACGACCGACGGCGAAGCCTCGCCGCCTTCGCGAAAGCGAAGCTCGTAGGGGCCGCCGACCGGCAAGTCTTCAAAGCGCACCACCCAGCGGCCCGCGGCCGTCGCCGCCGTCGAGCGTGATTGCACGATCTCGGAGCCCGGTGCTGCGGACGGGTTTACGAAGTCGGCCTGGATCGACGCGCCAGTGTCGGACGTTCCCCACACTGGAACCGTCGCGCGTCGCTGAAGTACCATGCCGCTGCCGAAGATCCGTGCGCGGTTGCCGGTTTCGGTCTCGAAGCTGATCTCGGCGCGCGCAGCCGACGCGGCGGCGGTCAGCGCCATAGTGAAAAACAGAACACGCAGGAGCATCGCCGGACTATAGGTGGCCGACCGAGGGCTGGGAAGCTGCGCAGGCCGTCGAACCGGGGCCCGGATACGAAGATATCGACCTTGTCGAGCAACTCGTCGGGTTCCCCTCGACGAGCAAGAGCAGCGAACACTTCGACGCGAAAAAGCGACGGAACGAGGAACACGCGGTGCGCTGAGGACCCCTCACCCGATGGAGCCGTGCTCAGCAGGCAGGCATCGACGCACCATGGCTGGCGCCGCCTCCGGCGCCTCACGACGGCATCGTCAACCAGGGTTCCCTTTTCCCTCTCGAGCTCCCTGCGCGACAATTTTCCCAAGATTGCGATAGCAATAAGGACTGGCCTCTGGAGCTGTGCTAAATGGATCGGTATGCGG
>JBHEOD010000203.1:0-3769 GCA_046261745.1 Binatia bacterium
ACGTGAACGCGCCGCCGAGCAGCAGGCCGGCCACGAAGGCTGCGCGCCATGGAAAGTCCCTGCGGTCGCCGGTGAGCATCCCGCCGACGATGCCGCTGATGCCGGCCACGCGTCCGAGCAGCGCAAGCGTGGCCGTCGCCGACAGTCCGATGAGGATGCCGCCGATCAGCGAAGGGATGGGCGTGAAATTCTCCATGGCAATTCCCTCAAAGCATGCCGGCAAGCGCGGAGCCGCCGGTGAAGATGGCGAGCAGCACGAGTCCGGCCGCGAAATAGCGCAGGCTGCGCTCGGCGTCGATGCGGTCGGCGATGCGCGCACCCGCAAGAACTCCCACCACCGCCATCGCCGTGAAGGCGAACGCCACGCTCCAGTCGATGTGGGCAGTTCCCGCGCGCGCGGCCAGCGCGATCGCGGCGTTGATGGCCACTACCAGCATCGAGGTGCCGATGGCCTGCGGCATCGCGAAGCCGAGCATCAGCGTCAGCGCCGGCACGATCACGAAACCGCCGCCGACGCCGAACAGTCCGGTCAGGAAGCCGATGCCGGTGCCGGCCGCAACGAACATCAGCACGCGTCCGGCGCTGATTCCCGACGTTGTCCCGCCCGCCATGCTCGCGGCGAGCGCGGCTTCTTCACCCGTGCGTGTGCACGACGGGCATGCCGTCAGCATGCGCCATGCAGCGACGAGGATGAGGCCCGCGAACGCCAGCAGCAGCACGTCGGGATCGAGGCGCCGGCCGAAGGCGGTGCCGGCGAACGAACCGCCGATGCCCGTGAGTCCGAACGCGATGCCAGGAGCGAGCTTCACCCGCCCTGCGCGATAGTGCGCCGGCAGGCCCGAAAGCGACGCGACGCCGACCAGCAGCAGGCTCGTTGCCGTCGCTTCCTGCGGCGTCTGCCCGGCCGCATGCACGAGCGCGGGCACCGCGAGGATGGACCCGCCGCTTCCGAGAACACCGAGCGAGAGCCCGACCAGCAAGCCGAGCGGCGATGCGACGAGTGCGCGGATCAAAGCCCTAACGCACGCCAGCGGATCATCCCGCCCGCCGAGTTTGCGACGTCGGCGACGCCGGCCTTCTCCAGAATGGAACACGCCTGGGCCGAGCGGCGGCCGGAGCGGCACACGGCCACCACCGGCTTGTCGCGCGGGACTTCGGCGGCGCGCTCGCGAAGCTCTCCGAGCGGAATGTGCAGGCTTCCTTCGACGCAGCCAAGATCGCCGGTCAGCTCGGCAGGTTCGCGTACGTCGAGGAGCGTGATCGCCGAACGGTGCTCCGATACCCAGACCGGGTCGATCTCGAGCACTCCGGCAAACGTGCGAACCAGCGGTGCCCACGACGGCCTTTCGGCGGTCAGGGCCGATTGCGGTCTTCCGCACTTCAGGTTGGCCGGCACAGCCACGTCGATCTGCTTGGGATGAGGCAGGCCGAGGTTCTGCATGTAGCCGGTGAAGTCGTTTTCACTGGCTTCGCCGCCGATGCGCGGGTTCCAGCGCTTCTCTTCCCCTACGGTCGTCACTGTGCGACCGGCGTAGTCGTGAGCCGGATAAAGCAGGCAATCTTCAGGCAGGCTGAAAATCCGCTCCTTGATCGAGCGGTAGAGTGCGTGCGCGTCGCCCTGCTGAAAGTCGGTGCGGCCGGCGCTGCGGATCATCAGCGCGTCGCCGGTGAAGGCCATGCGGTAATCCTTGGCCACGTAGGTGATGCAGCCGTTGGTATGCCCCGGAGTGGAGCGAACGATGAGCGTGGCGGAACCGGCCTCGATGATGTCGCCGTCGTCCACGTAGATGTCCGCGCCGACGGCGCCGCTCTGCGAGGACAGCACGATCCTCGAGCCGAGCGCCTGGTGAAAGCGCCACGCCGCGGTGACGTGATCGGCGTGCACGTGGGTCTCCAGTGTATGCGTGAGCGTGAGCCCCAGCTCGGACAGCAATGCGCGGTCACGCTCGAACTGCTCGAAGACCGAGTCGATCAGCAGCGCGCGTCGCGTCCCCGCGTCGGCGAGCAGGTACGTGTAAGTGGAAGAGGCCGGATCGAAGAGCTGCCGAAAAACCATGCCCGCCAGTTACCACAGGAAATCCGGGACAGGTACAGATTTCGCTCCGGAAACCCGTAGCCATCCGGGCAAAGTTGGGGTCTGACCCCTTTTTGGCTGCTGTTTCTCCCGCGCGCCGGGTTCACAAAAATGGGGTCTGACCCCTTCTTCACGAGGCCGCGCACATTTCGCTTTCGTGGGCGCGGGGGTTATGCCGCCTCGGTCGCCTCGGCCTGTAACAGGAGCAGCGCCGGGCAGCGGCAAGGAGAATTCCCATGCGAATGAACGTCCGCCCCATCCCCACCGCCTCCGAACGCATCAACCAGATCCGCGAACTGACCGCGAGGATCGTCAATCACGAGATTCTCCCCCACGAGAAAGACCTCTGGGTGGGTCGGCGCGGTAGCGAAGCGGGCGACGCGGCGCGAAGCCGCGCCCACGAGCTGCGCGCCGGCGTTCGCGAGAAGGTGAAGCAGGCCGGCCTGTGGGCGCCGCATCTTCCGCGTGAGTACGGAGGAGCCGGCCTCAACTTTCTCGAGCACGCGTACATGAACGAAGTGCTCGCGTACGCCACCGGTGCCGCCGCGCTCTTCGGCGTGGTCGCACCGAACTCGGGAAACCAGTCCATCCTCGTCAAATACGGCACCGAGGAACAGAAGAAGAAGTGGCTCATCCCGATGATCGAAAACGGCATGGAGTCGGGCTTTTCAATGACCGAGCCCGGGAACGCGGGCTCCGATCCGCGCTCCATCCGCACCACAGCGCGCCGCGAAGGCGACGACTGGGTGATCAACGGACACAAGTGGTTCACGTCCAACGGCAAGCGCGCGGACTTCTTCATCGTGATGTGCCGCACCGAGGATCCCGGCGCACCCGCCGAGCGCAACGGCAAGATGACGCAGATCATCGTGCCGGCCGATTCCCCCGGCGTGCGCATCGCGCGCGGCATCACGGTGTGGGGCCGCGACAGCGACCACTGCGAGATCTACTACGACGATGTCCGCGTGCCGCTCGGAAATGCGCTAGGCCGGGCCGGCTCAGGCCACCAGGCTGCGCAGGACCGCCTCGGCGCCGGCCGCGTCTACCACTGCATGAATTCGATCGGCCAGATGTGGCGCGCGTTCGACCTGATGGTGGAGCGCTCGATGATGCGCGAGGTGCACGGCGGCAAACTCGAGACCAAGCAGTTCATCCAGGGCTTCATCGCCGATTCGTACATCGACATCCAGGCTGCGCGCCTGATGACCCTGCACTGCGCGGAGAAGATGGAAAGCGGCGGCGATCCGCGCACCGACATCTCCGCCATCAAGATCTTCGTGCCGGCCGCGTACCATCGCGTCGTCGACCGCGCGATCCAGGTGTGGGGAGGCGCCGGCGTCTCCGGAGACCTTCCGCTGTCGGAGATGTACCAGGGCGCGCGCACGCTGCGCATTGCCGACGGCCCCGACGAGGTCCACAAGATCCTCATCGCGAAGAACATCCTGAAAGCCTACCGCGACGGGGACGGTTGGGATTTCGGGAACTGACCGCTTCACGCGAGCCGCGCGAGGTCCGGCTCCAGCCAGCCGCGTCGAGCTTCGACGGACATCAACCGATCCTTGCTCCAGTGGCAGAGCGGCCGCGACTTGTCGCCGTAGGTGAGGATGAGTTTCTCGGCCAGTTCGTCGATCGGCCGCGTCGTGTCGCACGCCTCGAGGAAACTCCCGACCTCCCGCACGTAAAAGCGCGTGATGG
>JBHEOD010000203.1:4034-4281 GCA_046261745.1 Binatia bacterium
CGCGTGCGCAGCAGATCCAGCGCCTCGTCCGCGGGGTGATGCAGCAGGTGCCACAGCCCTACGCGAAGATGCGCATAGTGGGTCCACGCGGCCTTCGGCAGCGTGCACGCGCAAAAGGCCTGCGCCGTCTGTTCGGTGAAGGATTTCATGCGGTGTTCTAGCCAACGGCGGGAACGGGCGCGGTTCGGCGGCCGAGCGACGACAGCCGCTCGAGGTAGAGATAGACGACCGGCGTGATGTAGAGGGT
>JBHEOD010000204.1:0-4204 GCA_046261745.1 Binatia bacterium
CGGTCTTCATCATTTACGCGTCGACGACCACGATGGTAGTGCAGCGACTGCCGGCGATGGCCACGCTCGTGACGCTCGGAGCGGGACCGCGGGAACTCGTGCGCGCCGTTGTCGCGGAGGCGGCGCTGCTCGGAGCGATCGGTTCCATCGTCGGTGTCGGCCTCGGGCTCTTCCTGGCCTCGTTCATCGGTGAGGACGCTGCCGCCGGCATGGCACTGAACTACTCCCTGCCGTTCGAGGCGGGGAGAACTTCCTGGGAGCCGCTGGTGGTCTTCGTCGTGCATCCGATCGGCGGCGTGCTGGCGGCGGCCTGCTCCGCGTATCTGCCCGCGCGGCGATTGCGCTTCGTAACGCCGCTGCTGCTCCAGCGTGACGACGACTCCATGCTTCATCGTTCGATGGTGTCGCCGGCGGGCGCGCTCGCCGTCGCCGCCGTTCCTTCGCTTCTTGGAACCGTCGCACTCTCCTACGGTGTAACGCGGGGGTCAGCTTCCTGGGTTTCCGCCGGCGGCATCCTCGTCATCGCCGGAGCCGTGCTGGCGATGCTGCCGGTCCTGCGTGCGCTATGGACCGCGTCCGGTCCGATTCTGTCGAAACGGTTCGGCGTAGCCGGCACGATCGCCAGCGAGAACCTGGTGCGCTCCATGGATCGCAGCCTCGTGACGGCGTCGGCGATCACGCTGAGCGTCGCGATCGCGGTGGGCTCGGGCAGCCTCGTGCAGAGCTTTCGTGCGTCGGTTGCCGACTGGTACGGCTTTGCCGGAGACGCGATCGTGTCGTCCCGCTCGGTGACGGGCGGCTGGCTGGCTGCGCCAGTCGGACGCGAACTGGAGCAGCCGCTGCGTGCGCTCGCGGCCGTGGCCAGCGTCGAGACACTGCGCGTCCTGCAGGGGCAGCCCTATCGGGAGGAGCGCATCGCGCTGGCGGCTCTTAGCGAAGGGTTGCTACGAAAGGCCATCGAAGAGGGCGACGTTCTGGGGCACTCGAGCGAGGAGGCCGCGCTGGCGGCCGTCGCGCGCGGCTATGCCGTGGCGGTGTCCCAGAACTTCGCCACGCATTTCAGCGTCGTGGCGGGGCAACCGCTGGAACTTCCGACGGTGGCCGGCGCCGTTCGCCTACCGGTCGTCGCGATCGTGCCGGACTACATCTCCGACAAGGGCTCCGTGCTGATGTCACGCGACCTTCTCGCGGCGCATTGGAACGACAGGCTGGTCAACTACTACGCGGTGCAACTGGCCGACGATGCAGCCGTCAGTGAGCTCGCCCGGCAGGTCGAGGCGTCCTTGCCCGGCAGCGACGGGCTGGCCGTGACCGCCACCAGCCGCATGATCGAGCGGGTGGACGGCCTCATCGGTAAGGCCTTCGCCGACATCGCCACCATCCAGTTGCTGGTGCTGTTCCTTACGACCGTCGGCATCGCCGACCTCGTCGTCTCGAACGTGCTGTCGCGCCGCCGCGAGCTGGCGGTGCTGCGACTCGTCGGCCTGACCGACGCCCAGGTGATTCGCACGGCGCGCCTGGAGGGCGTTTGCGTGACGCTGGCCGCGGCGGGATGCGGAACCGTCGTGGGCGTGGTCTGCGCGTGGCTGTGGGTGCACTACAACTACCCGGCGCTCGTCGGCTACGTGCTCGAGCTGGAACTGGCGTGGTCGAGCATCTTCGTTTCGCTGGCACTGGCCGCGCTGTCGGCATCGGCGGCGTCCACCATCGCCGCGCGCTATGCGCTGCGACAACCGGCGCTGTCGGCGATTCGGTTCGAGTGAGCCCGGCGGACGAACGTCACACGACTGCGCGTGCATCCGCGTGTCGCTTCCGCAAGAATTTCGCGATCGCTCATGAACCCGCTTTCGATTCTCGGCATCGGTTCGGCGCTCCCCGATCGTGTTGTTTCCAACACGGAACTGGAAGAGCGCACGGGTTTCGCCGCCACCCGCATCCGCGAGCTCTTCGAGATTGACGAGCGGCGCTGGTCACGCGGCGTGAACCAGCCCGACCCCGCCGAGGGCCAGCGCTGTAGCGACTTGGCCGTCGCGGCCGCCAGGGCTGCCATGGCCGATGCAGGCGTCGCTGCCGGCGACGTTGGCGCGCTGATCGTCGTCTCGATAACGCCCGATTCGCTCAATCCGCCGCTGGATTCCATCGTCGCGCGTCAGCTCGGATTGTTCGGCGTTCCAGCGTTCTCGCTGCAGGCGCCGTGCACGGGAGTGTTCCGCGCCGTGGAGTTGGCACGCGGGCTCGAACCGGCGCTCGCTGGGAAGTCGATCGTCGTCGTGGCGGCAGAGACGCCTTCGCCCTTTTTCCGGTTTGGTCCCGGCATTCCGATGCCGCAGGTGCTCAACTCCGTGCTCTACGCCGACGGCGCGGCGGCACTCGTGATCGGTCGGGCGACCGCCGGCCGGCCGTCGATCGAACTGGTGAACCTGGCCCTGAACAGCGACGAGGCCGCTCCGGGTGTAACCTTTCCGGGGATGCTGTCGGCCACGCCGCCGACGGACGAACGATACGCAAGCGCCGACTACCTCGGTCATCACGATTTCCGCAGGGTACTTCGGCGCGGCAGCAAGCTCGCCGCCGCGGCAGCGATGCGGGTGATGCAGAGGCTCGGCGTGGAGGCAGGCGATGTCCGCTACTTCGTCACGCACCAGGCCACCGGCAACATCCGCCGCCTCGGGGCTTCCTACGGCCTGCCGCCGGAGAAAATTCCCGTCAACATCCAACGCGTCGGCAATACGATCTCGGCGTCGGTGCTGATCCTGCTCGACGAACTCGACAAGCGTGGCGACCTGGCCAGGGGCGACCTGCTCATTCTCCACACGGCGGAGAGTTCAACGTGGAGCAGCGCGGGGATGGCAATTCGCTGGTAGTCAGCCGTGGTCGCTTCCGAGGGAGATGTCCTCGGTGACGCAACCGTCGCTCAACCGAACGATCCGGTCGCAGAACGAGCCCCACACCGGATCGTGGGTAACCACCACCATCGTCACGCCTGTGCTCTCGTTGAGTTCGCGCAGCAGTTCGATGATCTGGCGACCGGCCACGGAATCGAGATTTCCGGTGGGCTCGTCGGCAAGCACGACGGCCGGTGAGATCGCCAGCGCTCGCGCAATGGCGATTCGCTGCATCTCGCCGCCCGACAGGGTGCTCGCCTTGTGGTTCGCCCGGTGCGACATGCCCACCATCTCGAGGCAGCGCGCAACTTCGGCCTGCACGTGGGATTCGTCGCGTTCGTCGAGTCGCAGCGGCAGTGCGACGTTGTCGGCTGCCGAAAGGTAAGGAAGCAGGTTGAAGAACTGAAAGACGATCCCGATCTTGCGGCGACGCATCGCGGACAGGTCGTCGGCGCCGAGAGAGGTGACGTCATCCCCGTCGACGTGAACCCGGCCGGAGTCGGGGCTGACGAGGCCGGCGGCCAGGTGAAGCAGCGTGCTCTTTCCGGATCCGCTTGGACCCATGATCGCACACATCTGCCCGCGCGGAACTTCCAGGTCGACGGACCGGAGGGCATCCACCCGGGTGTCGGCGTCACCGAAATGCTTGTGGATGTTCGAGAACCGGATCACCGACGCGTGCCGACCGGGGACTGACGGATCAGCCGCCGCTCGATGCTTTCGAGCCACGAAAGGTCGGCGCGAACGCGCATCTCGGCGCCGTCGAGAATCATCTCGGTGGCGCGCATGCTGACGCCCGCCTTCTCGAGCCTGCGCCTGCGCCGTGTGAGGCGAGCCAGGCGCGTGAGGTAGACGCTGCGTTGTTGCTTGACGATCTCGTAGATGCGGTCGAGAGCAGCCAGTCGTCGAGGTTCTGCTTCCCCTTCTCGGTGATCCGGTAAACCTTCTTGTTCGGCCGTCCCTTCTGGATCTCGTCAGCTACCGACAGCGCGCCGGTGCTCTCGAGTTCGTCGAGGATGCGGTAAAGGCGTCCGTAGTTGAGGGCCCAGAACTCGTCTGCGATCGCCTCGCATTCGCCCTTGAGCTGGTAGCCGTGAACGCCGTCTGTCTTGCTCGCGATGAGCCCGAGCACCGCATACTGGAGGTTTCCGCTCGCCATGACCGCTCCTGAAGATCCGAAATGGCGTGCATACGACCACAGGACCCTCATACGGGTCAATCGCGCGGAGGCGTGTTCCGCGCGAAAGCCTTCCGTTCCGGGATAGGGTTTTCCGCGGCGGTTGGAATGAAGTCGAGTGCGTACCTGAGAAGGGTACGCA
>JBHEOD010000205.1:0-345 GCA_046261745.1 Binatia bacterium
GCCCACATACATGTCGTAGTCGCCGGTCTTCTCGGTGTCTCCGTTGACGTTCACGCGCAGCAGGATCGTGTCGTGCGGAATGTCGTAGCTGAAGGCCTTCTCGGACAGGTTCTTGGGCAGCCGGCCCACGCCTCCCTGCACCTTGACCCAGGGCTCACCGACTTCTCCGAGTTCGCTGCACTGGTCGCGCGCGACGTCCGGTCCGCCAATCGCCTTGACCCATTCCGCCTTGAGACGGACGTTGGTCGCGTAGGAGAACGAGTCTTCGTCGCACGACACGCCGCCGCCGGCATGAATGCCCGTCACGACCGGCCCGTTGCCGAAGTCCGCGAAGAGCGGCCCGCC
>JBHEOD010000205.1:425-4179 GCA_046261745.1 Binatia bacterium
TCGGGACAGTCGGTGGTGACGACCGAGCCCACGCGCTTGATGCCGGCGTTGAGCCGCGTGTCGCCGGTACTGCCGAAGCCGGTGATGATGCCTTCGGTGCCGTGCAGGACATTGGCCGGGAAGCCTTCGTGGATGCGCGCAGGCTCAATGCCGGTGACGAGTTCGGCGAGGCGCACGATGGCGAGGTCGGTACCCGCGCCGGGCGCGTAGTTGGGATGCACGTAGACGTCGCGGACGTGGTGGAGGCCGGTGTGCTGGAAGTAGAAGCGCCAGTCGCACTCGTGGTCGCCGATCTCCTGGATGCATTCCGGGTAGTTCGTGGCGGTCTTGCAAAGGCAGTGCGCGGCGGTCAGCACGGTGCGACAGCCGATGAGGACGCCCGAGCAGTCGAGGAACTCGTTCTTGAAGTCGGGGCCGGTGAACAGCAGCGCGCCGGTCGTGGGCTGCAGATTGGTCGGAATCCCGTTGACGATGCTCACCCCGTCGTCGGGGCCCGGTAGACTCACCTGGGCGCCGGCCGAGCCAGCGGTCGAAATGGTGAACAGTGCGCCCGCTACGAGCGCGATTCCCGCGTGGAACATTGAAAATTTCCTCCCTGACCGGAAACGGCGGTCCGAAAACGCGACACCGACGTCGGCGCCCCTCACCCTGGGGCGCGCGCAACCCACCCTGCGGCGTCGTGAATACTCGTAACTGCCCGAAAACCCCACCTCCTTGCAACCACAGAACTCGGATATCGCGAGCAGGCGGAAGGCCAGCGCGGAGCGCGCGGCTTGCTTCGTGACCGGGCGCGCCGCTCCGGGCGTCGCCGGGACGCGCGAATAGCTTGACAAACGTCGTCTCCGCAACCCAGCCTTGGCCCCATGCGCATCCAGAAGCTCCAGCCCACCCGTCGTTTCTTCCTCGAGGTCATCAGCGCCTTTTGCGTCGTCTTCGCCTCGCAGCCGCCCGCCCATGCGGGGGATCTCGCGGCCTTTCTGGAACGTGCCGAGCGCATGGCGACGGTCAACGAGAAAGTCGAGGCCGACGTGACCATCAAGGATAGCGACGGGACGACGCGCAAGGCCCACGTCCTGATTGATCCAGCGGGCAGCGGCATGACCATTTACGACCAGGCCGACGTCGGCTGGCATTCGGAGACGCCGCTGGCGTGGAAGGACGGCAAGGCCGTCGTGAAGACCGGCGCGCCGACCGGCAGGATCGGCATCGACGACCCGCTCGCGGCCAGCGATCTTCGCGGCATCGACTTCTTCCCGTTCTGGAAGACCGACTACAGCAAGGCCTTCACGTCGGACGAGAACACCCTCGAACAGACTGTGTCGCTCTACGCGGATGAAGGGCGTCCGTACTCGCTGTACGTGATCACCTTCGACAAGGCCAAGCTGATGCCGCGCATGATCAAGTTCTACAAGGACACGTTCAGCAACCTCGTGCGCATCCGCACCGATAAGGATTGGGTGATGGTGGGTTCGCGCCCGCGCCCGACGCAGATCCTGATCAAGGACTTCGCGGGCAACTCGCTTCGCACCTACGACTTCCAGTGGAAGCTGGCCGGCGCCCCGGCGCCGGTCGCCGCGGCAGCCGAATAGGGAGCGTGATCGAGAAATGGGGTCTTCTGTGAGCGAAGCGCGCGCCGCAGAAAAATGGGGTCTGACCCCAATTCTCCGCGAAGCGCCGCTTCGTGCCGACACGCCGCCGGAAATTGGGGTCTGACCCCATTTTTTTCTTGCTGTCAGGGTTGGCGGGCGGCGAGGCGCAGGATGGAGGCGGCGGCAACGGCGGCGCCGAAGCCGTTGTCGATGTTGACGACGGTGACGCCCGGCGCGCACGAGTTCATCATGGCCAGCAGCGCGGCCAGGCCGCCGTAACTTGCGCCGTAGCCGATGCTGGTCGGAACCGCGATGACCGGCACGTCGAGCAGGCCGCCGACCACGCTCGGCAACGCTCCTTCCATTCCGGCAACCACGATCGCAACCGACGCCTCGCCGAGTTTCTCGCGCTCGACGAGAAGACGGTGCAGGCCGGAAACTCCGAGGTCGCGATAACGCCTGATCTCGATACCGAGAAACTCGAGCGTTCGTGCGGCTTCCTCGGCGACGGGCTGGTCGGAGGTTCCGGCCGAGATGACGGCCACGTGGGGTGCGACCCGCTCCATTGCGGCGCCTGTTCGGCGTGACCCATCGCTCGCGACGCCTGTTCGGCGTGTCCCATCGCTCGCGACGCCTGTTCGGCGTGTCCCATCGGATGCGACGCCTGTTCGGCGTCGCATGGCTATTCGTGCGTCGGGGTGGTGTTCGATGGCGTCGACGGCGGCGAGGAGGTCGGCGGCCTTGGCGGCGTCGATGCGGGTGACCAGCACCGCGCCCGACCGTTCGACCATCTCGCGGGCGATCGTGACGATCTGCTCGGACGTCTTGCCTTCGCCGAAGATCACCTCCGGCATGCCCGTGCGCAGTTCGCGGTGGTGATCGAGACGCGCGCCCTCGACGTCGCTGAAGGGCAGATGGCGGATGCGCTCCACGGCCTCCACCACGGTCACTTCGCCGGTGGAAAGGGCTTCGAGCAGGCTGCGGAGCACGTCCGGGTTCATCGTGTTCTCGGCTTCGGCGCGCGGGGTTTCGCACGCTGGCCGTGCACCGTCGCCTTCGCGCCGCGCTCGCGCAAGTGGTCGAAACCTTCGGCCGACACCGCGAAGGGCCGGCCGGCCGAATCAGTGACCGCCGCGCGGCCCTGTTCACGCTTCTCACGCTTCTCACCCTTCTCTATCTGGCCGACCACGGTCACCGGCGTGCGGTGCGTGGCCGCAAGTCGTTCGATGGCGGCACGACGGGCAGCGGGCGCGGTGAACGCGAGTTCGTAGTCCTCGCCGCCGGTCAGCGCGAGTTCGAGCGGTGACGGAGAGCCTTTGCCGGCAGTCGCAGCTCGCCGTGCCGCGCGATGCACCGGAACTCGCGCTTCGTCGATGCGAACCGCCACGCGTGATTCGCGCGCGACGTGACTGAGGTCCTGCAAGAGCCCGTCGGAGATGTCGATGACGGCGTGCGCGAGACCGCGAGCGGCGAGCGCGGCCGCGAAGTCCACTCGAAGCGGCGGCCTCCTGTACGCGGTGGCCAGCGTGCGATCCGGCACCGCCCCGCTGGAGAGCGCCCGCCATCCCGCCGCCGCTCCGCCGAGGCTGCCCGTCACGAACACGAGATCGCCGACGCGCGCCGCGCTTCGCAGCAGCGGCGTGCCTGCGCTTTCCCCGATCACCGTCACCGTGACGCCCACGCGCGCGCCGCCGCTGACGTTGCCGCCGACCAGCGCGGCGCCCGAGCCGCGGGCGTCGGTGGCGACCGCCCGCACCAACGCCAGCGCGTCGCGCGCGGCAAACGTGTCGGGAATCTCGAGCGACAGCAGCACATGTCGCGGCCGCGCCCCCATCGCGGCGATGTCGGAGACGGCGGCGCGAAACGCGCGCACGCCGAGTTCGCGAGGCGTGAGCCACCCGGCGCGAAAATGCACACCTTCGACCATCGTGTCGGTGGTCAGCACGAAGGAGGCGCCGGCGCGCGGTCCATCGACCACCGCGCAGTCGTCGCCGATGCCGACGCGCACGCCTCGGCCGCGCCCGAGTTTCTCGACGGTCGCGCGCACCCTGGCGAGCAGTTCGAACTCGCCGAGGCGCGAGCGGGCCGACTCCGGCCGGTGGCCCGAGGCCGCTCGCGGCCGTTTGGCGGAAGCGGCCATCGGCCCGTCAGCTCATCATTTCGCG
>JBHEOD010000206.1:0-4081 GCA_046261745.1 Binatia bacterium
GGCCGTCGCTGGCCGTACGCCACGCGACCGCCACGGAGTCGCCTTTCTGGAGGTCGCGACGCATGTCGAGGTCCCAGACGAACAGTCGGGTGTAAACGCTGGCCAGCGCGTCGCCGGCCTCGCCGGCTTCGGTCTGGAAGGTGCGCGCGAGCGAATGATCCACCTGGCCGCGCAGCACGGTCCACTCGCCTTCCGATCCTTCGACGTTTCTCGCGGCCGCGTCGCCCGAGCCGACTGCCGCCGTGTCGGTCGCCGGCCCGGCGGCGACGGGCGGCGCGGCGTCCTCGGCGAGTCCGTCGTCGAGTTCCTCAATCGAAGCGACGTCGGCCTCGCCGGATGGGCCGCGGAGCAGCAGCCAGGCGTTGAGCACGAGCGAGCACGCAAGCGCAATGTAGAGGACCGCAGGAGTGGAACGGACGGGAGGGGCCATGAAAAAACCTCGGGAGCAGCGGGAACGAAACGTTCACAGCACCGATGCCGTGGAACGACGACTATCTGTGTACCGGGCGAAGCGGCGGCGGTCCAGCTTCGCGCTGTTCGTCCATCGAGGTGCGCGCGTGTAGGGTGGCCGGCATGCGCTACGAAATCCTCGTGGACCGCACGGAGCGTCCGAAGAAGTGCTCGATCCTGCCGCTGGCGTATCGCAGCGACTTCCACATCGTTCGTTTCGACAGGCGCAAGGCAATCGCGCCGTTGACGGGCGACCTGCTGCTGCATCCGGACGGTGTTCCTCTTTCCACGCTCACGCCCGGTGAACTGCCGGCGAGTGATGCCCTCGTGCTCTCTGCGGTCGACTGCAACTGGATCCGTCTCGAAACGGTGCTCGGCCGCATCGCCGGCCCTTTGCCGAGGCGGGTTCGAATCCCGGACGGATTCCAGACCTGCTACCTGCGCCGCAACAAGCAGGGACTCGACCCGCAAGGCGGGCTCGCGACGATCGAAGCGCTGTTCCTCGCGTCGGCTTTTCTCGGCGTCTGGGACGAATCGTTGCTGCGGGAGTATCCGATGGCCGCCGGATTCATCGACGTCAACGCGGCGCTGTTCGAAAGTCATGGCCTCGGAGCGAATCGTGGCGACGCCGCTGCCTGAAATTCGGGCGGCCGCGGCATTCGCCATCCGATTTCCACGCGGACAACAAGCTGAAGGAAGAACTGATGCTGCGTGAGCTCTCGAAAGACCTGTGGGTGGTGGAGCGCCCCCTTCGCTTCGGCGGAGTCGAGATCGGCACGCGCATGAGCGTGGTGCGGCTCGAGGACGGTTCGCTCTTCCTGTACTCGCCGGTCGCGCTCGACGGCAACTTGCGCGCCGCGCTGACTTCCCTGGGGCCGCCGCGCTACGCGGTCGCGCCCAACCGTTTCCATCACCTGTTCGTGGGCGATTACCGCAACGCCTTTCCGGACGTGCGCCTGTTCGCCGCGCCGGGTCTTCCCGAGAAGCGAACCGATCTTGCGTTCGATGCGGTGCTGCCGGACGGCGCTGCGCCGGAGTGGGCGGGCCAACTCGACCTCGAGCACTTCCAGGGCCTGCCGATCATGGGAGAGGTGGCTTTCTGCCATCGCGCGAGCCGCACGCTTCTCCTTTGCGACCTCGCCTTCAACATCGGCGCCTCCGCTCCGGCGGCCACGCGCGTGGCCTTCCGCCTCGTGGGCGGCTACGGCCGCTTCGGACCTACCGTCGTGGAGAAGCTGCTGATCCGTGACCGCACCCGCGCGCGCGCGTCGCTCGAACGAATCCTTGCGTGGGATTTCGATCGGGTGGTCGTCACGCACGGCGACGTGCTGGAGCACGGCGGCCGCGCCGCGCTCGAAACCGCCTACGCCTGGCTGCTGCGGCCCTGATCCCCCGATCCCCCGATCCCCGGGCGGGGCGACATGCGCTGCGTCTGTCGTCCTCTCGCACGCGGCACTGGCCCGGGCGCATGGTCCATGTCACTACGCCAAGGATGAAGACGAGGCTGGCGGACGGGAAGATTCCGGCGTGGGCCGAGCGGTTCGTCCGCTTCATGGACGACGGTTTCGTGGTGCCCGGCACCCGCTTCCGCGTCGGATTCGACGCGTTGATCGGCCTGATCCCCGGAGTGGGGGATCTCGTGACGAACGCAACCAGCCTGTCGCTGGTCTGGCTGGCGTATCAGCGCGAGCTGCCCAGGGCAGTCATCGGCCGGATGCTAGTCAACCTCGGAGTCGATGCGCTCATAGGGGCCGTGCCGCTGCTCGGCGACCTCTTCGACGTGGTGTTCAAGGCCAACCGGCGCAACCTGAACCTGCTCGAGCGCTACGACAAGTCGCCGAGGGAGGCCGGCGCCCGCGACGGCGTTTTCCTGGTCCTCGTCGGCGTCGGCGCGCTGCTCCTGCTGACGATTCCCTTCATGCTCGCGATCTTGCTGGTGCGTCTGCTGCTGGACTGAACTGCCGGTCAGCAACATTTGCTGGCGCTAGCGCCTCATCTCGCGGCGAGGGAGCCTGGCATCGCGCTGGGGCGGCGCACATTCGAGCGCGCTCCCGGCGTACGACGCCGTCAGCGCGCCGTCGACGTCCGGCTTCAGGCTCGTCACGCTCTCGTCGCGTGGCACCACAACCACCACCTCGTCAGCCCTGGCATGGCGACGGCAGTCCGGATCCTTCAGGCGGAAGCTGATCTCGTAGGCCCGGCCGTTGCCGTCGTCGTCCCGATCGCTGCGCAGTTCCACGGACGACTCGACTCCCGCGTTGTCGCAGTTGACGGCGTCTTCGAGAGTTGCGCCGCTTCCGGCCACTCCCGGTGCCTCATCCTGGCGCACGTCGTCGATGGTGACGTCGCAACTCGCTCCGCGGTTGTTGAGGGCGGAGATCACGATCTTGCGAAGCTCCCGGCTGGGAGGCCACAGCACGGCATCCGCGCTGCCGTCGAGCCTGGTTTGCACGCCGTCGGAGGAGCGCGGTATGGCCATGGTCACGCAGGTGTTCGAGCACGTGTCGGCGATGGCTACGCTCGCCGTGCCGGCGAGCCCAAGGATTGCCGTGCCGGCGAGCGCGACGCTTGCCGTGCCGGCGAGCGCCAGACTAGCCGTGCCGGCGAGCGCCAGAGGGATGAGGGAAAGAGGGACGAAGGGTTTTCGAGAATTCGCTTTCATGAAACCTCCACTTCCTCCGCGACCAATGGTTTTCCCGTAATGCAAGGTCGGTGCCGACAGTCGCGCCAAACCATGCGCCTCGGCGTTCCACCCCTTCTGGAGTCGCCTTGGTTTTCCTTCTCTACCTTCGGCTTCGAGACGAGACCGTCAAGACGAGAAGGACGTGATGCGGGGCAGCGGGGGGACAGGCCGCAACTTGTCGCCCCGGCTGCGCACCCTGACGCTGGAACGCGCCGGACCTTCGTCCTATGTTCGCCATGCGTGGACACCTCAAGAAAAGGACGGGGCGCGTTGTCGAACCGAGCCGGCCGCTTCGAACCGACCACGGCCGAGAGCGTCGACGACGGATGGCCGGGCGAATCCGACGAGCGCCGTTCTCCGGCAACCCGCATCCACCGCGACAGTTCGCGCAGCATCGTTGCCACCAACGACTCGCCGGACGTTCCGTTCTCGTCCTCCATCAACCCGTATCGCGGCTGCGAACACGGCTGCATCTACTGCTTCGCGCGTCCGTCCCATGCCTATCTCGGACTGTCGCCGGGGCTCGACTTCGAAACGCGCATCTTCGCGAAGCACGATGCGCCTGGGCTGCTGCGCCGTCACCTCGAGCGGCCGTCGTACCGCCCGCAGGTGATCGCCCTCGGCGCGAACACCGACTGCTACCAGCCGGTCGAGAGCAGGCTCGGCATCACTCGTGCGATTCTCGACGTGCTGGCCGAGTTCGCGAACCCCGTCGCGCTGCTCACCAAGTCGGCCCTCGTCGTGCGCGACGTCGATGTTCTCTCCACGATGGCCTCGCGCCAACTCGCGCAGGTGAGCATTTCGCTGACCACGCTCGATCCGGGGCTTGCGCGCGTGATGGAACCGCGAGCGAGCACGCCCGCGCGACGGCTGAAGGCGATGCGCAGCCTTTCGAGGGCGGGCGTGCCAGTGGCTGTGCTGGCCGCCCCGATGATCCCGGGACTCAAC
>JBHEOD010000207.1:0-3966 GCA_046261745.1 Binatia bacterium
CGCTCAATCCGTTCGTGCCCAAGCCGTGGACGCCGTTCCAGTGGGACGCGATGGTGCCGGTGGCCGCGGCGCAAGCCAAGATTGCGTACATTCGCCGGAAGGCCGGTCGCATGCCCAACGTGGACCTCGACGCCGATTCGCCGCGCGAGGCCTACATGCAGACGCTGCTCAGCCGCGGCGACCGCCGTGTTGCCGGCGTGATCGAGGTGCTGGCCCGCAGCGAGCGCGGGTGGTGGCAGGAGCTGAGCGACATTCGCCGCGGCAACCATCCGGACGTCGAACTCGACATCGATGCGTTCGTGCACCGCGAGTACGCCGAGAGCTCGCTGTTCCCGTGGGATTTCATCGACCATCACATCGACCGCTCGTACCTGTGGCTCGAACGCCGCCGCGCGCATGCCGAGCGCGAGACCGAGCCCTGCGACGTGGCCACGTGCCGGACCTGCGGCGCATGTTGAAGATGGCGAACGCGGGGAACGCCAGTTGGACGTGATCGGAATCGGAATCGACTCGGTCTCGATCGAGCGCATGCGGCGCGCGGCCGACGCGAGCGAGCGCGGGCAGCGCTTTCGCGCACGCGTCTTCACCGACGGCGAACGCCGGACCTGCGAAGCCCGCCGTGACCCGGCGGAATGCTTCGCCGCGCGGTTCGCCGCGAAGGAGGCCGTGATGAAAGCTCTTGGCGCCGCCGGCATCGCGTTCGCGTTTCGCGACATCGAAGTCACGCGTGCCGTGTCGGGCGCACCGTCGATTCTGCTGCACGGCCGCGTGGCCGATCGCGCTCGGACGCTCGGCGCCGGCCGCATCCACCTTTCGCTGACCCACGCCGAACCGCTCGCCCTCGCGTCGGTCGTGGTGGAACGGGAACGCGCGTGAGCAGCGTGCCGACCGGCGTGCGGGTGAGCTGCGACAGCATGGTCGCGCTCGGCACGAGGACGGCTTCCGACCACACCATCTTCGCGAAGAATTCCGACCGGCCCGCCGGCGAATGCCAGCCTCTGTTTCACGCCGCTCCGGCAACGTGGAGGCAGGGAGACCGAATCCGCTGCCAGACGATCGAGATCGATCAGGTGCCGCAGACGTTCGGATTCGTCGGTGCGCGTCCGCACTGGTTGTGGGGCCTCGAGCACGGCGTCAACGACAAGGGCGTCGCGATAGGCAATCACACGATCTTCACTCGCGACGCAGCTGGTGACACCGGCCTTCTCGGCATGGACCTCGTCCGACTCGGGCTCGAGCGCGGCGATAACGCCGAAGCTGCCGTCAACGTCATCGTCGAGCTGATCGAGCGTTACGGCCAGGGCGGCTCGGGCTACGCGGACACGCACTGGCCCTACAACAATTCCTTCCTCGTCGCCGATGCGCACGACGCGTGGCTGCTCGAGAGCTCGGCGTCGCGATGGGCCTTGCGGCGGGCTCACGACGGCGCGCTCTCTGCCAGCAACCACGTCACCATCGGCACCGACTGGGACCGGCTCGGCCACGACACCATCGAACACGCGATGGCGCTGGACTGGTGGCCCGAGCCCACCGGCGTCCGGTTCGACTTCGCGCGCGCGTACCGCAGCACCGAGGTGGCCCCGCCGGTCATCTCGTCGGGCCGGCACGCGACGACGTGCGCGGCGCTGGCACGCGGAAGGCTCGACGTGGCTGCCGTCAAACGCGTGATGCGCGACCACTACGACGGCGGCGAGGTGCACGTGCCGGGGGCTTCGCCGGACGACGAGCGTTATTTCAGCGTGTGCATGCACGCGGACCCCGTCGGCACCACGACCGCCTCGATGGTGGTCGAGTTGCACGGCGCCGCCGGCCGTCCGCTGCTGGCATGGATGGCGCTGACCAATCCGTGCGTGTCGCCGTACCTCCCAGTCTTCGTCGGCGCGCCGTTGCCGACCGAACTCACCGAAGGCGGCGCCGATGCCGACAGCGGCGGCGCCTGGCATCGCTTCAAGGCTCTGCTGACCGAGGTCGAGAAGGATTTCGTCAAGCGCGGGCCCTACGTGCGGGCATTCTGGAAGGACTTCGAGGCCGGCGTCACCGCAGAAACGGTGGCGACCGTGGCTGCGCTGCCCGACGACGCGGCGGCGAGCCTGCGCCAGCAGCAGGACTTCATGCAGCGCACCTGGGCCCGCGCGTCCGAGGCGCTGGCTGCGCTGACCGGGCGCGTTCGGGAACTCTGACGGCGCCGGTGGCCGCAGCGTGAGAGCTTCCCTATAGTTGCCTCATGGTTCGTCGCAGCGTCGAAGGCGCGCTCTTCAGCGCGCTCCACGAACTCGGCAACGTGTTCGGCGCCGAGCGCGTGTCGAATGCAGCCGGCAGCGTGCTGCAGACCGCGGCCCAGACCAAGGCGACGGTCGACGGCAACCTGGCGGCCGTGCTCGGTTTGGCCGGCCTCGCGACTCGCCAGGACATCGAGGCGCTGAGGCGTCAGCTCGACGTCATGCAGGCCACGCTCGCCAACCTGTCGCGCAAGCTCGACCGCGTCGCGGAAGAACTGGCGCAGAAGGAAACTCCTCATTCGAAAACGTCGCGCGCTCACGCGACGCCGCCGAGGCGCGGACGTCCGGCGTAAACAGAACGAAGATGCTTCTGGCAATCGCGCAACACGGCAACTTCTTCACCACCTGGGTCACGCTCAGCGTCCTCACGTTCGTGATGATGATGATGATGTCGGGGACGCTTTTCAGCCGATACTACGCCAATCCGACTTTTGAGACGTGGCAGCGAAAGTCGAACCCTTACTATCCAAAGCCCGCGATGGTGCGACGCGAAGTGCTGCAGATGCTCAAGGGCGTCTACACGGCGGCGCTGTGCCCGGCCATTGCGCTGCACCTCGTCGACTCCGGCTGGTCGATGGCCTACGCCGGGCTCGGCGGCTACAGCATCGGCTACCTCGTCTTCACCTTCTTCGTCGTGTGGATCGGCTCGGACTTCTACGAGTTCGCGTACCATCGCATGGGCCACACGATCGGTTTCTGGTGGAAGCAGCACAAGAGCCACCACGTGTTCTTCAATCCGTCGCCGTTTGCGGTGATTGCCGACGACCATGTCGATCAGCTCATTCGCTCGGCGCCGCTTCTGTTCGTGCCGCTGCTCATGCCCGTGAACATGGACCTCCTGTTCCTCACCTACGGAGCGTTCTTCTACGCCTACGGCGTCTACCTGCACTGGGGATTCGAGAGCCGCTGGCCTGACGCGCATCACAAGTGGATCAACACCGCGTTCCAGCACTACGTGCACCACGCGAAATCGACCTTGAACAAGCCGATGCACACCGGGTTTTTCCTGAAACTGTGGGATCAACTCTTCGGCAGCCTCTACCGGGAGGGGCCGGAGACGTGCCTGTGCGCCAAATGCTCGGTGGCACGCGGCGAGCGCACGCGCGAAGCGTACGACGCGATCGACAAGCCCGACTACTCGGTACTGCGCCATCGGTCGTACTGGTGGCACGGCGACAAAGACCACGCTGCCCGCAGCTCCGAGCGACTGGCGGCCTAGTGTCTCGACCCGAGGCGCGTCCGACGGCTTTTCACCTCTGATGGTCCGAGTTCCTGGCGGGCTTCCGTGGTGCTACGTCTAAGTATCTGAATTTGCTGACATTGATCGGGTCTTGCCCCATCCGGCGCCGATCGTTTCGCCATTTTTTCGGCGAAAGTAGCCGAAGGTCGGCCCCGTAGAGCCTCGGAGAGGCGTTCAAAACGGCGAGCCGCCACCAGGGTAGCCATCAACCGCGCGGGGGCATTGTTGCCGGTCGGCGGTAATACTTTTGCGCATATCGGAGGCTGCGATGGCGACAACCGAAAGAGTGACCGTGACGCTGCCCCGAGAGCCGTAAGCAGCAGGTCTGTGTTGGCAGCGGAGCTGCCGTACGAAAAGTCACGCCGCCATGCCGGCCGTTTTCGGATCGGCGGCGGCGACTGAAACGCGGAGCCGGCGCCGTCAGTGCGCGAGCTCGGCAGCCAGGCC
>JBHEOD010000208.1:0-3937 GCA_046261745.1 Binatia bacterium
GTACACGCCCGCATCGAAGTAGTAGAGCTTGGGATGCACGGACGTCGCACGCTGGGCTCTTCGCGTGAAGACCGGCACGCGAAACGCGAGCAGCAGGTCCTCGAGGATACCGAGGTAGTTGGCCACGCTCTTGCGCTCGACCTGGCACTCCCTGGCCAGGTTCGCGGTGTTCACCACCGCGCCGTGCGAGAAACTGGCAACCTCGAGGAAGCGCGCGAAAGCCCCGACGTTGCGCGTGAGACCTTCCTGCCGAACCTCCTCGTCAAGGTAGAGTGACGCGTAGGCGCGAAGCACCTCGTCGGGCGACGCTGAGGCCACCACGATCGGCAGCAGGCCAACGCGAAGGGCATCGGCAAGATCGAAGCGCCCGAGCTCGGCCGCCATGAAGGGGTGCATCGTGCACATCGAAGCCCGGCCGCCGAGCAGATCCGTGCCGCCGCGGCGCAACTTGCGCGCACTCGACCCGGTGAGGATGAAACGTCGCGAGGTGCCGGGAGTCTCGATGAGGCGGTGCACCACCGCGAGGAGTTCGGGGACGCGCTGCACTTCGTCGAGAACCACCGTCGCGGTCGGCGCAGTGCCGCCGACCAGTCCCTCGAGACGCTCGGGCCGCGCGGACAGATCCCGGAAGACATCCGGTCTTAGCAGGTCGAGGGTCAGCGCGTCCGGACAGGCCGTCCGCAGCCAGGTCGATTTGCCGGTGCCGCGGGGGCCGAGCAGGAAGAAGCTGCGCTCGGGCGGGTCGAAAAATCTCCGTATCGATTCCATTTTGAGTCCCAAAATGGCCCAACGTTGCCCAGAATTCAAACGCCTGGTGCGGTTGCGGCCCGGCGGCCGAGGCCGACTCGGCCAGCGAGCCCGGGCCACCGCTACGAACGGCTCGGCGAGATGACCGCAACCGAGGGCGGAGACAGCTCTTTCAGGAAGTGGTGGATTGCGTGATCGGAGACAGCCGGATGAGCAGCAACATCTTCGCCCGGATCGAGCGCGGCAACTTCTCCCGCCCGATTCCGCGCGACCGTCGGCGTCGTCCTAGCGCCAGCTCGCCGCCATCGACCGCATCTCGTCGACGACGTCCGGCCAGTCGTGGAGCGTGGCTGGGTCGAAGTCTGCGCCATTGGGCCAGACAAGCGTGTGGACCTCACCGTCCAGCGCGACCTGGTTGAAGACCGCCTCATCGCGCAGCGGTCCGAAGAGTTCCCCTGCCAGCACCGGGGAGAGATCGATGACGCGCGAAAGCCCGTCGTCGAACGACACTTCCAGCGTGAATGGAGCGACGATCGCGAACGCCGTCACGCGATGAATCGGGTGAGTCGATCCCATGGCGGCCATCCTAGCGCAAAGGATCAATCTTGAAAGGGGGAAGGCCCGACCGCAGCCGATGCCAGTCCTCGAGTAGTTCCGCTCGATGGATCTCCGCCCACGCCTCCACGAGTCGGAGCTGGCTTCGCGGGATCTCGCCACCGATCAACTCAACGGTGTCGATGGCAATGACGGCACTCCAGTTCTGATACCAGACGTGGAAGTGGGGCCGGTGATGCGAACTACCCGGTTCCGCGAACATTCGAACGACGACCCCGAAGAACCGCGCGATCTCGGGCATGACGACACCTCCGGCCAGAGTTCCTGCAGGAGTTGCCCTAACAGTGGCCGTCCGGCGCCGTCAGACCCGCAGTGTCATATTCGCGACCTCCGAGCCGCTACCCAGCCCTCTCGACTTCGAACGTGCCGGAAAGCACACAAACCCGTCACCGATCGACCCCGACATCAAAATCCGTCATTGACGGCCATCGTTGTCAGTGACATCTATTGCCCCGTCCCCGGAGAAACCCATGGAAGTCCAACTGCTAGGCCACCTTCCCGACCACATCCTCACCTGGACCGGCACCGCCGCGGCCCTGGCTGACGAGTGCAACCGCCTGATGCCGGGGTGCGGCCTGGCCGCCGAAGCCGGCTCGGCCAACGAGCGCCTCGTCCGCCACTACGTCCAGATCGGCGTGCTGACCCCGCCCGAGCGCGAGGGCCGCGAAGCCATCTTCGGCGTGCAGCAGATCGCCGAGTTCCTGGCGGCCCGCCGCCTGCTGTCCGAGGGCTGGCCCCTGGCCAAGATCGGCGAACTGCTCAAGAACGTCGTGCTGGTCGAAGACACGGCGGTCCCCGCCGAAATGTTCTCCGCCGCTCCGAGCGACGCCGCTCCAAGCGACGCGGCTCCGAGCGACTTCGCTGCGAGCAACGCGGCTCCAGGCGACGCGGCTCCCACGGACGCCACCACCACCACCACCACCACCACCACCACCACCCCCGCCGAACGCGCCCTGCAGCGCATCCGCGGCCGCCGCGCCTCGCGCGACCCACGCGCGACGCGAGCCGCCGCACCGACGTCCACGCATCCGGCCATCCCGCTGGCCTCCTCGCCGAGTTTCATGGTCGCCGAAGCGCCGACCGAGCACGACGTTTCCGACGCCCCGCGCATGACCAACTCCCTGGGCATCGCCACAAGGATCGCCGAGCGTCGCGGAGAACTTCGCGACAGCCTGCTCACCCTCGGCAACGCGTCGGGCACGACGCAACGCCAGCGCATCGTGCGCATCAGCCTCACTCCGTGGTGTCACGTCGACATCGAGGCGCGCCGGCTTGCCCGGCTGTCGGAGACCGATCCCGATGTGCTCGGGAATGCACTGGCCAACGCGCTCCGCGAGGAGCGCATTCGAAAAGGAGATTCAAAATGACGACCCCCACCCTTCTTCTGGCGCCCCGCCGCGCGGCCGTACTTGCCGACTTCGACAATACCTTGGACGTGCTGGTGCGCATCCAGGCTCCGGACATGCCCGCCGACGCGACCACGCGCCGCAGCCCCATCCACGTTGCGCTGGTCCTCGACCGCTCCGGTTCCATGTCGGGCGGTCCGCTGAGGGAAGCGCGCCGCTGCGCCGAGTTCGTGCTCGGCGGCCTGTCGCCCGTCGACCGCGCGTCGCTGACCGTCTACGACCACGACGTCCACACGCTGGTGCCGCTGACGAGTGCTACCGACAAAGCGCGATTGACCGACGCGATCTCGCGCATCCACTCCGGCGGCACCACCGACCTGCACGCAGGCTGGTTCGCCGGCGCGGAAACGCTGGCCCCTCACACGTCCGCGGACATCGTCTCGCGCGTGATCCTGCTGTCGGACGGATGCGCCAACCACGGCCTCACCGATGCTGCGGCCATCCAGGCCCAGTGCGCGGAACTGGCCGCGGCCGGCGTCAGCACGTCCACCTACGGACTCGGCCGCGATTTCAACGAGGAACTGATGATCGGCATGGCGCGCGCCGGAGGCGGCAACTCCTACTACGGCGCCACCGCCGAAGACCTGATGGATCCCTTCCGTGAGGAACTCGCACTGCTCAACGCACTGTGTGCACGCGGGCTCGTTCTCGAGTTCGAGACGCCCGAAGGCGTTCGCGCCGAATTGCTCAACGGCTACGCGAGTAACCGCGACGGCGGTTGGCGGCTGCCCGACCTCGCGTTCTCGGGCGAAGCCTGGGCGCTCATTCGCCTGACGCTGCCGCGTTCGATCGCGCGCAGCGGCGCCAACGTGGATCTGCTCGAGGTGCGCGTGCGCTACGCGAACCTGGACGGCGCCGCGCAGCCGTCGCTGCAGGCGCAGCTGTCTGCGCCGGTGGTCGCCGCCGCCGCGTTCGGCGCGATCGCAGAAGAACAACTGGTCGCCAGCCGCGCCGACGAACTCGCCGTCGCCGGCCTCAGCGAACAGGCCCGCGAGGCGGCGCGAAACGGCGACTGGGCACGCGTGGATGTCGCCATCGAGCAGGTGCGCAAGCTGGCCGAGGCGAACCCGTGGCTGGCCGGCACCTGCCAGGCGCTGGAAGCGCTGGCCATGCAGCGCGACCACGCCACGTTCGCGAAGGAGGCCGCCTTCAGTTCCAGCCGCATGCGC
>JBHEOD010000209.1:0-3937 GCA_046261745.1 Binatia bacterium
GGATCGCAACCGCCGCCGCAGCGCTCCCCCCCGGGCTGAGTCGTGGAATGCGTTGGGAATGAGAGGAAGGAATTCAAAGGCCCACCCCGAGATAGCCACGCCGTTCCCTATCCGGCCATCGGCCGTCCGATAACGGCCTTTCCGTCAACTTGGCGTCCTCTGCCACCCCTGTCGCCCCCGCCATGAGGCTTCCTATCTCCCCTGCCCGGGTGCGGATCCGTCAGACGTTGAACCGAAAGTCGGGTGGAACTCGGCTTGTTTTGGCTCTCGCGTGACTTTCCGCGCGAGAGCGTACCCGTGTTTGCGCCCGGTTTTCACCGGCGGAGCATGCTTCGAGCGTTGGCGACGATCGGGCCGCTGTCGTCTGTCCGGCCGCCTCGGTACAAGCATGGCGCGTCCTATCCCATGAAATGCCTCGTATGCCAGTCCCAGAACGCCGACGATTCCTTCTATTGCGACGAATGTGGCGGTGCGCTGGAGGCCGTCTGCCCCGGGTGCGGCGCCGGCAACCGCCCCACTGCCAGGTTCTGTCGCAAGTGCCGCGCTTCGCTCGGTGCGTCACCCGCCGCTCCGGAATCCGTGGAGCCCCCCAGCCACCTTGCCGAGAAGATCCTGCGCTCGCGTTCGGCCCTCGAGGGCGAACGCAAGCACGTGACCGTGCTGTTCGCCGACGTGAAAGGTTCGATGGATCTGGCCGAGTCGATGGATCCGGAAGACTGGTCGCGGATCATGCAAGGTTTTTTCCGCCGGCTTGTCGCGGGCGTCGAGCGTTTTGAAGGCTACGTGGACAAATTCACCGGCGACGGAATCATGGCTTTGTTCGGCGCTCCGCTCGCCCATGAGGATCACGCGCAACGAGCCTGCTTTGCGGCGCTGAATCTGCGCGACGCGGCCCGCGAGTATGCAAACGACGTTCGGCTCCAGTACGGCGTGCCTTTCGAAGTTCGCATCGGCCTGAATTCGGGAGAAGTGGTTGTCGGCCGCATCGGCGACGATTCGCGCATGGACTTCACGGCTCAAGGGCACACCGTGGGTCTCGCCCAGCGGATGGAGGCTCTGGCCGAATCGGGTCACATCTACCTGTCGGATCAGACCGCGCGACTGGTCGAAGGCTATTTCCAGCTCCGAGAACTCGGCCGCACGCAGGTCAAAGGCGTGGGCGAGCCGGTCGGCCTCTTCGATCTCGAAGGCGTCGGAGAATTTCGTACGCGGCTCGACCGGTCGCGCTCGCGAGGCCTGTCCGCTTTCGTGGGCCGCGAGCGTGACGTCGCGGTGCTGGAAAGCGCGCTGGAGCGTGCACGCGGCGGCGGAGGCGGCCAGGTGGTCGGCGTCGTCGCGGAAGCGGGCACCGGCAAGTCGCGCCTGTGTGCCGAGTTCCTCGACAGTTGCCGCTCGCGTGGCATACCGGTTCTCGAGGCTCGCGGCGTGGCTCACGGCAAGAGCGTCCCGATGCTTCCGATGCTGGAACTGTGGCGCGGCTTCTACGGAGTCTCCGACGCCGACACCGCAGATGTGGTGCGGGCGAAGATTGCCGGCCGGCTGCTGCTGATGGACGAGGGCTTCCGCGAAGCCCTGCCGATCCTGTTCGACGTGCTCGGCGTGGCCGATCCGGAACATCCCTCGCCGGTGCTGGATCCGGAGCAGAGACAGAAGCGTGTGCACGCGCTGGCCAGACGCATCCTTCACGATCCGGGATACGGCGGTACGCGCGTGATGCTGCTGGAGGACCTGCACTGGTTCGACGGCGCCAGCGATTCCTTCCTCGACACCTTCGTGGAAAGTCTGCCGGCTACGCGCGATCTGTGGATCGTCAATTTCCGTCCTGAGTACCAGGTGCGCTGGATGCAGCGTTCCTACTACCAGCACCTGCCGCTGCAGCCTCTCGGCGCCGAGGCGATCGAGGCCCTGCTGTGCGATCATCTCGGAAGCGACCGCAGCGTCGCGGCGCTGCCGGCGCTGATCCAGGAGCGCACTCGCGGCAATCCCTTCTTCATCGAGGAGCTCGTCCAGTCGCTGGTGGAGAATGGCCAGCTGCGTGGGTGCCGGGGGGACTATCGGCTCACGATCCCGGTCGCTTCGCTGGCGGTGCCCTCGACCGTGCAAGCCCTCCTTGCCGCTCGCATGGACCGCCTTGGGAAACGCGAGAAGGAAGTGCTGCAGATCGCTGCGGTGATCGGCAAGGATTTCGCCGAATCCCTTCTGCAGCGGGTCCTGGCGAGGCTCACGACGTTGGACGATGCGGTCCTCGCGGACTGCCTCTCGACGCTTGCCGCTGCGGAGTTCCTGTTCGAGGCGTCGCTCTATCCGCGGGTCGTGTACTCGTTCAAGCATCCGCTCACCCAAGAGGTTGCCCAGCGTTCGCAGCTCAGCGAGAGACGATGCCGCGTTCACGCCGCAGTGGCGCAGTCGCTTGAAGACGCCGGTGATGGACTCGACGAACGTGCTGCGGAGATTGCCGGCCACTGGGGGGAGGCGGGGGATCGGGGTGCGGCCGCGCGCTGGTCGGTGCGCGCCGCCAAGTGGGCAGCCCTCTCCGATGCGCGCGAGTCCCTCCAGCACTGGCGACGCGTGCGCGCGCTCACGCCCGCCATCGTCGATGTCGGCGAGCGCAACGACCTCGCGATGCAGGCCTGCGACCAGATCCTGTCCTTCGGCTGGCGCATGGGGGACAGCGAGGAAGAGGCGGATGCCGTGTTTGAGGAGGGGCGGGCTCTGGCATCCGCCATTGGAGATCGAAGCGCCGAGGCGATGTTTGTCGGCCGCTACGGCATCATGCGCATGAGCGTCGGCGGGTCGGGAGCCGACTATGCTCGCTACGGGGATGAAGCCTTGCGCCTCGGGTCCGCTTGCGGGGATCCCGCTCTTGTTGCGGCAGTGGGACAATACGCCACCTGGGGCCAGTTCTACACCGGCGATGGGAGATTGCTGCTCGAGCGTGCGGCGCGGGTCCTCGAAGCGACGGGATCGGACAACACGATCGGCAGGGCTCTCGCGGGTTTCAGCCCGCGGGTGAGCGTGCTGGCGGCGAGTGCCTGCGCCCTGTTGCGCCTCGGACGGTTCGACGAAGCCGAGACGACGATCCGCGAGGCAGAGTCGGCAGCGACGGAGTCACGGGAGGACGAGGTTCTTACCTGGACGTACGCTATCTGGGCACAGTTCGCGTGGGCATTGGGGACGGCCGGTCACCTCCTGGATCGCGCGCGCCGCAGTCTGGAGATCGCAGAGCGACTCGACAACGAGGTCTCGAGGGTGTGCGCCCACGCGGCGCTGGCCACTGCGTATCTCCTTGACGGACAGCACGAAGCCGCTCGTGACGCGGCGCAGGAGTCCTGCCGGATCAGCATCGAGCAGCGCGCGCAGCGGGGACTTCTGCCTGAGGTACTGGCGATACTCGCGGAGGCGCATCTGGCTCTGGGCGACCAACCCGCGTGCTTGGCCGTTGTCAGAGACGCGATCGATCAGGCGGGCAGGGGCGGCAACGGCTACTACGAAGCGCATGCGCAGATCGTGCTGTCCAGGGCATTGCTGGCCTCCAATCCCGTCGCGCCGTTGGATGCGATCGAGTCTGCCCTCGCACGGGCCGAAAAGCTCGTCGTGTCGCTCGACGCGCGCGCCTTGTCGCCCCAAATTCTGGAGACGCGCGGGCGATGGGCCGCCGCACGCGGAGAAGCCGCGAGGGCCGATGAGCTGCTGCGCGAAGCGTTCGCGTTCTACAGGAAAATCGGTGCTACGGGCCACGTCGATCGACTGGCAGGGGAACTTGGTGCGTGACGGATCGCTGGACGTTGAAGCGGAAGTGCATCACGTCGCCGTCGTGCATAACGTACTTGCCCTCGACGCAGAACACGCCGGCGCTGCGGCAACCGGCCTCGCTCTTGTGGGCGACGTAGTCCGCGAACGGCATCACTGCGGCACGGAGGAAGCCCTTCTCGAAGTC
>JBHEOD010000021.1:0-25148 GCA_046261745.1 Binatia bacterium
GCCGGGCAGCGGCGCCGGCCTCGGCACCATCCACCCCATCTCGCGCACGCTCGCGGAAATCTGCGAGATCCTCGGCGGCATGGGCTTCGAGATCGCCGAGGGACCGGAAGTGGAGGACGAGTACCACAACTTCGAGGCCCTCAACATTCCGTCCGATCACCCGGCGCGCGACATGCACGACACCTTCTTCGTCGAAGGCGGCCACGTGCTGCGCACGCATACCTCGCCGGTGCAGATCCGCGTGATGGAAAACCGCCGGCCGCCCATCCGCATCATCGCGCCGGGCGCGGTCTATCGTCACGACGACGACGTCACCCACTCGCCGATGTTCCACCAGATCGAAGGCCTGATGGTCGACCGCGGCATCACGTTCGCGCATCTGAAGGGCGTGCTGACGGAGTTCCTGCGCCGCGTCTTCGGCCGCGACCTGCCGGTGCGCCTGCGCCCGAGTTTTTTTCCGTTCACCGAGCCGAGCGCCGAAGTGGACGTGGCCTGCGTCGTCTGCAGCCAGGAATCCGCGGCGTGTCGTGTTTGCAAGGGCACGGGGTGGCTCGAGATCCTCGGCGCCGGCATGGTCGATCCGGCGGTGTTTGCATCCGTCGGCTACGACCCGGAGGAATTCAGCGGCTTTGCGTTCGGACTCGGCGTCGAGCGCATCGCCATGCTCAAGTACAAGATCGACGACATCCGCCTGTTCTACGGCGGCGACCTGCGCTTCCTGCGTCAGTTCTGAGGCGAAGACCATGCGACTGTCCTATCAATGGCTCGGCGAGCTCGTCGAAGGGCTTCCGGATGTCGAGGAAGTGGCGCGCCGCCTGACCATGGGCGGAATCGAAGTCGAAGCCGTGCTTCGTCCGGAGCGCTCGTACGGTGACCGCCTGGTCGTTGCGCGCATCGAGGAGATGGGCCAGCACCCCAACGCCGATCGGCTCACCGTCTGCCACGTCGACGACGGGGCAGGGGACGGCCTTCGCACCATCGTTTGCGGTGCGCGCAATCACCGCACCGGCGATACCGTTGTGCTCGCGCGTATCGGTTGTGAGCTGCCCGGCGGCCTCGTGATCAAGAAGAGCAAGCTGCGCGGCGTCGACTCCGAAGGCATGCTTTGCTCCGCGGCCGAGCTCGGTCTGGCGCCGGGCGAGGAGGGCATCGTGATCCTCGAGCCGGGCCTCGAGCCCGGCACCGATGCCGCCCATCTGCTCGGCCTCGACGACACCATCCTCGAACTCGGCATCACCCCGAACCGTGGCGACTGCCTGAGCATGGTCGGGCTCGCGCGCGAGACGGCGGCGCTTTGCGGGCTGCGCCTGCGGCCAGCGCCGGCAACCATCCCAGTGCCGCGTGGCGAGTCATCCGTGTCGGTGGAGATCGAGGACACCGACGGATGTCCGCGATACCACGGCCTGGTCATGAGCGGCGTGCGCGTCGGTCCGTCACCCACGTGGCTGCGCACGCGATTGGCGTCCCTCGGACTGCGCTCGATCAACAACGTCGTCGACGTGACCAACTTCGTGATGATGGAGCGCGGCCAGCCGCTGCACGCTTTCGACCTGTCGAAGATTCATGCGAGCCGGATCGTCGTGCGCCGCGCACGCGAGGGCGAGACCATTCGCACGCTCGATGCCCGCGACGTGAAGCTCTTCGCCGAAGATCTGGTGATCGCGGATGCCGCCGCACCCGTGGCCGTTGCCGGGGTGATGGGCGGCGAAGCGTCGGCCGTCGAGGACAACACCACCGATCTCTTTCTGGAAAGCGCGATGTTCGCGCCGCCGGTCGTGCGCCGAACGTCGCGCCGCCACGGCGTGCTCAGCGATTCCTCGTACCGCTTCGAACGCGGCGTCGACCCGACCGGCGTGCACGAAGCTCTGCTGCGTGCCGCGACGCTACTCGTTGAGGTTGCCGGCGCGTCGCCGCGCGGCGGCATGGCAGAGGCCGGGCCGGGAGCGCCGCGGCGGGCCTCCGTCGCAGTTCGCTCCGATCGCGTGCGCACGTTGCTCGGCCTTGCGGTCGACGACAGCCGCATCGAGTCGGTGCTGACGGCCATCGGCGCCGCTCCGGTCAGCAACGCGTCGGGCTTCGACGTGACGGCACCGGGCCATCGCCAGGACCTCGGTCGCGAAATCGACTATGTGGAAGAAGTCGCACGCGTGGTCGGCTACGAAGCCATCGAACCCGCCATGCCCCAGGTTCAGCTTGTACCGGTTTTGGTGCCCGAGAGCGTGCGTGCGGCGGCCGCGCTACGCGATCTGCTGAGCGGCGTCGGCCTGCACGAACACGTGACAGTGTCGTTCACGTCCGAGGCCGCCAATGCGCGTTTCCCGGGGCTGTTCGCGGGCGGGGCGAGTGTGCTCGTTCGCAATCCCTTGCGCAGCGATGCGACCGCGCTCCAACGCAGCGCGCTCGGCGCACTGTCGGCGGCGCTCGGCGCCAACGTCGCGATGCAGCAGCCGCGCGTCGACCTGTTCACGATCGCGCGCACGTTTTCGGCTTCGTCGGATGGCGCGCCGGATCAGCGCGAAGTCGTGGCCGGGCTTCTGTACGGCCCGCGTCCGGGCCCGCGCCCCGGCCAGTTTCGCGATCTCGTGTTCGCCGACGTCAAGGCAGTGGTCGAGAAGGTGCTTGGCGTTCTGTCTCCCGGAACCCCGATCGAATTCGTGGCCGTCACGGGTCGCCCCGAGTTCCATCCCCGTGCCGCTGCCGAGGTACTGGTGGCTGGGCAGAGCGTGGGCCTGCTCGGGCGACTTCACCCGGACGTCTCGGAAGGCTCGGAAATCGCTGGAGAAATCTACCTGTTCGAAGTTGACTGCCGGTTAGCGGTCACGTATAGACGCGCCCACCCGGGGCTGCAGCCGATCCCCCGTTACCCGAGTTCGGAGAGGGACGTTTCGCTTCTGACTGCGCTGGACATGCCCGCAGGGGCGGCCATCCGGGCGGTCGAGGAACTGGGCGAACCCTGTATCGAGTCGATCTCGATTTTCGACGAGTACACGGGAGCGGGGACCGGCAGTGACCGCAAGGCCCTGGGGTACAGGCTTGTGTACCGGGCCGCCGACCGCACCCTCACGGATGCGGAGGTGACGGCCCTTCACGAGCGGGTTGTTGGCCACCTGACCGAGCGCCTCGCGGCGCAAGTTCGGGTCTGAAAGTCCGAGCTGCCCTGGCAGCAGTCTGCGGAGGCGTCGCGCATGACCAAAGCCGAAATCGTCGAGCACATCTACGAGCGCGTCGGATTCTCCAAGAAAGAGGCTGCCGAGGTCGTCGAGTCCATCTTCGAGGTGATCAAGGCCCGTCTCGAGCAGGGCGAGAAGGTGAAGATCTCCGGTTTCGGAAACTTCGTCATCAACGAGAAGCGCCCGCGCAAGGGCCGCAATCCCCAAACCGGCGACGAGATCGTGATCTCGGGACGCCGCGTGCTTTCCTTCAAGCCCAGCCAGGTTCTCAAGCGCACCATCAACGCGGACGAGAATCCGTCGTGAACGAGCATCCGGAACCCGATCCTGAAGGGGGAACCGGGCCCGACGACGACGCCTCCGGACTTCCCGAAGAGGACCAGGCCGGCGACGCCGAGCTCAGCCCCGCGACTCGCGAGCTTCTCGGCGAAAAGCTCTACTTCAAGATTGGCGAAGTCGCCCGCATCGTGGGCGTCAAGCCCTACGTGCTGCGCTACTGGGAAACCGAGTTCAGCATCCTCAAGCCCGGCAAGACGCGCTCCAAGCACCGGCTCTACCGCCGCCGCGACGTCGACCTGCTGCTCAAGATCAAGGACCTGCTGCATACGCGCCGATTCACGATCGAGGGCGCACGCAAAAAGCTTCGCGAGGAGTCCGCCGCAACCGAATCGCCGGCTCCGTCCACGGGCGCGCTCGCCGAGATTCGCGAGGCGCTGGTGCGCCTGCGCGACTCCCTGAACTGATCCGTCGTTCCGACCGAGACCTCATGTCCACCGTTCGAGGCTTCCTCCACACGCTCCCATTGCTGATGCTGCTGCTCGACGCCGCTCCGGCGGTGGCCGCCGACGCGCCGGGCATCGACCATGCCGATACGGCCTGGGTGCTCGTGTGCTCGGCCCTCGTGCTGCTGATGACGCCGGGCCTCGCCTTGTTTTACGGCGGCATGGTGCGCGCGAAGAACGTGCTGTCGTCGATGATGCACAGCTTCATGGCGATGGGCTTGATGACCCTGCAGTGGGTCGTCATCGGCTATTCGCTGGCCTTCAGCGAAGGCGGACCGTTCGTGGGCGACTTCTCGTACGTGCTGCTTCAAGGCGTCGCGAGCGATACGCCGTGGCCGGGCTACACCATTCCCCACAGCCTGTTCATGGTGTTCCAGATGATGTTCGCGATCATCACGCCGGCCCTGATCAGTGGCTCGATCGCCGAACGCCTCCGGTTCGGCAGCTGGGTCGCGTTCATCGTGCTTTGGGCAACGCTGGTCTACTCCCCGATCTGTCACTGGGTATGGGCAAGCGACGGCTGGCTGTTCCAGATGGGCGCTCTCGATTTCGCCGGCGGCACGGTCGTGCACATCAGCTCGGGCGTCTCGGCGCTCGCGCTCACCCTCGTGCTGGGGCGCCGCATTGGCTACCCGCACACCGCGATGAAGCCGCACAATCTCGCAATGACGGTGTTCGGTGCGGGCCTGCTCTGGGTCGGCTGGTTCGGTTTCAACGCAGGCAGCGCACTGGCGGCCAACAGCCTTGCGGTGAACGCGTTCGTCGTCACGCATATTGCGGCCGCCACCGCCGCGGTCACGTGGTGCCTCGTCGAGGCCTTTCATCGCGGCAAGGCCAGCGCTCTCGGCTTCGCGTCGGGAGCGGTGGCGGGCCTGGTTGGCATCACGCCGGCCTGCGGTTTCGTCGACGTGGGCGGCGCGCTCGCGATCGGCGCGACGGTGGCGCTGGCCTGCTACGGCGCCGTGGTGGTCAAGAGCCGCCTCGGTTACGACGATTCCCTCGACGCGTTCGGCGTGCACGGCGTGGGCGGTGCGTGGGGTGCGATCGCGACCGGCATCTTCTGCGTTACCGCCTTGACGCCCGACGGCGCCGGCGGTCTTCTCGACGCCGGCAATGTGCAGCGGGTATGGGTGCAACTGGTCAGCGTGGCGGCCACGTTCGGTTATGCGTTCGTGGTCACGTTCATCCTTGCCCGCGTTCTCGATGCGACGCTCGGCCTTCGCGTCAGCGAAGAGGACGAACGAATGGGAGTCGACCTCGCCGAGCACGGCGAAACCGGCTACGACATCTGAGTTCAGGTTGCCTTGAGGAACCGCCGTGGCTATCGTCCGCGCCCTTCGGGGTGTAGCGCAGCCTGGTAGCGCACTCGCTTGGGGTGTGAGTGGTCGCTGGTTCAAATCCAGTCACCCCGACCATTCGAAAGGCCGGAGAGATTCCCATCCCTCCGGCCTTTCTTTTTTCGAAACCCGGGACAGGTACAGATTCCCCCCACTGCCGAGAAATTGGGGTCAGACCCCAATTTTGCTGGAGCTCGCGGCGTTCGTTGTTGCGGCTGCGCAGCGCCGCGGTTGCTCTTGTCGTTCGTGCGCGGGAAGGATCGCGCCTTCATGATCCTTGCCTGCAACGACGATGGCATCCAGTCGAGCGGCCTTGCGCGACTGGTCGAAGCCCTCAAGGCTATCGACGACGTGGTCGTCGTGGCGCCCGATCGCGAACGTTCGGCCGTCAGCCACGCGCTGACCCTCGAGCAGCCGCTTCGTGCCGACGAAATCCAGCCAGGCTGGATCGCCGTCAACGGCACGCCGACCGACTGCGTGAACCTCGCGCTCAACGGGCTGCTGACCGGAGAGAAGCCGTGGCTGATCGTGTCGGGCATCAACCGCGGCCCGAACCTCGGCGACGACATCACATACTCCGGTACCGTCTCGGCCGCCATGGAGGCCGTTCTGCTCGGCATCCCGGCCGTCGCGTTCTCGCAGGTGGGCAAGGTGGCCTTCCAGTACGATGCCGCTGCGCGATTCGCGGCCACTCTTGTCGCGCAGCTCAAGCGGACCGGACTTCCGCCCGACACGCTGCTCAATGTAAACGTGCCCGACCTGCCGTCGCCGGCCGGCTTCGCGATCACGCGCCAGGGCAAGCGCCGCTACGGCGACGCGATCGTCGAGAAGGACGATCCGCGCGGGCGCAAGTACTACTGGATCGGCGGCACCGAGCTCGACTTCGAGGATGAGCCGGGCACCGACTTCACGGCCATTCGCGACGGCCTCGTCTCGGTGACGCCGCTGCATCTCGACCTCACCAACTACGAAGCCATGCGCACGCTGGCCTCCTTCCGGCTTGAATGGCCCTGACACGCGCGCGGAGCTGCCCAACCCCATGAACCTCGATGCGCTGATCCGCAACGTGCCGGACTTCCCGAAGCCCGGCATCCTCTTCAAGGACATCACGCCGCTGCTGACGAGCGGCCCCGCGCTGCGCTACGTGGTGGACGCGATGGCCGAGCGCTATCGCGGCAGGATCGACGCAGTGGTCGGCGTGGAGTCGCGCGGCTTCCTGTTCGGCGCACCGGTGGCCTACGCCCTCGGCGTCGGCCTTTGCATCGTGCGCAAGCCCGGAAAGCTGCCGCACGACACGCACACCGTCACCTACCAGCTGGAGTACGGCAGCGACACGCTCGAGATCCACAAGGATGCGATGCCCGCCGGCGCGCGCGTCGCCATCCTCGACGACCTGCTCGCCACCGGCGGCACTGCGAAGGCGACGGTTGCTCTCGTCGAGGCCTGCGGCGCAGAGGTGGTCGAGTGCGGCTTCCTGATCGAACTGGCCTTCCTCAACGGCCGTGAGTCCCTCGCACCGGTGCCGGTGCATTCGCTGCTGCACTACGAAGGCGGAAGCTGATTTTTTTCGAATTGCGGGCCGACACCCGCTCGTGTAGAGACCGCAAAAATGGGGTCAGACCCCTTTTTCCCCGCAAGCTCTCGTGTAGCCGGACCTCGCGAAAAGGGGGTCTGACCCCACTTTTCGGAGCAGGAGACGTCGTGGAACAGCAGACCTACAGGGCCAAGCCGACCTTCAAGGACATGATGAACGACGTGGTCGCCTACGGCTCCTGCTGTGAGTGCGGGACCTGCGTGCTGGTCTGCCCTCACAACGTCATCGAGTACGTCGACGGCAAGCCCAAGCAGACGGCCAAGGAGAGCGCGGCTTTCGACCACTGCGGGATCAGCGAAGGCATCGGGTGCGACGTGTGCGCGCAGGTCTGCCCGCGCCTCGCGCCGCGCGAGTTTCAGCTCGCCGAGCGCGTGTTCGCCGGCCAGCAGAATTCCACGTACGCGAGCGGCTTCGGCACCTACCAGGAAATCTACGCCGCAAGAGTGAAAGACCCGCGCGTGCTCGAAGTAGCCCAGGACGGCGGCGTAGTGACCGCGCTGCTGCTCCACGCGCTGCGCAGCGGCCGCATCGACGGCGCCGTTGTCTCGGCGCCCGATCCCGAGCGTCCGTGCGCACCGCGCCCGGTCTGCGCGACGACAGAGGCCGAGATCCTCGCGGCCGCCGGTTCCTGGTACACGTACTGCCCGAACGATCTCGCGCTGGAGGAAGCCGGAGAGAAGGGCTGCACCCGTGTCGCGTTCGTCGGCGTGCCCTGTCAGATCACGCCGACCCGCAAGGCGGAGCTGCGCGATCCCGAGTTCATCCACACCGAGAAGAAGCGCGAGAAGATGGTCGACCGCCAGACGCGGAGCCTCAAGGATCCGTCGGACCGCATCGCGCTGCGCGTTGGCCTGCTGTGCTCGGAGGTCTTCGATTTCGAAGGCCTGATGATCCGCAAGATCCAGGACGAAATGGGCATCCCGCTCGCCGACGTCGCCAAGTTCAACGTGAAAGGCGAGGTGCTCGTCTACCGCAAGGGGGGCGAGCTGGTGAAGATCGGCCTTCGCGAAGCGCAGGAGTACGCGAGGCCGGAGTGCCACCATTGTGGGGACTTTTCGGCAGAGCTTGCCGATGTGTCGTGCGGCGGAGTGGGGTGCATGGGGTGGACCATCACCATCACCCGTACCGATTTGGGACGTCGCGTCATGCAGGAACTCATCGACGCGGACCTCGTCGAAGTAAGGCCCATCGAGGAGTTCGAGAGCTCCCTCAAGGTGCTGCTGCGTCTCGCGCGCCGGCAGCACCAGCGGGTGCCTGAAGTTCAAAGTGGATTCGCCGGAGTACGTCCGCCGTATTACCGACCGGCCCCCGACGCGTAAGCAGCGCGTAAGGGCGCGCCTGGGCGCGAAGGCTGCTTGACTCAACCTTGGTCTGGAACATACCTTCGCCGCGAATACGGCTGACCGGCCGCGTAATTTTCCGTTCGACTACCGTTCGTACTTCGTTTGGAGGGGATCATGAATAATTGGAGAAAGCTCGGCCTGACCGGGCTCGTAGCCGGGGCTTTGGTTTTCAGCGGCCAGCGTGCGGACGCCGCGTGTATCGACACGAACGACAACACAGTCGACAACGCGGCTCACTGCCTGTTCGCCGACGGCGGGGCCACCGACGAGTGTCGGCTTGCCGTCGCGGTGGACATGGACGGCGCTGGAACTCCTCCGGCCGAACCCAAGAAGATCAACTGCATCGACGGCGATGTCTGTGACGCAGACGGTGCGGTCAACGGCTCGTGCACGTTCCGAGTCGGCGCCTGCGTGAACGTTCCGAACCTGGGTTGCGACTTGGATGCCGTAAGCGTCGGCGAAATCACCAAGCCCTCGGCCAAGGACGTCGACAAGAAGTCGTTCAAGGAACCGTCGGCGGTCTACAACCGCCGCGCACTGCAGGATGCCCTGGAAGCCCTGCTCCCGAACGCAGGCACCGAGGCCTGCACCGACGCCGACATTCCCGTCAAGGTGGATCTCAAATCGAAGGGCGGCGTCTGCGGCACTCCGGCGGGTGAGAAGTGCGTGAGCGACCTCGATTGCGACGACTACTGCATGCCGGTCTTCAAGAAGAACAAGGCGCTCGTCGCGCTCGAGGTGACGGACACCGCCGGCGACTCCAAGGCCAAGTTCAAGCTGAACTGCCTGCCCGACGACGACGGCTTCACGAACGGGGCCGAGGCGTTCGAGATCACCAATCCCGCCGACCTCATCGGCGGCCCCCTCGCGATGGGCCGCGTCGGCGACTACATGATCCGCAACAGCAAAGTGCGCGCCGTCATCCGCGCGCCGGGTCGTGAACACACCTTCATGCTGCTCAACGGCGGCCAGATCATCGACGCCGACGTCGTACGCGACAATCCGGCCGACGACCGCGACAGCTGGCAGGGCATCCAGCCCCTCGTCCACATCTCGTCGTCGCAGGCCACCGATATGGTCACGGTCGAGGAAGATGGCAGCACCGGGCTTCCGGCCATCATCACGTCGAGCGGCCCGGACGACCTGTTCGACACCATCAAGGGAGACGTCCTCGTCCTCGCCGCGGGCCTTTCGGTGCCGCTGAGCGCGGTAGATGGCGACCTTCCCCTGCAGATTTCAACGCAGTTCACGCTCACGCCGTATTCGGACTCCATCCAGGTGGCGACCACGCTGACCGATACCGGCGGCGTCGCCAGGAAGTATTTCATCGGTGACTTTGTGAACCCGGGAGGCCAACTCGAGCCGTTTGGTCCTGGCCAGGGTTACGGCGAGACACAGCTTCGCAACGGCGCTACCGGGGCTTCCGGCGGCCAGGCTCTCGACTTTCTCGCCTTCCAGGGCCGGCTCGACGCGTCCGGCGTAACCTACGGGCTGATCTTCGAGCCCACGAACCTGTTGTCCGGGTCGACGATCAAGATCGGCACGTTCTCGTCTTCCGGCGTGTATGCATGGGTGCACAACAATGACCTGCTGAACGTGCTCTTCTCGTCACAGGCCCAGAAGGAAGCGGGCGGCGGCAGCGGCGGTTTCGCGGTTCCCGCAAACGGCTCGAAGACGCTGCGCCGCTGGTTCAATATCGGCGGGACGGTCAGCGATGTGACCAAGGCTCGCACCGAACTGTTCGGCGGCGATAGAGGCTTCCTCCAAGGCACGGTAACAGCCGGCGGCGCGCCGGTGGCCGGCGCGCACGTCACGCTGATCAACGACAACGTCAACAACCTCGCGAGCTGCCAGATGTACGCCGGCAACTGCAAGAACGTCTTCTCCTCGACGCTGACGGACGAGGACGGCTTCTACCGCTTCGTCGCTCCTGTTGGCGACTACGAGGTGCTGGTTCGCAAGAGCGGAAGCCCCTACGAGGGAAGCGCCGCAGTCCCCACCGCGCATCCAGTCGAGATCAAGAAGAAGAAGACTACCGTACTGCCTCTCACTCTACCCACGACCGGCTCCATCGTCGTCAACGTGGACGACCAGGGCGGCAGCCCCATTGCCGCCAAGGTCTCGGTCGTCGGTGTCAGCGCCAGTCCTGACCCGATGAACGAGGAGTACACGGGGCTTCTCAGCAACAATTTCGTGGGCCGCTACTTCGGCTACGACTTCGAAGAGAAGGGCGATGTGTTCGGCCTCGCGGCTGCAGTCTTTGCGGACCAGACGGGCACCACGGGCAGCTTCGACCTTGAGCCCGGCAACTATCGCGTCGTGGTCTCGCACGGCTACGAGTACGACGTCTACGATGAGGCCATTACGGTGACGGCCGGCAACACCACGACGGTCGACGCCGTCGTGAACCAGGTCGTGGACACCACGGGATTCGTGTCGATCGACACGCACGTTCACATGATCAACAGCCCGGACAGTGCGGTCTCGCTCAACCGTCGCATCATTTCGATGCTGGCCGAGGGCGTGGACTTCTTCGCCAACACCGACCACGATTTCACCCACGACATGTCGGACGAGATTGCCGCCATGGGTGTGGGGTCGTTGATCGCCAACGCGCCGTCGAACGAGACCACGACGAGCCATTACGGTCACTTCAACACCTGGCCGATGGCGGTGGACCCGCTGCAGCTCGACGGCGGCGCCGTCGACTGGAGCTTCCATGTCGGCGACGTCAACGGCGCGAGCTACCCGTCCAACGGGGCCTACGACAACCTGCCGAGCGAGATCTACGCCATCGGCAACGCGGCGCCCGGCACCCAGGTGATCCAGGTCAACCACTTCAACAGTGGTACGCTCGGACACTTCAACTCGCTCGGAATCGACACCGCGCAGAACCCGCCCGTCAGCAGCAACGACGTGTACCGCTGCGTCGGCGGCGACAACGCGGGGCTGCCCTGCCAGGTGAAGATCTGCATCGGCGGCGCCAACGACGGCAACACTTGCAACGTGCTGGGGGATTGCCCGGGTGGAGCCTGTCCTTCGGCGACTGGCTGCTCCGGTGGCGGCACCTGCACGTTGTCCGGCCAGAACCTTGGTTCGTTCCTGCGCCTCGATCCACTGGTCACCAACCTCTTTTCGGACGACTTCACGGCTCTCGAAGTATGGATCGAAGCGGGCCGCGGCCAGACGGAGGTGCTGCTCAGCGACAACATGGCCGACTGGTTCAACCTGATGAACCAGGGCCGGTTCAAGGCTGGCGTAGCCGACTCGGACACGCACAGCAGCATCTCGGTGCAGGCCGGCGGTCCGCGCACCTACGTGGCGTCTTCCACCGACGCTCCGGGTTCGATCAACGTCGAAGAGCTTGCGACGAACGTGAACGGCTTGCGTGCTGTAGGCTCGAACGGTCCTTTCATGAGGGTCGAGCTCGAAAACGGCAGCGCTCAGACGGCCTCGCATGCCCTCGGCGACGCGCGCACGGTGGCCTACTCCGGAGGGGGCGCCGACAGCATCAATCTGCACATCGAAGCGCCGACCTGGGCGGAGTACGACACGATCGACATCTACATGAACTCGACCACCGACTGTGAGTCGGAGTGGACCTTCTTCGGCGTGATCAACCCGTCGAAGTGCGACACGGTCGCGCCCACCGTGACGCTGACGAAGGGAGTCGATTTCAACGTGACGACCCCGGCCGGCGTGTCGGGATTCGGCACGCGCCAGGTTACCGACGTGTCGGTTCCGGTGACGATCAGCGGCGACACGTGGGTCGTGGTGGTGGTGCGCGGTACCGACGGCGTCTCGCACCCGCTGTTCCCGATGCAGCCGCAGGACATCGACACCGCCGGCAACGGCACTCTGGCCGGCCTCACCGACAGCGGCGGCCCGCTGCCGTGGAACCTCGGCGAGGATGGTGTGATGGCACTGGCATTCTCGAACCCGCTGTTCTTCGACGACGGCGACAACAACTGCCACGGCGGCACGCCGTGCCCGGGCCTCTGAAACCGGAGACCTGAAAGGCCGCCAAGCGCACCGGCACTGGAAGCTTGGCGAGACGTTGGTACAAAAGAGGCGGGGGCTCCATACCGGGGCCCCCGCCTTTCTTTTTCGAGGAGCAGCAATGCGCAGAATCCCGGTCGGTTTTTTTCTTGGTGCCTTCTTTTGCCTTTCGCTCGTGGCAGGCCCGGCCACGGCCGTGCGCGTGCCGCCCGAGTCTCGCACGCTCTTCCACCACGCCGAGAACGCGTGGGGGGTCGGTACGATCTCCCTCGGCAAGCCGCTGACGTTTCGCGAAGGAAAAATCCTGGTCTTTCCGTCCGAGTTCACGGATTTGCTGTGGGCTCCCGACGGCACCAAGCCGCGAAGCCTGATGCTCATTCACGAGGTGTTCGCCGACGACAAGGAGCCGTTCTTCGCGCAGGGTGAGAAGATTTTTGCACCGATCCAGCTCCTTCCCGACCACGCCTACTGGAAAGACAATCTGCCGAACACGCGCCGGCATGGAGTGCACGGCGGGCGGCGTTACGTGTTTCGCGGCGCGCAGATCCCCGAGGTGCGCGAGTTGCTGGCGGCGTACCTGACCTCTCACGATACGAAAGGCATGGAGCGTTGGTCAGGAATGGTTGCGGCTGTCGCGAAGGCTCTCGGTTCAACCATCCCGGTGGTGCGTGAGGATGCCGTTCGCTACTTTGTCGTCTACCCGACGCTCGCTCGCGACATCGACGAGAAGTCCTTGCCCCTCATGGCCGGCTTCCTGTCGGGAGATGCACCGGCGGCCGAGAAGGCCGCGCTGATCGACGCCCTCGCGGCCGGCAAGGTGACCTCGATCATGCCCACTCTTGCGCAGCTTGCCGCGCGAGACGACGCGACGGGCGCGGCCGCCCTGGCCGGACTGGAACGCTTTGGAGAGCCGGCGACGACGGAGCGTCTGCTGGCTCTAGCGCAATCCGCGTCCGTCGAGATGCAGGCCTATGCCGTGGAGGCACTCGGAGCCCGCGCCGGTACGGACTCGGCGGCTCTCGCTCGTGTGACCGAGATCCTGGCCGCCCCCGAACCAAACTCGAAGCTGGCCGCCGCAGCCAGCCAGGGGCTCGCCCGGTCGAAGGGAGACGAAGTGGTTGCGGCCCTCGCCGCCGCCGTAGCGCAGGGCAATTCTGCCAGCCGCCCGGCCGCCCAAGCGCTGGCAGCAATCGGCGGCCCGGCTGCCGAAGCCGCGCTAACGACCATTCTCAAGGAAAAGACTGGGGAGGCCGCGTTGGCGGCAACAGTGGGGTTGGGGACGATGCCGGGCTGCCGAGGTTGCTCCGCCTTGCTTCGTGATCAGCACGACGCCCATGCGGACCCAGCCGTCCGCTCGCTGGCCGGCGTCGTCCTCGGGGTGCCGGACGAGCACAAGCACTGACGCCGAAGCCGAATCATCGCGGCGGCGAGGGTCGCGCGGCTCGAAGGATTGGCGAGCGTACATACCCGGCCGCATTGCGCCCGTGCAGGGTTTCCTCTAGTTAGTGCCGATTGCGCAGGCTCAATCGATGACAATTTACGACTATCCAGGATGCCTCTTTGGCAGAAAAGTTCGGATCGTGCTGGCCGAGAAGGAGCTTTCCTTCGACTCGGTGCAGGTCGATCTGGTCAAGGGTCAGCAGCGGAGCGACGAGTTCCGCCGCCTGAACCCGTTTGGCAAGGTCCCCGTACTGGTTGATGAATCGAGCGTGGTCTACGAATCCACCATCATCAACGAGTACCTCAACGACGAGTATCCGCACCCGCCGGAACTTCTCCCGGAAGACTCCGGCGAGAGGGCCCGCGTGCGGCTGCTGGTGGACTTCGCCGACCGCGCTTTCACGCTCCCGGTGATGGCCCTCGAACGCGAGGCCAAGGCCCCGGAGAAGGACGAGACAAGGGTGCAGGCTGCCCGCGAGGCCGTCACCAAGGCGCTGCAGATGCTCGAGCGCGAGCTGGCCGGTCGCGAGTACCTCGGCGAGGACTTCTCGCTGGCCGACGTCGCGTTCGCGCCGGCTTTGCTGGCGCTGCCGCAGGTCGGCATCACGATCGATCCTTCGCTTACCAATGTCGCGGCCTGGAAGGCGCGGCTGCTTTCGCGCCCGAGCATCGGCAAGGCCGCGAAGGCCGCCTGACGCGGCCGCAGGAGCCGAGAGAACCCACGTTGCGACGTCCCGAGGACCTCAACTTCAGCGAACGCATCTTCGTGCCGGAGATCATTCGCGGCCTGTTCGTGACGGGCGGCCGCTTCTGGCGCAATCTCTTCCTCAACATCGGGCACCAGTTCGGCGTCGCCAAGGACACGAGCGCGTCGGTCACGCTGCAGTACCCGGAACAGTTCATGAAATACGGCAGTGCGTATCGCGGCAGCCACCGCCTTACGCTGAAGGATGACGACTCGGTGCGCTGCACCGCGTGTTTCCTTTGCGCCACGGCCTGCCCGGCGCGATGCATCCATATCGAAGCCGGCGAGCATCCCGATCCGACGGTCGAGAAGTTTCCGCTGCGCTACGAGATCGACACGCTTCGCTGCATCTACTGCGGCATGTGCGTGGAGGCCTGCCCGTGCGACGCCATTCGCATGGACACGTCGGTGCATCCGCGCGTGGCCGGATATTCGCGCGAGGATTTCATCGAGGACAAGTCGGTCCTGATGAACCGCTCGCACGTGATGCGCGAGCAGGGCGAGGGCGAGCTGATGAAACAGATGCTCGACGCGTACAAGCGCGCGGAGCCGGGCGAGGCGATCGCCGACTCGTGATCTTCTTCTACCTGTGGCGTGCCGGGCTGCTGGGCCGGACCGACAGGGAGAAATTCCGATTTTTCCTCGGCGCCACGCCGGGCCCACTTCTTCTTTCGCGGCGCATGCCGCTGGTTTCGTCAGTGGGCTGGCTGCGGGCGCTGGTGGATCCGCGGTACGCGAAGGCAGTGGCGAACTGGCTTGCCTACCGGGCGGATCTTTACGACGGAAGGCAGGGCTGAGTACCAATCGGGGCTCGTGCTGATTAATATTCCCGGGTTCGACATTGAACGGAGAGACTCATGCCGAAGACTTACCAGGAGATTCTTGACGAGGCGCGACGGGCGGTGCCGGAGCTTACGGCGGATGAGTTGCGTCGCAGCGTCGAGTCGAGCTCGCGTCCGGTCGTTCTCGACGTGCGCGAGAAGGAAGAGTTCCGCGACGGCCATCTCGCCGGCTCGATCAGCGTGCCGCGCGGTTTCCTCGAGATGCAGGTCGAAGGGCACGTGCCCGACAAGCAGACACCAATCGTCGCATACTGCCAGAGCGGGACGCGCTCCTTGCTGGCGGGCCGCATCCTGAAGGAGATGGGCTACACGGACGTGCGCTCGCTCGGCGGCGGCTTCGGCGCGTGGAAGAACGGCGGCTTTCCGTGGGTGCAGGACTTCGCGTTCACGCGCGAGCAGGTCTCGCGCTACAGCCGGCACTTCCTGCTCGACGAAGTGGGCGAGGCCGGGCAGGCCAGGCTTCTCCAGGCTCGTGTGCTTTGCCTCGGCGCGGGCGGCCTCGGATCTCCGGTGGCGCTTTATCTCGCGGCGGCCGGTGTCGGCACGCTCGGCATCGTGGACGACGACGTCGTGGACCTTTCCAATCTGCAGCGCCAGATCCTGCACACGACCGACCGCGTCGGCACGCCGAAGGTGGAGTCGGCGGCCAAGGCCATTCATGCGCTCAACCCGGACGTGAAGGTGGTCGAGCATCGCACGCGTCTCGACTCGAGCAACATCCTCGACCTCATTGCCGACTACGACATCATTGTGGACGGCTGCGACAACTTCCCGACGCGCTATCTTGTCAACGATGCGTGCGTCATGACGGGCAAGACCAACGTGCACGGCAGCATCTTCCAGTTCGAAGGGCAGGTGACGGTGTTCAAGCCCAACGATGGGCCATGTTACCGCTGTCTGTTTCCCGAGCCGCCGCCTCCGGGCATGGCGCCGAGCTGCGCGGAAGCTGGTGTTCTCGGCGTGTTGCCCGGGCTCGTCGGCTGCATGCAGGCACTCGAAACCATCAAGCTCATTCTCGGTGCCGGCACTCCGCTGATCGGCCGCCTCGCGCACATCGAGACACTCGGCTTCGAAGTTCGCACGATGAAGCTGAGGCGCGATCCGAAGTGCCCGATGTGCGGCGATGCGCCGACGATCACCGGCCTCATCGACTACGAGGAGTTCTGTGGTCTGCGACCGCCGTCTTCGAGCGGCGGCGACCGCAATGCAGCTTGAAGAAGGCAGCGCGACTCTCTTCCTGATGCGCCACGGCGAGACCGCCTGGAACCGCGAGAAGCGGATCATGGGCGATCTCGACATCCCGCTGAGCGAAGAGGGCCGCGCGCAATGCGCCGCGGCCGCCGCTTTACTCGAAGGTTTCGGTATCCAGCGCATCGTGACGAGCCCGCTCGTGCGCGCGGCCGAATCGGCCGGTATCCTCGCTTCGCATCTCGACTTGCCCGTCACCCGCGACGATCGGCTCGTCGAAGTTCGTTTCGGCGAGTGGCAGGGCAAGACCTACGAAGAGGTCGGCATCGATCCGTTCTATCTGGCGTTCGCGGCCGACCCGGTCGCCAACGCGACGCCCGGAGGCGAGACCGTCTCATCCGTGCAAGCACGCGGGCTCGAAGGGCTGGCCTGCGTGCGTCCCGGGCAGAGCGTGCTGTTCGTGACCCACGGCGACATCATTCGCACGCTGCTGTGCCACTTCCTCGCCACGCCGCTCGGCGAGTACCGCCGCATCCGCACCGACAACTGCGGCCTGTCGGCCATCAGCGTCAGCAGCGGCCGGCCGGAAGTGAAGTTCCTCAATGTACTGGCCGACCAGAAGCGCGCGTCCAGCGCCACGCACTGGAGCGGCCGACCGTAAACGGCCAACTCTGCACGGAATCGCAGTCGCCGGAAAAGGGGTCTGACCCCATTTTCTCGATTGCCCCCGGTTTCTCTGTGCAGGTTGCGCCGTGGCGTTTTCGCGATTGTTGACACCCGGCGCCGGGACGGGCAGTTTCCGGCCTTCTGTGACTTCCATCGATCAACTTCGGGAGATTGCGCGCGAGCTTCGAGTCGAGTCGCTGCGCATGATCCACGCCGCAGGTTCGGGACATCCCGGCGGGTCGCTATCGGCCGCCGAGATTGTCTCCAGCCTGTACTTTCGAATCCTCCGCTACACGCCGGGCAAACCCGACGATCCGCAGCGTGACCGCTTCCTGATCTCGAAGGGCCACGGTGTGCCCGTGGTCTACGCGGCGCTGGCGCGGGCCGGCTGCATCCCGCGCGAGGAACTGAAGACGCTGCGCCGGATCGACAGCCGCCTGCAGGGGCACCCCGACCACGTCCGCCTGCCGTACATGGAAGCCGCCACGGGTTCGCTCGGGCAGGGCCTTTCGGTGGCTGTCGGCATGGCGCTGGCCGAACGCCTCGATTCTGCCCACGACTACCGCACCTACTGCCTGCTTGGCGACGGGGAACTCCAGGCCGGTCAGGTTTGGGAGGCCGCCATGGCCGCCGGCAAGTTCGGACTGTCCAAGCTCACGGCCATCGTCGACTACAACAAGGTCCAGCTCGACGGCCACGTGCGCACCATCCTCGACATCGAGCCGCTCAAGCAAAAGTTCGAGTCGTTCGGCTGGAATGCGATTCAAGTAGACGGACATTCTGTGGAAATTCTTCTGGACGCGTTCGCGGCCTGCGACGCCGAGCCGTCCCGCCCGAGCGTGATCATCGCTGACACGGTCAAGGGCAAGGGCGTCTCGTTCATGGAAGACACCCACGCATGGCACGGCAAGGCGCCGTCCGACGAAGAACTCGAACGGGCCCTGGCCGAGCTGGAGGCTGCGTAATGGGCAAGGCCACACGTGCAGCATTCGGAGACGCCCTGCTCAGGATCGGAGCTTCCCACTCCAAGGTGGTCGTCCTCGACGCCGACCTGGCGAGCTCGGTCCAGACCAAGAAGTTTGCCGACGCCTATCCCAACCGTTTCTTTCAGCTCGGCATCGCCGAGGGGAACATGGTGGGCGTGGCCGCCGGCATGGCGCTGAGCGGGTTTACGCCGTTTATCGCAAGTTTTGCCTGCTTCCTGACGGGCCGCTTCGAGCAGATCCGCATGTCGGTCGGTTACAACAACGCCAACGTGCGCCTGGTGGGAACCCACTGCGGCGTCGGCATCGGCGAGGACGGATACTCGCAGATGGGGCTCGAAGACATCGCCGCGATGCGCTCCCTGCCCAACATGGTCGTGATCCAGCCCGGCGACGCGATCGAGGCCGAGCGGGCCACCGAGTTCCTGGCCGACTACCGCGGCCCGGCCTATCTCCGGCTAACCCGCCAGAACCTCGACGACGTGAACCGCGCGGACTACCGCTTCGAATTCGGCAAGGCCGTCGAGCTCCGCGAAGGGAACGACCTCGTCATCGTGGCCTCTGGCGGCGTCGTCGGCGGGTCACTCGAGGCAGCGGAAAAGCTTGCGGCAGAAGGTCTTTCGGTAGGAGTTCTCAACCTCCACACGATCAAGCCGATCGATACCGAGGCGCTCGAGCGGGCGGCCGCACGCTGCGGCCGCATCCTGACCGTTGAAGACCACAGCGTGGTCGGCGGAGTAGGCGGCGCCGTGGTCGAAGCCCTGTCCGAGACGCGAGACGTGGCCATCCGCATCCACGGGGTGCACAGTTACGGCGAGTCCGGCACCGGCGTCGAACTTTACGCCAAGCACGCGCTGGACGCGGCCGGTATCGCCCGCATTGCCCGCGACTTCATCCGGTCCGACTCTCGTCCCGCCAGCGCTGCCTCCGCCTGACAGCCGCGGGCCGACCTGGCAACACGCGTAGGCCGCCGCGAGTTCGGAGTCCGTCCGTTCGCCCCCTCGAGGTGGACTACCGCCCGGCCGCTCGTTCGCCCATCTTGAACACCGCCAGCTCGAAATGCCGGCCCTGGCGTCGGTACTTGCGCTCGTACGAGCTGCAGGCCGGATCGTTCTCGTCGCGCACCCAGGATTCAGCACAGAAACCCGTTGCCGCCATCCGTTCCCGGATCTCCGTGAAGACCGGCACCACGTCGGTGACCACGTAGACCGCGCCGCCGGGCACCAGCGTACGCGCCAGCGCCTCGCAGAAGTCGCTCTGGAAAATGCGTCGCTTGTGATGACGTTTCTTCCACCACGGGTCTGGGAAGTAGACGTGGAACGCGTCGATGCTCGCGGGCGCGAGCAGGTGGCGCACGATCCAGCCGCCGTCGCCGTCGATCAGGCGGACGTTCGGGGGAAGGGACGGGGAGCGGCGAACCTTCTCGAGTGACGGCGAATGAATCTCGATGCCGACGTGAAGGCAGCGCGGCGCCCGTCTGGCGGCCGCGATCAGGTAGCCGCAGCTTCCCGGCCCGATTTCCACCTCCACGCGGTCGTATGCGCCGGCGCCGAGCCAGTGCTCGCGGCCGATGTCACGGTCGGCAGACAGCAATCCCAGGTACATCGATGGAATCTCTCACGGGCGGGACAAATCATGCCGGCCGTCGGGGGCTCGCGCTCTTAGCGGGCGCGGACGGGGCGCGCAACGCGTGTTGAAAACCCGCGCCATAGACTCTAGAACTCACGGATGGCGAAGCCGATTTCGACAGTCCAGAAGGGACCGGTCATGGGTGAAGTAGGCGATGCGGGCATGCTCGCCGAAGCCGTCGTCCTCACCCGCGTCGACGCGGCGCTGGCCTGGGCGCGCAAGTATTCGATTTTCCCGTACCCGTTCGCGACCGCCTGCTGCGCGATGGAGTACATGTCGCTGTCGATGGCGCCTTACGACATCGACCGATTCGGCGCGCTCCTGCCGCGCTTCACGCCGCGCCAGTCCGACCTGCTGATGGTGATCGGCACGGTCACGGCCCGCCAGGCTCCGATTCTTCAGCGCGTGTACGACCAGATGGCGGAACCGAAGTGGGTGATGGCGTTCGGGGCGTGCGCATCGACCGGCGGTTTCTACGACAACTACACGACCATCCCCGGCATCGACCGCCTCGTGCCCGTCGACATCTACGTGGCCGGTTGTCCGCCGCGGCCCGAAGGTGTGCTCGACGCGTTGATGGCGCTGCAGCGCAAGATCCAGGGCGAGCCGTCCCTGACGGCCTTCTCGCCCGATCCCAAGTAGTTTTTTTGCGGCGCCAGGCGCCGCGGTTCGAACGACGACATCTGTTTCAGGATGAAGAGCGGGTTTCCAAGCGCATGAGCCAGCACGTACTGCTTCGTTATCGCGACGTCTCGACCGACCTGCGGTCGATCGACAACTACATTGCCGACGGCGGCTACGAGACGGCACGCCGCGTGATCACCGAGATGGCGCCCGACGATGTCATCGCGACGGTCAAGGAATCGAACCTGCGCGGCCGCGGCGGCGCAGGCTTTCCCACCGGACTCAAGTGGAGCTTTCTCGCCAAGGGCACCGGCAAGCCGGTTTACCTGCTCTGCAATGCCGACGAGAGCGAGCCGGGCACCTTCAAAGACCGCGACATCATGGATCACGACCCTCACCAGCTTCTCGAGGGCATGATGATCTCGGCCTGGGCGATCGGCTGCATCGACGCGTACATCTACATTCGCGGCGAGTTCGCCTTCGGTGCGGATGTCCTGAACAAGGCGATCGACGAGGCGAAGGCCAAGGGCTTCCTCGGCAAGAACGTTTTCGGCACCACGCGCGAGATGAACATCTTTGTGCACCGCGGCGCCGGCGCCTACATCTGCGGCGAGGAGACCGGCCTCATCGAATCGCTCGAAGGCAAGCGCGCGCATCCGCGCATCAAGCCACCGTTCCCGGCTGTCTTCGGCGTGTTCGGCTGCCCCACCATCGTCAACAACGTCGAGACGATCGCGTGCGTGAAACACATCCTCGCGAAGGGACCGGCGTGGTTCAAAGGCATCGGCCCCGAGTCCGGCCCCGGCCCCAAGCTCTATTGCGTCTCCGGCCACGTGAAGAAGCCGGGCACCTACGAGCTGCCGATGGGCACGCCGCTGATGGATCTCATCTTCGACCATTGCGGCGGCATGCTGCCGGGCCGCAAGCTCAAGGCGGTAATTCCCGGCGGGTCCTCGGTACCCATCCTGCGCGCCGAGGAGTGCGACATCGCGATGGACTTCGATTCGGTCGCCAAGGCAGGCTCGATGCTCGGCTCGGCCGGCGTCATCGTGATGGACGACTCCACGGACATGGTGGCTGCGCTTCGCCGCATTGCGCACTTCTACCACCATGAGTCGTGCGGGCAGTGCACGCCGTGCCGCGAAGGCACCGGCTGGCTCGAGACGCTGCTGATCCGCTTCGACGAGGGAAGGGCGACGGCCGAAGACATCACCACGCTCGACACCGTGGCCAAGGGAATGCTCGGAACGACCATCTGCGTATTGTCGGATGCCGCCGCGATGCCGGTGCGGAGCTTCCTTGCGAAGTTCCCGGAAGAATTCGAGGCGGCGACGCGCCGCGAGCACGCGGCCGCCTGACGCGGGCCCGCAGCAACAGGACTCAACGACGATGGCAACGGTAACGATCAACGGAAAGACGCTGGAGGTGCCCGACGGCACCAACCTCGTGCGCGCCGCCGAGATGGCGGGGCAGGAGATCCCGCACTACTGCTACCACCCGGGCCTGAGCGTGGCCGGCAACTGCCGGATGTGCCTCGTCGACATCCGCGCAATGTCGGCCAAGCAGCCGAATGCGATGCCGAAGCTGCAGATCGGCTGCAACACCATCGTGCAGGACGGCATGGTGGTGGAGTCCAACAACCCTCGTGTCGAAGAAGCGCGCCAGGGGGTGCTCGAGTTCCTGCTGATCAATCACCCGATCGACTGTCCGATCTGCGACCAGGCGGGGGAGTGCAAGCTGCAGGAGTACTACATGGACTACGGGCGCTACCACAGCCGGTTTGCGCTCGACGAGAAGGTGGACAAGGGCAAGGTGATTCCGGTCGGACCGGACATCATGCTCGACCAGGAACGCTGCATCCTCTGCACGCGCTGCGTGCGGTTCCTCGAGGAGTACACCGGCACCTGCGAACTCGGCCTCACCGAGCGCGGCAACCACGCGGAGCTCACCTTGGCAGCCGGCAAGCAAGTGGACAACCCCTACGCGACGAACATCGTCGACATTTGTCCCGTCGGCGCGCTGACCAGCCGCGAGTTCCGTTTCCGCGCGCGCGTCTGGTACCTCGATTCCACGCCGTCCGTCTGCGCGGGCTGTGCAACCGGCTGCAACATCGACGTCGATTCCCGCGAAGACCGCATCTTCCGCCTCAAGCCGCGTGCCAACGCCGCGGTCAACGGCTACTGGATGTGCGACGAGGGCCGCCGCACCTGGAAGCGCAACGAGGGCGATCACCGCGCCACCGCCAGTTACGTACGCTCCGGCGAAGAGTTCGTCGAGACGGATGCGACCGACGTGACGGCCCGCGCCGCCGCGGCGCTTGGCTCGTTGTCGTGCACGGCCGTCCTCGCATCGGCGGCCACGTCACTGGAGGAAGGCTACCTGGCCCGATGCATTGCGCAGCGCCTCGGCGCAGGGCCATGCCTGGTCGTTTCGCCGTCCACCTCCGAATTTCCGAACGACGACAAACTCATCTCCACCGACCGCTACCCGAATCGTGCAGGACTGCTCGCTCTCGGCTACCGCGAACAGCTCACTCCGCCGACCGGCGTGGAAGGTGTGATCGCTCTGCGTGCGGACATCGTCGCCGACGATGAAGCGGCCTGGGGCGGGTTCTTGGAAGGCATGACCGAAACGCTGGTGCTTGCCGACGCCGTCGGAAAGACGATGGCGTATGCCGACCACCTGCTGGCCATCGGCAGTCATTTCGAAGCCGCCGGCGCGTTCGTCAATCGCGACGGCCGCATTCAAACATTCGTCCCGGCCATTGCACCGCCGGGCCGCGCGCTGGCCGGATGGCAGGCGCTCGCGGGCCTTCTCGCTGCCCTCGGCGGACCGCGATACGCGAGCACGGACGAGGTGTTCGCCGCTCTTTGTCTCGAAATCGGACTGGGTGCAGGACGTACGCACTCCTCCGTCACGAGTGAAGGCACGCCGCTTGCTTCATGGCGCTCCGGCTCGCCGAAGGGCACTGGCAGCGCGCCGCGATCTGATGCGGGCGCGCCCGCATCAGCCTGAGTTTTTCCCGCTCCCGCTTTTCTTTCGCTCGCCTCACGTCCCTGACGGTGCCGTTCGATGCGGTCGTGCACGCACGCGCGATGACGGCGGGGCGCGAGGCCGGGACCGTCGTGCGAGATGATTTTCGATGCTCGTTCCGTGCGCCTGCGGTACGTGGAGTGAGGCGTTGCACAAATCGCGTCGTATGCGCACTCATCCGCGCGAGTTATAGACAGGCAAACTGTGCGCACCACGATTCACTCGACAGTTCGCATACTAACAGTCCACCATCCGCACACGCTCTGTGCAGGCACACGCAAATCCGCTGCAAATATAACAGCGAATGCATTTGGTGTTGCGCCTCGCTGTTCCGGCGCGTACACACTGCGCACCGCGCACGGCAACGGACCAACACGAACGCACCAGCGTGACCGGAATTCTTCGCGTTCGTGATCGTTGCCTGTCGGTTTCCCGGATAGAGAGATCGTTTCATTTTGAGGCCTACGGTCGCGTCCCAGCGACGGAAAGCTCGAGAACCGCCGTGGACCGGCCCGACGACGGAGCACAAGAGGTGACCAGTGAACGGAAGCAACGAAGCTGAGCGACTTTGGACGGGGGCGTGCGCGCTGATCGAAGAGCGAGTGTCCGAGAAGGATTTCCAGACGTGGATCCTGGAACTGGGCGCGAGATCGTTCGACGGCGAGACACTGACACTGGAAGCGCCTTTCGGCCTCTTCCGTGACCGCGTGAAGCAGTCGTTTCTGCCGACCATCGAAGCTTCGGTGGCCGCCACCGCGAAGAAGCCGTGCCAGGTCGTCGTCGTCGTCGGCCAGCTAGGCATGTCGACTGCCGCCCAACGCGGCCGCAACACCAGGCCGGCTGCCGCGCAGCAGGCGCGTGGGGCCGCGCCGGTGGCCAAGCCCAAGCCCGTGCGGGAAAAGACCTTCGACGGTTTCCTCGTCGGCGAAGGCAACCGCCTGGCCTATCTCGGCGCCCGTCAGCTCGCCGAGGGCAGTCCGCGCGAAGGCGGCAACCCGCTCTTCCTTTACGGCGGTGTCGGCCTTGGCAAGACGCATCTCCTGCTGGCGGTCGCCCAGTCGCTGCGGAGCCGCGGCAAGCGCGTCCTCTACTACCAGGGCGAAGACTTCACGCGCCGCATGGTCGAAGCGCTGCAAGGCGGCAGAATGGATGCGTTTCACCGCGAGTTCCGCGGCGCCGACGCACTGCTGATCGACGACGTCCAGTTCCTTGCCGGCAAGAAGCGTACGCAGCAGGAACTCTACCACGTATTCAACCTTCTTCATCAGAGCGGCAAGCCGATCGCACTGGCCAGCGACCGTCCGCCCGATGAGCTCGAGCATCTCGAGCGCGGCCTGCAGAGCCGCTTCGCCGGCGGACTGCTGGCCGACCTCGGACCTCTCGACCGCGAACTGCGCCTGCGCATCCTCAAGGGAAAACTGACCGAGGCGGGAATTCACCTCGACGACCACATCCTCGACCGGCTCGCCGTGCAGCTCCAGGGTAGCGTGCGCGAGATCGAGGGACTCGTCTCGCGCCTGCGTGCGGCCAGCAGCCACCAGTCGGTGCCCCTCGACGACGGGGTCGTCGAAACGATGATCACTCCCTACCTGTCCCGGCGCGGGCCGATCGATCTCGACGTCGTGATCGACACCGTGGCCTGGGTGCACGGCCTGACCCGCGACGAATTGCTCTCGCGCGACCGCTCGCGCCGCGTTGCGTGGCCGCGCCACATCGCCGCGTACATGTGCCGCAAGCTGACCGCCGCTTCTTTGCCGGAGATCGGCCACGCCC
>JBHEOD010000021.1:25158-34887 GCA_046261745.1 Binatia bacterium
CCCCCGCGCTGCGAGGCCGCATGCCCGCCCCCGGCGCCTCCGCCTGAAAAAGGGGTCAGACCCCTTTTTCTTGATGTCCGCCGATGAGGCTAGTCTGAACGAAGCGCTTCGCGCTTCTTTTTTGGAACTGGTCTCGCCCCTCGCCAGCTGCGGCAAATCTGAACGTCGCGCTCTCGCGCTCCTTTCTTGAGGAACTGGCTTCGCCCCTCGCCAGCTCGGGGCTCAAGCTCGCGTCCGGGCGGGCGCTCTGCTAGCAGGCGGCCCATGACGGTGGCGGTCGGAGACATCATCGCGGAGGCCTCGCGTCTCGAGTCGCTTGCGATGGCGCTGTACACGCGACTGGCGGCGACGTTCCGCGGGGACGCCGACCTGCATCGCTTCTGGATGTCGATGGCCCGGCACGAGGCCGGCCACGTCGGCGCTCTCGCCCTCATCGACGCCCTTCTCAAGCAGGCCGGCGACGAGCTCCGTTTCGAAGTGGAAGACTCCGCCGTGCGCGAGGCCGCCGCCGTGATCGAGGCGCTTCACCACGAGGCAGCCACACCCGTCACGGTGGATCGCGCGTTCGAGATCGCCGTCGAGCTTGAGAGCCTCGAGCTCGAAGACCTCGTGCTCGACCTCATCCACATCCTGTCCGACCCAGCCGCGCGCTCGCAGGCCGAACAAATGCTGCTTCACGACCTCAGCGACCTGTCCCTGATGATCGAAAAGCACTGCACCGGCGAAGAGTTGCTCGCCAAGGCTGACGGGCTGGTGGAAAGCAGGGTAGGGCCGCGAGCCGGCGGCGGATTCGTCCGGCGCTGCTGAGCCAGACCGCCCACGAAGGCGCGCAGCTACGCGGCCGCCACGGAGCCGACCGGCGCGACATGCCTCGCTTCTCCATCCTCATCCTCAACTGGAACGGGCGCGATCTCGTCGCCGACTGTCTCCAGTCCATCAGACGGCAGCGCCTGCGCGACTTCGAGGTGATCCTCGTCGACAACGGTTCGGTCGACGGCAGCGCGGGCTTCGTCCGCGAGAACTTTCCGGAAGTCCAGGTACTGGCGCTGGCCGAGAACGCCGGCTTCTGCGGCGGCAACAATGTCGCCTGGGCACGGGCCCGCGGAGACCTCATCCTCCTCCTCAACAACGACGCCGAACTGCACGAGGATTTCCTGGCGGAGATGGCCGCGGCGGCCGACCGCGATCTCGACTTCGGGATGTTCGCGGCCAACGTGCGCATGTTCGACCGCCGCACCGTCTTCGACTCGACCGGCCTGCTCGTCTACCCGGACGGCATCTGCCGCTCGCGCGGCTGGCTCGAGAAGGACCGCGGTCAGTACGACGAGGCCGAAGAGGTGCTTTGCCCGAACGGCTGCGCCGCCCTTTACCGCCGGCGAATGATCGAGGAAGTGGGCTTCTTCGACGATGCCTACTTCGCCTACCTCGAGGATCTCGACCTTGGGCTGCGGGGCCAGCTTCGCGGCTGGCGCTGCCGCTACGTGCCGGGCGCCGTCGCCTTCCACAAGAAATCGATCACCAGCGGTTATCACTCGGCCTTCAAAGCCTACCTCGTCGAGCGCAACCGCATCTGGAACGCGGTGAGGCTGTTGCCGCTGCGGTTCCTCGTGCTGAGCCCGCTGTGGACGCTGGCGCGATACGCGGGGCAGGGCTACGCGGCCGCCAGCGGCGTAGGGATGTCGAGCACGTTCTCGCGCGACTACTCGCGCGGCGCGATGCTGAGCATCCTCGTGAGGGCTTACGCGGCGGCGATGGTGCGGCTGCCGGAGGTCTGGCGTCAGCGCCGCGAAATTCAGTCCCGCCGAACAGTTGGCGGGTTCGAGTTCTACCGATTGCTACGCAAGCACCGACTGCCTCTGCGCGACCTGGCGTTCAAGGATTGACGACCGAGGAAAACGGGCGGGACGGGTGGACCGACCGCCCGGCGACGATCGCGAGGGCTAGCGCGACTCCGGCGCCGCGGCCGAGCCCGCCCGCTCCCTGGCCCGCCGCGCCGCCGTCTCGGCCAGCACGAGCGTGTCGATCGACAGCGGATCTTCCGGCCGGAGCGTCACCAGCCTGCGCGCCCAGTCGACGGCCTCCTCGGGGCGCCCCGCGTCGAGCAGCAGCCGCGTCACGTTCGTGACGGCGCCCCAATCCTCAGGACTGTGGGCGAGGTACGCCAGATAGACGTCCGCGCCGCCGCCCGCATCTCCGCGCCTGGCCATGCTCTCGGCGCGGTACGAGGCTGCCCGTGAAAAATCGGGAACGATGGCCAGCGCGCGCGCATAAGCCGCCTCGGCCTCCTCGCGATTACCCTTGCGAAGCATCCAGTTGCCGTAGTCGTACTGTGCCTTCGCGGAGCGCGGCGACCCGGCCGCCGACGCGGCAAAGTAGACGTCGCCGTTCTGCCACGGCGCCGCGCGCTCGCGATACAGGCCGAAGAGCACGGCGACCACCACGGCGACCACAAGCACCGCTGCCAGCCGTCCGCCGCGGGTGCGTGCCAGAGAGCCCACCGCCAAGCCCGCCAGCAAGCACACACTGAGCGACGGAAGCAGCAACACCCGTTCGGCCATCATGGTGCCGATTGGCTTGGCGACGTTGGCGGTGATTGCGAAGGAAACCGGAAACCACGCGAGCGCGAAGACGACCAGCGGCGCGCGACGGCGGAAAGTCCACAACGCGGCGGCGGCGGCAGTCCACGCCAGCGCCGCCATCCATCCTGCCACCAGGGATGGATTCGTCTCGGCGAAGGAGCGGTCCAGCAGCAGAGGATGCGGCCACACGAGCAGAAGTGCGTAGTGCCACAGCACCGCGAGCGCCTTCGGAATTCGCTCGAGGATCGGCGCGTAAACTAGTGGATTGTCGACGAATTGTGTTCTGTCGACCGATGCCATCGAGGCCCCGGTCACGGCCAACCAGCCGAGCATCGCGACGCCGCAGCCGGCCAGGGCAGGGAGCCACGCAACCCGGCTTCCGAGCACCCCGCGGGCGAGCACGACCAGCAGGGGCAGCGCGAGGGCGCTCTCCTTGGAATGCATCGCGAGCGTGCCGAAGACGGCACTGCCCAGCGCAACCCACGCGCCGCCCGCCGTCGCGCCGCCCGTACGCGGGCGGACGCAGATCAGCAGCACCGCGAGAGTTCCGGCGGCGGCGAGCAGTTCCGCGCGGCCGACGATGGATACGACGGCATCGACGTGGGTGGGATGGACCGCGAAGATGGCTGCGGCCATGGTCGCCGCCGGCAAGGACAGCCCGAGGCGGAGCGCGAAGGCGAGAACCATCACCGAGAGCAGGGACGCGACCAGAAGGTTGGTGCGGTGAAAGGCGAAGGCGTCAGGCTTTCCCCGGGTGCCGAGGCGGTCGAGGTCGAGCGAGACGGCGGTGAGGTGACGGCCGGTGACCCACGGTGCGGACTGGAGAAAGGCGCTGGCGCCGAGTTCCCAAAAAGGTTTGCGCTCGAGGATGAGAGCCTCGTCGTCGTAGACGAAATCGTAGCGGAGGGATGGCGCGGCGACGGCCACGGTGAGGCCCGCCACAAGGAGGGCCGCCGCGAGCACACCCGGACGCTGCATGTCGCGATGCTAGCGCGGATGCGGCGGCAACGCTCACCTGGCGGCGCGCATCGGCACGCGCGTCCTCGCATCGGCCCTCGCATTGGCACGCGCAGGAGCCCGCGCATCTGGCCCATCGGCCGAAGTGCTGGTCATGCTTCGAGGCTGCGGCCTTGCGAACCGGTCGCACGGACGCGATAAGCAGCGAGCAAAGCCGCGGCGCGAGCGCAGCAGGAGGTCTCCATGGCAATCGCACAGGACCTGAGAGTAGCCGCTCGTCGCTGGGCGGACGTGCGCCGGGCCCGAAAAGCAGGCGCTCCAGAGGCGCCCTCCGCCGCGTGCGCCTCCGAACGCCAAGATCTGCGCCGCTGGTTCGCCGGTTTTTCCCAGTCGTTGCCGACGACGTATGTGTCCGACGCGAGGCTGTATGAGGTCGAAGCCACCGACCTGCCCTGGTCGGACACTGGCCTCGAACTCGAAGAAGGGGAGTGGGTCACGACGATCGCGTGCGGCCGCGTCGTGTTGTCGGACGCCCTCGATGTCTGGATCGGCCCCCAGTTCCAGCTCTGGATGCGCGTCGGCGACAGCGCGGCCATCTTCAACGGCACGCGAGACACGACGAGCTTCCGCTGCGAGTCGCGCGGCCGGTTCTACCTTGCGAACAATTTTCCAGGCCAGTGGGGCGACCCCGGCGGCCGCGTCTCCACGTCGCTCGAAGAGTACGGCAAGTACACGGGCGGAATGACCGTCGTGGTCGTTCGCTGGAAGGGACCGGCGGTCGACGGGCTCGCCGCGCTGGCACCCGCGGCGGGAGGCCGGCTGGCCGACGAACATCAGCGACTCGTCGACGACGTGCAGACGCCGCCGGGCTGGCGTTACCTGTGGTTCCTCGGACGCAGCGAGATCTTTCGAAGCAGCACCGAAGACGGGCAGCCGTGCATCTCGTGCCACACGCATCGCAACGTCGGCATCCTCCAGCACGACGCCGCGTTCGAGCTCACGCAGACCACGCGCCTGCGGTGGTCATGGAAGGTGGACGAGCTGCCGTCGACACTGCCGGAGAACACGGCCCTGTCGCACGACTACCTGAGCGTCGCCGTCGAGTTCGAGAACGGTCGCGACATTACCTACACGTGGAGTCCCGAGCTTCCTGTCGGCACCGGTTACTGGTGCCCGCTCGCCACGTGGAAGGACCGCGAGTTCCACGTGGTGATCCGTTGCGGCAACAAGGGCCTCGGCACGTGGCTCAAGGAGGAGCGCAATCTTCACCAGGACTACCTGCACTATATTGGCGACCCGCCGGCGCGCGTCGTGCGCGTGTGGCTGATCGCCGTCAGCCTGTTCCAGCGACGAAACGGGCGGGCATCCTTCCGCGAGTTCGAGCTGGAAGGCGGCGAAGGGCGAGGGCGACTCCAGCTGACCTGAAGTCCGCCCCGGAAATCCGGGACAGGTACGGATTTCCGGAATCGCAGGCAGACCGGTGAGGGAAATGGGGTCTGACCCCATTCACGGCGGCGAGAGGCGGCGAACGGACGGCCTTCATTGATCGCGGTAACGCGGTGGAACGTTGGCGCCGCCCGGGCTAAGAAACGCCGTTCCTCCCTGCGCCCCCGTAGCTCAGGTGGATAGAGCACAGGATTCCTAATCCTGGGGTCACTGGTTCGAGTCCAGTCGGGGGCACTTCCACCGCTTCATTTCGAGCCGGGTCGCAGCCGCCGCAGCAGCTCAGCGTCAGGATACGCATCCGCCGGCATCCCCAGCTTCTTCTGCGCGTCGCGCACGGCGAGGCGGGTCCTGCCGCCGAGCACGCCGTCGATCTTGCCCATCTCGTAGCCGCGTTTGGCCAGCTCCTGCTGCAACACCTTCATCTGGCTCACGCTCAGCGACGCAACCTTGCCGCTGGGTGACATCCTTGGCTGACCGCCTATGCGGGTTGCCAGGTACGCGGCGGTCGTCGCGTACACGAGTGACTGATTCCACTCGAGGTAGACGAGGTGGAAGTTGGGGTAGGCGAGGAACGCCGGGCCGCGGCGCCCCATCGGCAACAGAAGGGAAGCCTCCAGGCCGTCGCGTGGGAGCTCGCCGCCACCGGCGCGCGTCACGCCCCACTGCGCCCATCGCGAGCGCGGGTGCCTCACGTCGAGTCCACTCTCTTCCCACGCAAATTCGGCCGGCACGCGGACTTCTTCGAGCCACGGCTCACCGCGTCGCCAGCCGAGCTTGGCCGCATAGTTTGCCGCCGATGCCAGCGCATCGGCCGTGCTGCCGATGAGATTGCGTCGTCCGTCGCCATCATAGTCGACGGCGGAGTCGACGTAGTGGGTGGGCAAGAACTGGAGCTGGCCGAGCTCGCCCGCGAACGGGCCCTTCATCTGGTTGAGCGTCAGATCGCCGCTTTGCAGAATGCGAAGCGCTGCGATGAGCTGCGGACGAAACAGGTCGGGACGGCGGCAATCGTGGGCGAGTGTCGCAAGCGCGCGCAGCGTCGGCACGTCGCCCAGGTTGCCGCCGAAATCGGTCTCGAGCGCCCAGAACGCGACGATCACCGGCGCCGGTACTCCGAAGTCCCGTTCGATCCGCGTGAAGATGGCGGCGTTCTTCTTGATGCGCTCCTTGCCTTGCGGGATGCGGTAGCCCTCGGCCATTCGCGTCGCGAATTCGACGAAGGTTTGCGAGAAGACCTGCTGCCCGCGATCCATGCGCAGCACCGCCGCATCGGGTTTCATCGTCGGCGCGGCGGCCGCCAGCGTCTTCTCCGTGATGCCCTGCGACAGAGCCTCCCGGCGAAACGCAGCCAGCCACGTATCGAAGGGCCCGCCGCACGGTGCGGACTGGGCGTGAGCAGCGGCCGTGCCAAGGACCGTGCAGAAGAGGAGGGCGACGAAGGGGAGCATCGGTCGGAGCATCATCCCACCATCATATGGCAGGATTCGATCGCTTTGCGCCCTGCGGCCGTTCGCAACTTCTGCACCGTTGGAGGCGCCGTTCGGCCGAAGTCGCCCCGTGCCCGTGGGGCGGCCTCGCGCAACTGCTGAAGGCGCATTCGCAGGCCCCGACCCGCACCCTGCAGGGAGCCCGGAATTCGCTGCGATGCTCAGCTGCCCGAACGAATGCCCTTGGGCCTTGCCCGCCGCCGTGCACAGAGCCCGGAATTCGCCGCGACGGCTTTGAAACCGGCAGGTTGCGCCGCTAAGGTGCCGCGACTTTCGAACGCAGCAAGGCTGCAAACAAGGGGCCTGAGCCGGTGCCAACTACCTTTTCTCGTCGTTCTCCCTCCGATTCCACCAAGCCGGCCTCGCCGGCAACGGCACGCCTGCTCACTCCCCTGATCGCGGCCGCGATGCTTTTCGCCGCCCACTGCGGCGGTGGGGGAGGCAACTCGAATCCGCCTCCTCCCAACGTCGTCATCGACGCCCAGGAGCAGTTGGTGGACGTGGGCCAGCGTTTCTTTCTTGACGGCAGCCAGAGCACCGACCCCAACGGCGACGCGGAGGACCTCGAGTTCCTCTGGCGAATCACCGAGGGCGGCAGCGAGACCACCGACTTCGACGATCACTGCCGCGACAATTTCGACGAGATCTGCGAAACCAACGACGACGACCACTGCAGCAACGACGAGTCGCGCTTCTGCGACGACAACGACGACTGCGTGGACCTGGGCACCTGCCAGCGCAATTCCGGGACAACTTCTTCCGACTGCACCACAGGGATCTGCGGACTCGGGGAGGGAGATGTCGGCAACGAAGCGACCTTCCTCGCGGATGTCGCGGGTCCGTTCTCGGTTCGCCTGACGGCCATCGGCAGCGAGTCCAACGGCACCAGCACTCGCGTACTCAACACCTACCCGTCGCTTTTCGTGACCAGCAGCCTCTACCAGTTCGGCGGCACCGAGGGAGCTTTCCTCGGTGAAGTCACCGACGCGGGCGAGTTCGCGCCGAATGCCACGCAGGGCGTGGCCGATCCGGTGAGCGACAACCTCATTGTCATCGACGACGATCTGCGCGTCGTGCGCGTGTTCGATCTTCGCACGGGCAAGATTCTCGGTGCTTTCGGCGAGAGTGACCGCTTCGCCACCAGCCCGGTGGCCATTGCCTTCAATCCGGAAAACGGCCGCCTCTACGTGGCCGAGATCACCGGCAGGGTGCTCATGTTCGACGGAACGTCGGGACTGCTCGTGGGGCTGTTCGGCGATGTCGGGCCCGGCGCGGTGGCGATGCGCTTCTCTCCGGAGAGCGGCAATCTTCTCGTGGTCTACCCCAACGGGCCCAACGCCGGCGTCCGCGAGTTCAGCCAGAACGGGGCCGCTCTCGGCATTCTCGGCGAGACCGACACCGAGACCGAAGAGCCGGTCGACATCGACTTCGTCGGCGACGACAACGACCTGCTGATCGCCGACCTTGCAGGCCGTATCGTTCGCTGCGATTCGGACGGCAACGACTGCGGCAATTTCAGCGCCGCGTCGGACAACCTTCTCGCGCCCGGAAGCCCGAGCGCGATCGCGGTGAACCCGTCTGCCGAGTTCACGACCGCCGACGTCCTGATCGCCGATCCGGTGGGCCAGCGCGTGATCGCGTGCAACTCGAACGGTACGAATTGCGGGGTGTTCGGCGATACAGACGACAGCGATGTCGACTCGGATTACTCCGACGTGTTCTTCGCGCCGTCGCTCACGCCGACAACCACAACCACCACGACGACGCTCGGGAACTGAGAACGGCCGCCGGAAGCCGATGGCGAACCGGGACAGAGCATTTTTCGAGAAGCAGGAGAGGGCACTGCTGGCGCCGTATGCGATGCGCTCGCAGGACAGCCGCGGTCGCGCGGTGGTCGAACCCGAACATGCTTTTCGCCTCGCGTTCCAGCGTGACCGCGACCGCATCATTCACTCGAGCGCGTTCAGGCGTCTCGAGTACAAGACCCAGGTCTTCGTCAATCACGAGGGCGACTACTACCGAACGCGGCTGACGCACACGATGGAGTGCGCGCAGATCACGCGCACGGTGGCCGCGATGCTCGGCCTCAATCGCGATCTCGCCGAAGCCGTCGCGCTTGCGCACGATCTCGGTCACACGCCGTTCGGGCACGCCGGCGAGCATGTGCTGGCGGACCTCATGAAGGACCACGGCGGCTTCGATCACAACAGCCAGAGCCTGCGCATCGTCGAGGTACTCGAACAGCGCTACCCGGACTTCGACGGCCTCAATCTCACGTACGAGGTGCGCGAGGGTATTGTGAAGCATTCGGGTCGCTTCGACCGTCCGCGGGTGTCGGACTTCGACGCATCGAGCGCGCCACCGCTGGAGGCCCAGATTGTCGATTACTGCGACGAGGTTGCCTACAACGCCCACGACATCGACGACGGCATTCAATCCGGCCTGATCACCGTCGAGGACCTCGAGGGCATCGAGCTCTGGGACGACGCCTTTGCCGAAGCTCGTCGGGATTGCCCGGGCTCGAGTTTCTCGGTCCTTCGCTACCAGGCCGTCCGCCGCGTGATCGACCGGCTGGTCAGCGACCTGATCGAGGCTGTGGAGGGTCGCATCCGCGACCTCGGCATCGAGACCATTGACGACCTGCGCCGAGCCATGCCGCCGATCGCCGGCCCGAGCGCCGACCTGGACGGCAAGGTGAAGGCGCTCAAGGCCAGGCTGATGGAGCGCCTGTACATGCACCAGCGTGTGCGCCGAATGGGAGCCAAGGCCTCGCGCGTGATGCGCGGGCTCTTCGAAGCCTACATGGACGACCCGCGCCAGATGCCGCCGCACATTGTGGAGCGGGCAACCGGCGAGACGACGATGGCTCGCGTGATCGCGGACTACATCGCCGGCATGACCGACCGCTTCGCGTTCGAAGAGTACGCCAAGCTCTTCGATCCCTTCGAAAAAGTCTGAGCCCGCAAAGCCGGGGAAATCGGGGACAGGTACGGATTTCGGAACGGAGGTCCGTACCGGCCCCAATCTACTGATTCACCCGTGGCGGACTGGAAAGCCCGCGAATCCAATAGCTTTGCGGTCTTCTGCCAGAGGGGAGCCGTCGCCGGCTGGGAATAGGCCCGAATCCCGGACCCCGCATCGTAGTTTACATAATATATCTTATCAGACGTTGCCTTTGCGGCTCCTGTAGCTCCAATATAGAGATGTCAGGTTTCTCCAAAGTAGAAATGTCAGGTTCCGGGCCACACTGGTGGCATGAC
>JBHEOD010000210.1:0-433 GCA_046261745.1 Binatia bacterium
TTGCCGCCCTCGTCGAGGCCGGACAGCGTGAACGCCCGGTCGACGAATGCGGCATCGACGTCGACCTCGATGCCTCCAAGACGCAGCGGCGTCGAGTTCGGAACCAACGTGCTGCGGACCTGCCGGGCCTCGCGCTCGGTCTGCGCGATTTCGAGCGGGACGGCGGCGACGACTGCATCGCGCTCGAGCAGGTACGGCCACTGCTGTCCTTCGGCGTCAACGATGCGCAGGTCGGCGAGGTCGGGCGCGGCTGCCGCGAGGTCCTCAACTTCGAGGCGGATGCGGGCAAGGCCTGTCCTCGAGGGCGGGAGCGAAACCGGTCGCCGGTACGCGAACACACGAGCGTCGAGTGCCGCGCCGGGGCGCATCGCGAAACCGAGCAGCGGCCGCTCCTCGAAAGCCGGGTTGGCAACGATCTCGCCGACGCGCGCGC
>JBHEOD010000210.1:443-3872 GCA_046261745.1 Binatia bacterium
GTCGTAGCGGGGCGCGCGCGTGCGGCCGCCGCCGAAGAGCAGCGTCGCGTCGGGGCTCCCGGAAGGAAGCGAGAACACGAGCGCGAGTTCGCGCACCACCGCCGCCGCTCTCAAGCCTTCGAGCGGCGGACTGTCGCCGTCGTCGATCTCGATCTCGAGTTCGCCTCCGCGGGCCGGATGCACGTCGATCTCGAGCTGCGGCTTCTCGTCCGTGGCATCGAGGCGGCGAATCGCTCCGTGCCCGACGACGATCCTGCGCCCGGTCGAGAGCACGTCGCGCACCACGACCGCGCGCGCGAAGATAGAGACGGCGGCGTCGAACCGGATTCGCTCCGGGACGATTCCCGGCGGGCGAGCGAGCACGAGGATCGTTTTTCCCGCCTCGTGGCGCCGTGAGCGTTCGGCGAGCGGGACGCCCAGACGCGCAGCTTCCGTAGCCTGCGACGTGCGTTCGAATCGGAAACCCGGCGACAGGTAAGCGTCGTCCTCGCCTTCGAGCGTCACGAACAGCCGGCCACGCTGAAGCCCAGGCAACTCGAGGCTGGTGCGGACGCGAGCGCCGCCGGCCAGCCGGAAAATGGAGCGGGCTTCGACGAGCGGGAACGCTTCGCCATCCTCGCGTTGCTGGCTGACTTCGGCGCGACGCACGAAGTCGCGCGCAGGCGTCACCACGCGCAGCGACCAGGGCAGCGACACGTCGAAGTCCTTCGGCATCTCGAGCAGGAACGTTTCGCGGCGCAGCGGCGGCGCGTCCTTGGGCCGGTGTTCCTCGCGGAACGCTTCGGCGACGACGGCGTCCACCGACTGCGAGGACGGCGGCGTCGCCCCGCCGGCTTCGTCAACGAGGAACGGCACTTCGCGTTGCTGCGCATCGAGAACGCGCAGGTCCGACAGATCGGGCTGGCAATGCGCGCGCACCCCGGCCGGCAGCGGCAGGCGGACCAGGCCTCCGGGCGCTTCGACCACTACAGCCGCCTTGCGTTCGAGAGCCTTGTGCAGGTCGAGCGAGTCGGCGGCGGCCATGCCGGCGACGGAGCAGACGGCGACGAGCGCCGGCAGGACCAGCCGGTTCACGATTCTTCCTCGGCGGGCAGCGCGCGGAACACGAAGCGCTGGTACGCGATGGAGACCGCCAGCAACGAGACCGCCAGGCCGACGAGCGATGCAACGCGATAAAGGTCGCGCAGTTCGCCGAGATCGTGCAGGAACACCTTGGCGATCGAGACGATCAGCAGCCCGAGGCTCACCCAGCGCAGCCCGCTGCTGGCGCGCGCCATTCCGATGCCGAGCAGCACCAGCGCATACAGCACCCATACGAGCGAAGTCGTCAGGTCGCGCGCCGGCAGGCGCTCCAGGTTGAACGTGAGGACGGGGCCGGTCGCGAACCAGTCGGCGATGGCGAGGTTGAGCCACACGAAGATCACGGCCAGCGCCGCCAGCGCGCAACCGATCGCACCAACCGCAAGCCCGTGGGGATACACGACGTCGCGTTCCAGCTTGTTCGCGCGTGCAAGTTCGAAGCGCTCGAGCAGCGAGGCCGAGGCCAGCAGCGCCGCCGCGGGCACGAGGTAGGTGTACATCAGCCAGTTGAAAATTCGCCACTCGGGGCGCGGGTAGTAGCCGAGCACGGCCGGGTTGGTGACCAGGCGCACCGTTGCCGCCGCCAGCAGCGCAACGCCGAAGTACTTGAGGCCGACGTGATCGAGCCGCGTCCATAGATAGAGAACGGCCACGCCCTCGAGAGCCCAGCCCATCGTGATCCACGACTTCTCGAGCTGGAGCGGAATCGCGACGCTCACCCCGCCCAGCGCAACGGCGGCCAGCCATGCCAGAGCGGTGGTGCGAACACGGGCGTCTCCTTCGACGACATCGCGTGCACGGAATGCCGCGACGAGCGCGACGGCGCCGAGCGCGAGCGGCAGCACGCCGATCGCAGAGTCACCGAACTGCGTGACGAACGAGCTGCGCAGCGGCAGGAACCACAGCGGCCCGGCCAGCGCGGCGGCGTACCATGCAAAACGGTCGGCGCGCAGCCTGGCGCCGGCCACGAATGGCCACGCGGTGAACACGAGCACGCCGGCCGCGCCGGCCGCGAGCGCAAGCCCCGCGTCGGAAGCGGCGTGCGTGCTCGTCGTGAAGGAGCCGTGAGCTGCGGCCGTCATGGCAACAGCGCCGAGAAGCCAGCCGCCCGCGCCGGTGCGCGCCGCGACCAGTGCCATCATCAGCCCAAACGCGAGCGTCGCGCCGAGATAGGCCGGCGCGGATACGCTGCCCGGAGTGGACGCGCACGCGGCGAGCAGCAGACCGGCCATGGCGCCGGCGCCATGGTCCGCCCACGGAGGGCTCGTCTTGCCGCCTCGCCAGATCGCGACCCCCTGGTACGCGGCGGCGGCGGCGAGCGAGACCATCAGGAAAGTGACAGGCGCGAGCACGCCCTGTGGTCCACCGTGCACGCTGTCGAGTGTGGTCACGGCGAGCGCGAACAGGACCGGCGCCGCCAAGTCGAGTTCCTCGCATCCGGCAAACGAACCCTGGCGTACGAGCAGCGCGGCAAGAACCGTCCACGCACCGATCCACGGCCACACCGCCGCGATCGTGCCGGACATGGCGACCGTCAGCACCGCACCGTGCCCGACGACGGCCATCACACCGGCCACGGCGGGTCCGTCCCAGCCGCGGCGGTCGCTCTCCAGTTCCACGAACACGTGGAAGACGAGCGCGAGGCTGACGGCCACGGTGATGACCTGCCACACGAACCCGATCGACTCGGGCGGCGAAAGGCTCCAAGCCAGCAACACGCCAAGGCCGCCGGCCGCCGCGCCGATGGAAAGCCCGTACTTGCGTTGCGCGCGCGAAAGCCAGGCCGCCGTGGCGCTCAGCAACACGAAGAGCAGCCCGACCGGCAGGAGCTGCGTCGCAACGCGCGCGTCCATCGCGAAGTACACGCCGAACGCGAATGGGAAAAGGATGGCGGCCGACTGCGTGAGCTGCCACTCCACTCCCTTCTCCTCCATGCGACGTCCGGCGGCCGCGAACACGAGCGCGAACACGCCGAGCACGGCGAGTCCGAGCCACAGGCGATCGGGGCCCATGCGCGTGCCGATCCAGCCTGCCTGGTAGATCGCCGTGCCGGCCAGCGCGAGCATCGCGGTGCGCGGCCATTCGCGTTTGGTGGCGATGTAGACGATGCCTGCGTCGAGCATCAGCAAATAGCCGAACAGGCCGAACGGCCGGTCGCTGCCGCTCGAGAGCAACAGCGGCGTCGCGAAACCTCCGGCCAGTGCGAGCAGCGCCGTCAGCTCGGCGTTGTGACGCCACGCCAGCGCGCAACCGGTGGCAGTCACGGCCGCCATCAGCACGAACCCGGGCGTGAGGCCGATCAGTTCGTAACGAACGCTCGCCGCCCAGAACGCGGCATAGAGCACCACG
>JBHEOD010000211.1:0-3829 GCA_046261745.1 Binatia bacterium
GATCTTGTCGTCGCCGGCCGAAGAGGCGGCCACGCCGGTGGAGAAGGAGGCGGCCACGCCGGTGGAGAAGGAGGCGGCCACGCCGGTGGAGAAGGAGGCGCCGTTGCCGAGCCGAGGCATCACGTCGCCGCGCCGGTCGTACCCGCCGGTCACCGCAAGTCGAAGGGTCGCCAGAGCGTCCGAGGCGGAGAAGAAGCCGTCGCCGCCCGCATCGCCGCACAGCGCCGCGAGCGCACGCGCCGGCAAGGCGAGCGCCAGCACCATGGCTGCGCCGACCAGAAGCCTCGACATCGAAGCTCGTCCTTCAGTGCGCATTCGACTCTCCGGTTTTCGGCGGCATCGACCAGCTGACGACGGCGAAGAACGACCGGCCGGGCAGCGGAAAGCCGATCTGGTCGGGTACCAGCGAATCGCCGAGATTGTTGGCTTCCAGGGTCAGCCGCCAACCTTTCCAGAACGGGCCGAGCACGGTCGACACGTTGTGCACCGAACGTGACGGCAACGGTTCGTGATTCTCGCTGTCGGTGAAGTGCGCGCCGGTGATGTCCACGTCGTACGCCAGCACCACGGGTCCGCGCCCCCAACTCACGCGCACCCATCCTTCGTTGGAGGCCAGGCCTGCCAATTCCTTGCCGCGCAGTTCGGCGGCGCTGGCGCGGTTCTCGGCGTCCTGGTGCGTGTAATTGGCAGACAGCGCGAATCCGGCGGGCCCTTGCCATTCGACGCGCGCCTCGTGGCCGCGAATCCTCGCGCGTGTTTCGTTCACCGCCTTGGCGGTGCGGTCGAACGTCAGGACCACGACGATCACGTCGTCGATGTTGCTGCCGAAGTACGAGTAGCTGATGGCGAGCTTGCCGAACGGATCTTTCCGGCCCGTCCACTCGAAACCCGCATCCCAGGTCAGTCCCTCCTCCGGGGTGAGCGCCGGGTTGGCCGTGGTGAAGCCGTTGCTTCCGAAAAGCTCGTCGAAGCTGGGCGGGCGGAAATACGTGGAGACGTTGCTCTTGATCGCAAGACCACCCAGCGGTTCCCAGCGCAGCCCGACGCGCGGATCGGTCGAGCGATCGGAACTGTCACCCGAGGATTCGTCGTTGGAGTCATTCCAGAGTTCCTGGTGCCGCAGCTGCATGCTGAACGTGGTGCGCAACGCGGAAACGGTCCAGTCGTCGCCCGCCGCGATCGCCAGAGACGAGCGATTTGCCTCGGCGTTCGGCGACGACGGATTGCGCTGGTCGAAGCCTTCCCACGTGTACTCGGCGCTGCCCGAGAACCAGTTCGCCGCCGGGAGAGGGCGGCCCCATCGCACGGCGGTTGTGGATGCGGTCGTCTCCGACGTGTTGTCGGCGGACGGCGAGCCGGTGTCCGAAAGTTTCTGGCTTTCCCACGTGACGATCTGTTCGGCGTTCCAGCGGCCGTCCCTGCTGCCGAGCCCGAGGGCTGCAATGTCGCGAACCGTTTCCAGCCGGGATTTCGGCAACAAGGGTGGCGCGTTCGGATCGTAGAACACGACTCCGGGAACACCCTCATCCTTGTAAAAGAGGTGGTTGCGGATCTGCAGCTTCAGGTCGTCGGTGAGATTGCTTCGCCAGCGCAGCAGGTTCTCCACCGTGTCACTCTCGTTGTTCTCGCGCTTGCGGACGCTGTCATCCGCCTTTTTCTCCGGGGTGCCGTTGTCGTTGACGTAGTCGAAATCGCCGTCCGTATGCCTGTATGACGCGAACGCCGCCGCCGACCCTCCTGCCACCGGCCCGGCTCCGCCTGCATTCACCTTTGCCGTGCCGAACGACCCGCCGCCGACTGCGACGCTGCCGGTCGCATGGCCCGGATCGCGCGTTATGACGTTGACGACGCCGGCCGCCGAAACCGGCGTCAGCGAAACCGGCGCGAAGCCGCGATACACCTCGATGCGATCGATCGTGTCGATCGGCAGGTCGGCCAGGTTCACGACACTGTCCGACGCGCGCCCGAGCGCGACTCCGTCGAGCAGAATGCGGACCTGCGCGGAGGGCGCGCCGCGGATCGACAACGTGGAGAAATCGTCGCGCCCGCCCTGGCGACGGATCTGCGCGCCGACGCTCTGGCCGAGCAACTCGGCCGTGGTCTGGAAACTTCGCCACGACGGCTCCGCGAAGATGGTTTCGCCGAAGCCCGCGATGTCGTCCGGCGTCTCGAACGAACGCTCCACGAGCGCGTTCTCCTCCACCTTGTTCGCGTCGATCAGGATGGGCGCGAGTTCGGTCGGTGCGGTTTCAAACTCGCTTTCCGGAACCGGCACCTGCGCATCCAGATTCTCGCCCCCAGCCTCGATCGCCCTGTCTGCGTTCCCCGACGTTGCGACGAAGCAGAGCGCCACCACGGCGGCGATCGCCGTCATGCGGGCCCTGCGCCTCGTCACCGCGTTGGTCTGTCGCATTCCTCGTCTCCCTTCGGCCCCTCGCCGAAACGGTCTCGCGCGCGAGCGGACAATCGACGTGGTGAACCACGCCGCCGCGCAGGGAAGAACGCTTGCGATGAAAAAGGAGGAAGATCGGGAGAACGCGTCGAACTGGACGCGCCGCGACCTTGCAGCCGCATTCCCGGTCGCTCCTTCCCCGTCGGAAGGTTCAACCCATGCAAGCCGCGTCGATATCCTGACTTGGGGATCGTCCGTTCGTCGCGCCTTCCCAGGAGCATTCGTCGGACTGCATTGGCAGCCCTGCGCCCAGTGGCTTCGTGCGACGTTCGTCCCCCCTCACAGTTGCGGGGCAGTCGAGGAATTGCACCTCGTTCCCGACGAGAAGCGACTTCGCTCTCCATCGGCTCGCGCGGCGACCGTAGGAGTCAGGCTGCAGGATGTCAATCGCTCCGTGGTCGCCGCGGCATGGACAGTTTCGAACGCGTCCCCGACGAGGACGAAGCGCGTCCGCCGTTCGAGTGGCGTTGACACCCTTCCGGCCGCAACCTAATAGCCCGGCGTGGCTTTCTCTGGACGCAAGGGCATCTCGATCCTCGGTTCGACCGGATCGATCGGCACGCAGACCATTGCTCTTCTCGCCCGTTTTCCCGACCGCTTTCATGTCACCGCACTCGCGGCAGGTCGTCGCGTCGCCGAACTCAAGCAGCAGGCGCTGCTGCTCAAGCCCGCCGTCGTCGCTGTCGCGTCGCCTTCGGACGCAGTCGATCTCGACACCGCACTGCGCGCTGAGTTGGGGGCCGCAGCGCCGAACGTGCTTTCGGGTCGGGAAGGATTGCTGGCCGTCGCGTGCGCGTCCGGCACCGACATCCTCGTTTCTGCTCTCGTCGGCGCGGCCGGCCTCGAGCCCACGCTGGCCGCCATTGACGCGCGCATCGACATCGCGCTGGCCAACAAGGAAGTGATGGTGGTGGCCGGCGAGCTCGTTCAGCGCCACGCCCGCGCCTCCGGCAGCCGGTTGCTGCCCGTTGACAGTGAACACAACGCGGTCTTCCAGGCGTTGGCCGGCCACGATCGCAGTCACGTGCGCAAGATCGTGCTTACCGCGTCGGGCGGTCCGTTCCGCGAGCACACGTTCGAGCAATTGAAACGTGTCACGCGCGCCGAGGCGTTGCGCCATCCCACGTGGAACATGGGCGACAAGATCACGATCGACTCGGCCAGCCTGATGAACAAGGGTCTCGAGGTGATCGAGGCGCGCTGGCTCTTCGACGTACCGCCCGCGGACATCGAGGTGCTCGTGCATCCGCAAAGCATCGTGCACTCGCTCGTCGAATACGCAGACGGCTCCATGCTCGCGCAGCTCAGCAACCCCGACATGCGTACGCCGATTGCACACGCGCTCGCTTGGCCGGACCGGATTGATGCCGGCGTGCA
>JBHEOD010000212.1:0-3766 GCA_046261745.1 Binatia bacterium
CGCCAGCCTCACCCTTCTCCTCCAGTTCGCCGCGGAAAAGGGGTCAGACCCGGATTTCGTTCCGGGCGAGTGATTCCAGAAAAAAATGGGGTCAGACCCCATTTTCGAAGGTCAGAACCGATTCTCGTGCCGGACGAGTGATTCGGCAGCAGCGGGCCGAGCGAGAGATTCGCCGGCAACGGGCAGGCCGAGAACGAGACGGGCGATTCCGATCTCGTAGTCGAGTCCGAGCGGATGGTTTGGCGCCAGCGATCGTGGATCCGTCCAGGTTCCGAACAGGCGGTCCCAGAACGTGAACAGGAAGCCGAAGTTGCTGCCGCCAAGGCGAGGGTCGCGTCCGTGGTGCACCATGTGCGACTCGCCCGTGACGAACAGCCAGTTCAGCGCGCGCCCCGGAATCCTGAGGTTCGAGTGAATGAGGCTGTTGTGCACGACGCCGTACGCGAGGACCAGCGCCAGCACCGGCCCCTCCGGCGAAAAGACCACCTGCACGAGCAGGCTCGGCACCCCCAGCAACACGAAATGCACCGGGCTGCCGCGCATGCCCGAGGCCCAGTAGACGTTGCGCGCACTGTGGTGGAACGCGTGCGTCGGCCAAAGCCAGCGCACGTGGTTGAGCCGGTGCATCCAGTACGCGAGAAAGTCGACGACGAGAAAGTAGAAGAGGGCCGCCGGCACCGGCGAAAGCGTCCGCAGGTACTGGTAGCTCGAGCTGACGGCTTCGACATGCTGCACGCTCGAGATCGCCGGGAACGCGACCGACGCGATGGCCACCTGGGACACGAGCGCCACCGCGAGTGCGAGCACGTCGATCCAGACTTCCCTGCCGTCCTCGAACACGCGCACCGGCCAGACGCTCGCGGCCCACTGCAGCGCGAAGCCGGCGACGAGGAAGGAAAGAATGAATTCCATGGTTGGCGATTCCGGGCGAAGGCCGCCTTCGCGGCGCCGTGACCGGCACGGAACGAGCCAGCGTCGTTACTATGAGGCCGATCCGGCAGTCAAGCCGGAAGTCGCCCCGGCCGTTGACTCGGCACGGTTTCGCGACGACAACGCCGGGGCCGACGCGGGAGCCTTCCATTCAAGTCGAACGCGCAGCATTCGCCTACCAGCCGTCCCTCGACGGGCTCCGCGCCGTAGCCGTCCTGGCCGTCATGGCCTTTCATGCGAACCTTCCGTGGGCCGAGGGCGGCTTCTACGGCGTCGACGTTTTTTTCGTCCTCAGCGGCTTCCTGATCACGACTCTTCTCGCCCGCGAGCAGGAGGGTCACCGCACCATCCGTCTCGGCCGCTTCTACATGCGCCGCACGTTGCGGCTGCTGCCCGCGCTGCTGACTCTCGTTGTGGTCCTGCACGTGTGGTCGCTGTGGTTCGTGTATCCGGAGCAGGTTCGCCAACTCCGGCGCGAAAGTGCCGCGACCCTGCTGTACGTGGCCAACTGGGCGCAGATCGCCGGCTACATCAAGCCGCTCGGATTCTTCGGCCACGCGTGGTCGCTCGCGATCGAGGAGCAGTTCTACATCGTCTGGCCGCTCGCGCTGGGCGTCATGCTTCGGCACCTGTCGCGCACCACGATCCTCGCGGTCATCGCGTCCGCGGCGGTCGCTTCGGCGTTGTGGCGAGCGGTTCTCGCCGGCGATCCCGATGGTTTCTCGCGCGCGTTCCACGGATCGGACACGAGGGCGGAAGCGTTGCTGATCGGCTGCTTCCTCGCCATGAGTCTTCAGTCTCCGGCGGTGCTGGCGGCGGTGCGGCGGCGGCGCGCGGCGCCCGTGCTCGGTGCCGCCGCCGCGGCCGTGCTCGCGCTGATGTTCACGCTGACGACCTGGCCGTCGCCCGGCATCCTGCGCGGCGGACTCACGGTGACCGCGCTGGCGACCGCGATGCTGATCCTTCATCTGCAGGCCTGGCCGGGCGGCGCGCTTGCCCGCACGCTCGCGTGGAGACCGCTTGCCGCCACGGGACAGATCTCCTACGGCCTCTATCTATGGCAGCAGCCGGTCATCCTGACACTGACTCCCGCCATTCTTGCAGCCGGGCCGGTCGAGACCGCCGCCGTGCGATTCGCGGTCACCTTCGCGATGGCGATCCTGTCGTGGGTAATCGTCGAACGGTTTTTCCTGAAGCGGAAGAAGGCGTGGGAGGCGGCGATTCGGTGACGTTGGGCGTGGCCGACAGCGGTTGCTTGAAGCCTACGTCCCTCTGCTTTCCTTTGTCCCCACAAGCTCGCTACAGTGCCCCCAGATGCGGCTCAGCGACGAACAACGCTCCATCATCAAATCGCTCACCGAACAGGTAGTCGGCTCCGACGCCCGAGTGGTGCTCTTCGGTTCCCGCCTGGACGACGGCAAGCGTGGCGGCGACATTGATCTGCTCATCGATGTTCCGCGCCGAGTAGACTCGCGCGTACTGACCGAGGCCCGGCTCGCGGCGCGCGTCGAGCGAGCACTGGGAGGACGCAGGGTAGACGTCCTTCTCATCGACTCCGGCACGACGCTTCAGCCCGTCCATCACGCCGCTCGTGCCAGTGGAGTGGAGATTTGAGCGTCGACTCCACCGCCGTCGACCCCCTCGCCCGCTTGCGATTCCTTGTCGAGGTGGTCGAGCTCGAAGCGAAACACCTCACGCTTACGGACCAGCGCCTCTTTTCGCAGCCTATGACCGCAGAGAGAGCTGCCGCCTTGACGGCCGACGTACAACTCGCGGAGCAGGTCGATGCGTTCGTCGTTCGTTTCGGACGCTTGCAGGATACCGTAGCCGACAAACTGCTACCGACTTTGCTTGAGCACGTGGCCGAGCCACTCGGGACGGTGATCGACAACCTGGCTCGCGCAGAGAGGCTGGGCTGGCTTCGCTCGGTGGACGACTGGCTCACGGTCCGCAAGCTTCGCAACCGGATGGTTCACGAATACGTCCGCGACCTGGACGTGCTGGCCACCTCGCTGTCTGCCGCGCACTCTGCCGTTCCCATGTTGCTCGCCGCTGTCTCAGCTCTGACCGCACACGCGAGACGACGGTTCGAACTGGCGAACGACGGCTGATCGGCGAGGTACCGGGCAACCGGTGTTTTTCGGTCCAGCGCCTGCGTCACGGCTGTTCCGTCTCGCCCAACAAGTTCGGAAACGGCCTCCAGATCGGCAAGAGTGCTTTGACGAGTTGCTCGTCCGCTCCGCGATTTGCCTCAACGCCGTACCCGAAGGTATGAACACCGAGGGCAACGGTCCGCAAGGGGATTCCACCATGACACTTCGATTCGTACTCACCGCGGTCGCGCTGACTGTACTCGTGTCGGATGTGTCTGCCGCTGCGGGTGGCAAAGCGCCCAGGAAGAAGGATTCCCCGCCGAACATCCTCTTCGTCCTGATGGACGACGTCGGCATGGACCAGATGCAGATGTTCGGTTACGGCGGCGCCCAGCCGCCGGCCACGCCCAATCTCGAAGCGATCGCCGACGCGGGGATCCGTTTCCGCAACGCCTGGTCGATGCCGGCGTGCTCGACGAGCCGGGCGACCATTTTCGAAGGCCGCTACCCCTTCCGCACCGATGTGCTCGGCGCACTCGGCCCCGCCGATCTCGCCAACTCGATGGTCAATCCCTACGAAGAGACGGTGCCCAGACTGCTCAAGACGAGGGGGTACGAAAGCGCGCTGTTCGGCAAGTTTCACCTCACCCTGCCGCGCAACGACCCGGCAGGTATCGGCGGTCCCTATGCCCTCGGTTGGGACTTCTTCGCCGGCTACATGGACGACTCGGGCGATCCGTCCT
>JBHEOD010000213.1:0-3743 GCA_046261745.1 Binatia bacterium
CGCCATCGATGCGAACTCGGGCGTCGTCGTCGGTCAGCATCTGCTGGAGAAGTGACATGCGCGCCGCGCCGACGGCGTCGGCAATTGCCATGGCCTCGGCCGGACGGGAGAGGCCGTGCGGCGCATCCTCGGTGCGCAACGGTGCGTCGGCGCGGAGGGCGAGGATGGCGTAGGGCCCTCGCCTTGCCACGCGGTGGTAGCGAGGCTCGAAGTAGTCGGCGAACAAAAGATAGTAGGTGGGCGCCGCCGAGAAATAGAGCTGGTGTTCGTAGATCGTGACGACGAGGGTCGGCGGCCGGGCCCCGACGAACGAAAGCACCTCGGCCTCGGTTTCGTGCCCGGGCCAGCCCGGGAAGTAGTAGCCGTGGCGGTTGCCAGGCTTCCTCAGCGAAAAGTAAGAAACATAGTCGAGGGCCGGGAACGTGAACACGGTTTGGTCTTGCGTCGAGTGCGAAGTGACATAGTCGACCGTCTGTTCGAGGTCGCGGAACTCGTCGGCCCTGCCGGCATTGATGCTCAGCGGCGCATGCGGGATGCGAAGTCGCGTTTCCGGCGTGCGCACGACGCGACCTGCTTCGAGGTCCCAGCGTGCGTCGAAGAAATGCCCTACGCGAAGCAGCGCGAGCGCCACGATGGGCAGCGCGACGGCGACGGCGACGGCGCGCCGCTGCGTCACGGTTCGGCCCCGGCTCCAGCGATCGGCCAGGGACTGCATCAGCCAGCATGCGCAAGGGAACAGCAGGGGCGCGGCGGCAACCCAGTGCATCAGGTCGGTGCGAGGAAAAATCTGCAGGTAGAGCATCACGCCGCAGATCGTCGTGGTCGCGAGCACGCGATCGGCTGCGGCGCTGCGTGCGGCCGGGCGGCCGAGCCAGATCAGCAGCATCGCCCACTGCACGAAGGTTGCCGCGGCAAAGAACCCTGGTTCGACCACTCGCATGACCGCTGCGTAGAGGCCCTCGGGCATCGGTTGCGTCGCGGCGAGAGCGGCAAACGCGGCGGCAGATACCAGGCAGCCGCCGATCGGGAACATCCAGGCCGGCAGACCGACGCGCTCGAGACGTGAGGGAAGCAGCCAGACCGCCACACCGACCAGTAGAGCGACGAGGCCGAGAGTCGGCGACGGCGCGGACAGGTAGTACACCGACTCGAACCCCGCGCCGAAGAACAGTGCGCGTCTGGCGAACCAGTCGGGTCCCAGAATGGAGTACGACCACGCGAGCCACGGGATGCAGACGGCGAGAAATCCCGCTGACATCGCAAAGCCGGCGAGCAGCACGGAGATGTCGTCGTCGCGCGCGGGCCGACTCCATGCGTCGCGTGCCACCGCCACCGCAGCGACGAGGACCGGCGCGAGGAAAACCGCCAGTTGAATTGCCGACGGCGTCGTCGCGAAGACCACAAGCAGGCCGCCGAGGATGGCCGTCCACCACGCCCACCACAGCATCTGCTGCGCCGGCGCCCGCGGCCTGCCCAGACCAAGAAGGCAGACCAGCGCCGATGCCGCAAGCTGGAAGAGTCCGACGTTGGGCTTGAACGTGAATCCGGCGCCCGCGAGTACGCCGCAGACCACGAGCAGCACAGCCGTGGGTCGCTCGGCGATCGACGGCAGCAGCACTGCACTGAGCGCGAAGAGCATCAGGCAGTACCAGGTGGGATAGGGAATGTTGAAGGCGGCAAATCCACCGCCGTGAACGGGAACGGCCGCGATGTAGAGCAGCGGCGCAATCAACGCCCACTTCCACGACCTGGTCAGGCGCGACGCGAGCACGAACAGCAGCAGCGCCGATACGGAGTGAACCAGTCCGAGCACGAGGCGGCCCGGCAACAAGCCGGGCCCGAACCACTGCATCAGCGTCTTGTGAACGAAGTAGACACCGGGCGTGTAGCCCATGTGGAAATCGCGATAGGGCGTCTCGCCGGTGGACCAGCGCCAGAACTGAAGAAGCAGCGCGCCTTCGTCTTCGCGATGGAAGCCGTAATCGGCAAAGGACTGGTAGAACGCCAGTGCAGCGGCGAACACGACCGCGGCGGCTACCGCGAACGTGAGCTCTCGCCGTCGCCTCACGACGCTCCTAGCGGGAACAGATGGCGACGAGATCGAGAGCGCGGTCGACGGAGTCGGAGTCGACGCGGAAGTCGTCCGGAGTCATGTCGGTGGCGCCTGTTGGTCGGGCCTGGCGCCGGACTACCCTGGCGAGGCGCGCGAAGGCGAAGTGCACGACCTTCTCCGGCAGCATGTTGCGGATGCCGAGGGGATCCAGGCGCAGGATTCTCTGCACCGCGCGCGCGCGTCCGGCCTCGAAAGCCTCGACTTTCGCGTTGCCGTGCATGCCCGCAATCTCGACTCGACTGAAAACCTGCGAGAGCAGGTCGCGCAGCTCCGCCGCGGTGAACTCGCGAATGTGGAAGGGATTCTCCGAGACCGTACGCAGGCGGTTGGGCGTGGTCAGCACCAGCGTTCCGGAAGCTTCGAGCCGATCGCGCAGGCCGCGCAGGAAGGGCAGGGGGTCGTCGATGTGTTCGAGCACCTGGAAGTTGATCACCAGATCGAAGGTTTCCGAGAAACCTCCGGGGCTGACGAGGTCGACCTGCTCGAAGCGAAGATTGGGCTTGCTCCAGTGTCGGCGGCACTCGGCCACGGCCACCGACGAGTAATCGACGCCGAGCACCTCGTCGGCCACGTCGGCCAGCGTTTGCGTGCCGAACCCCTCGCCGCAGCCGGCGTCGAGTACGCGGCATCCCGGCGCACGCCCGGCCGCGAATCGGTAGGCGGCGAGGTGACGTGCATAGTCGTAATCGAAGCCTTCGCCCCAGCCGGGACGCTCTCCGGTGAACTTCTCAGCATCCATTGTCGGGCAAGCATAGCGCGTGGCACGCGCCATCCGAAGCGCCCGCATGCAGAAGCGGTGTCGGGAAGCAGGCATCCGTCCTGCTGTCTGGCCTCGCGAGCGCATTCCGGCTACGTTCACCTGCACACGGCCCGGCCCGGGCCGCGGGGCACGTACCGCGGAGGGCCGACGCGCAGACTACGGCCGGGGGTCGCGGGAGAATCCAGATGCTGTTCGGCAAGAAGATCGTGGTCGTGATGCCCGCCTACAATGCGGAGGCGACCCTGAGGCGAACCTACGCCGAGATTCCCTTCGAATACATCGACGAGGTGATTCTCGTCGATGACGGCAGTTCCGATCGTACCGTCGAGGTTGCACGCGAACTGGGCTGCCGCACCCTTGTCCACCTCCAGAACAAGGGCTACGGCGGCAATCAGAAGACCTGCTACCGCGAAGCCCTCTGCCACGGAGCGGACGTCGTCGTGATGCTCCACCCCGACTACCAGTACACTCCGAAGCTACTGGTCTCGATCGCGGCCATGATCGCGGTAGGGGAGTACGACGTGGTGCTCGGCTCGCGGATCCTGTGCCAGAGCGCGATGAAGGGAGGCATGCCGGCCTACAAGTACGTGGCCAATCGGGCGCTGACGTTCTTCGAGAACGTCCTCCTCGGCCAGCGTCTCTCGGAGTACCACTCCGGCTATCGGGCGTTCTCGCGTTCGGTGCTCGAGTCGCTTCCTCTCGAGGAGAATTCCGATGACTTCGTGTTCGACAACCAGATGCTCGCCCAGGTAGTGCACTTCGGCTTCCGCATCGGGGAAGTTTCCTGCCCCACCAGGTATTTCGCCGAAGCCTCGTCCATCGGCCTCAAGCGCAGCATCCGCTATGGAATCGGAGTGGTGCAGACGAGCC
>JBHEOD010000214.1:0-3682 GCA_046261745.1 Binatia bacterium
AGGCCGGTTCGCTTCGCGAGGTGCGGGATCGTGGAGACCGGCGCACGGAGCAGCGCATGCTGGACAGCGGCCGCCGATCCCGCGGCACGCCCCAGGCCCGCGAGACGGGCGCGATCCCGTTCGGCCAGATCGAGCAGGCGGCGGGCCGTTGCCACGGCGCTCTCGGCCACCGTCGCCACGCCTTCGGCGAAGAACGCCAGCCAGGCCTCCCAGTCTCCTTCCTTGCGAACCGCATCGAGCAGCTCGTAGTAGCGAGCGCGCTGCTGCTTGAAGTAGAGACTCAGATACAGGAGCGGCTCGCGCAGAACGTCGTCGCTGCACAGCGACAGCGTGATCAGTAGCCGTCCGAGTCGTCCGTTCCCGTCGAGGAAGGGGTGGATCGTCTCGAACTGCACGTGCCACAGCGCGCCCTTGACCAGCGTGCTCGGCGAGCTCCCGTCGTGCAGGAACTTCTCCAGCGCACCCATCACCTCCCCCACGCGCTGCGGCGGAGGGGGAACAAAGCGGGCGTTGCCAGGTCGCGTGCCGCCGATCCAGTTCTGGCTCCGCCGGAACTCGCCAGGCGACTTGCCGGCGCCGCGGCCGCGCGAGAGCAGGACCTCGTGGACCTCGCGGATCAGTCGGTTCGAGAGGGGGAATCCACTGCGGATGCGCTTCAACCCGTGCTCCAGCGCGCGGACGTAGTTTGAAACCTCGGTCACGTCGTCGAGAGGAACGCCGGGGGCTTCCCTAATCTCGAAGAGCAGGAGGTCGGAGAGCGTGGACTGCGTGCCCTCGATCTGGGAGGAGAGGACGGCCTCCTTGCGGATGTAGGCGTAAAGCAGGAGGTGGGCATCCGGCAGGATGCTGGAGACACCGTCCAGGCGGCCGAGTGCAAGCAGAGCGGCGTCCAGGGCGTCCCGAACCGCTCCGTCCACCGCCAGGGGAGGCGAGGGCGGAAGCGGCGACGGAACGAACGCCCTGATCGTCTCGCCGTCGGCGAACGTGGTTTCGTAGCTGCCGGTCGTCCGTTTCACCTCGGGCTCCCCGCTATTCAATTGAGTTGAGCAATGCAGGGTCTAACTAAAGCGAACATAGGATAGCTTTATTAACCAGGAGCGTCAATCCGGCCTGCATCCACGGGGGCCACCTCCCGCACGTCGATCCTGCCGGTTACCGCCGCGGCGATGAGAGCGGTACGGAGCTCCTTGGCGAGAAACGGCGCTCGGCGTGCGGCGAACGCGAGAGCCGGTAGAGCATGTCGGCGCTCCGTCGCGTAGCGGGCGAGCACGAGGTTGGGGTCCACGCCGAGCGCCTGCGCGTGCCGCACGAGACGCGTCTGGACCGAACGCGCGAGTCCGCTGGTCACGCCACGACTCCTTCGAGGTAGGGGCGCATGACGCGCTCCACCCGGCAGGCGCGCGCGGCCCGATCGAGCTCGGACATCGTGAAGCGCCGGTCGCGCCACGCCTCGCGCAGCGCTTCCACAGCCACGTCGAGCCCGATCCGGTTGCGCGCCTTGAAGAGATCGGCGAGGGTCTTGGCCACGCTGTAGACGCGGACGGACTGCCGCTCGATCCGGTGCGTCTCGATGCCTTCGGAGAAGGCGCGGCCGCTGTAGCGGCGGATGCCGGGCAGAATCTCCGCGAACGATCCTGGTCGCTCAGCAATGCGGCTGACGGTCTGCCGAACGGCGCGACGGAAGGCGGTGGCCACCACGAGCGATTTGCTTCGATACCACGTAGCCGCCTCCGAGAGCTCGGCACGAGCTTCCGGCCGGATGACGACTCGCAAGCTCACTCTACGCCGAAGACCTCACGATCAACTGAATCCCACGGCTCGCTGGAACTGGGATCATCACGGTGCGATTGAAGGCGAGCCTCGAGGTCTCGCGCGAGTTCTTCGGAGACTGGAAGGAGCGACGGATCCTCAAGAATGGAATCCCAGATCTCGCCGACGAGCTGAAGCCTCTCGGGAACGGGCAGCTTGCGGATTTCGGCGATGTCTCTCATGCGGACATTCTACACCTCTGCCCGGGCGTCTAACGGATTTGCGCTTCAGCCGCGCAGCCCGCACGCGAATGGTAACGCACTCGCGAGAACGCCGGCGCGGGCTGCGTCGGCTGCAAGCGCTTGTTAGGCGGCGCGGCAGGAGCCCGTGCTACCGCCAACTGGTTACCCTCTGAGATCCCCGCAATGCCGCGTCGTCGCGCGCCAACGAGAACCACCAGCCCAAGGAAATGAGAAGGAAGATCAAGGCGAACACAGGGGTCGCGCGTTGTAGACATTGGTTTGTCACACCAGCAAGGAGTAAGGCGACGGAAATAAAGAAGGCGGCGATCGAGGCCGAGATGAAGCGCGGTTGCCAGTCGAGGCCCATGACTGTCGCGGCGACGGACATCGCCGCTGCGAGCGTGCTCAAAGCGAATAAAGGTGGCCGAAGGAACCTTCGGACCCATGCCGCTCGCTGAGGCAGTGGCGCGCCCACGACAAAGACAGCGACGAAGAAGAGAATAGCCAGAAGAGCCGGTTCAAAATAGACGAAGTAAGCAAATGTCTGCGCGGCGGCACCGATAGCGCCGACAGCCATTAACGTTGAGGATACGGCCCGTGTCATTGTCCGCCTAACTGCCAGATGAGGTTCGAGAAGTAGTTGTGGTCGGGCATCGATCAGTTCACTCCTGCTCTGCCAAAAAATACCGCCGCCTGGGATCCTGCGGCCCGGTGCCGATCTCTCGCACGAGCCCGCGCCCGACGAGGCGGGCCAGCCGCGTGCGCGTGGCGCGCGGCGACAGGCCGATCGCCGGGGCGATCTCACCCGTCCCGAGCCCATGGCCACCGCTGAGGCTCTCGAGGATCGCCTGGTCGGTCTCGTCGACCACCGCGGGGCCGACCCGGGTCGTGGGGAGCGTAACGCACCGGAATGGAGCGGATCTCGGTTCCATCGAGGATGCGGCGCTTGTCCGTTCCCGCGAAGCGGCCAGCCTGGATCCAGGCGTCCGGGAAGTGCCGCTCGCGCTCCCTGCCGAAGAGGAGCACTCCGCCGACGGTCGGCACCTTTCGGCCCTGGTGTTCCGTCACCAGACGCAGGGTCTCCAGGTCGCGGCGCGTGAGCTTGCGGATCGCAGCGAACGACTCGGAAGCCACTCGGAAGTCGATGGCTTCCGAGTCGAGCCCTGGCATGGGCTGCTCATCGAAGCCCTCCCCCCGTGCGAAACGGCGCAGTTCCTCGATGAGCTCGCCGTCGGCGCGGCGGTTGGTCGAGCCCACCCTTACGTAGACCCCGGCGGCGGGTCCCTCCCGGGTCAGATGATGCGGACGGCTCGGGCTCGGATGGATCTGCAGCGCCAGCACCTGCGTCCGGCGCCAAGGCAGGATCTCGATCTCCGGCACGATGCGGGGGCTGATCCGATCGCTGACGACGTTGGCCACTCGCTCCTCCAGGTCGAGCGCGTCGGTGACACCCCGAACGTGCCGGCTCTTATCCTCCACACCGATCAGCAGCGTACCGCCAGCGGTATTGGCGAAAGCCACGATCGTCCTGAGCGCCCCGTCCGGGGAAGAAAGATCACGCTTGAACTCCAGCGTCTTGCCCTCGGGTCGCTTGAGGATACTGGCGTCACGGGCCCTGGGAACTCTCTGCCGGGTGCGAGCATTCCTCGGATCGTGGGCTCGGCGGCGCCTAGATCCGCGGCCTTGAAGGT
>JBHEOD010000215.1:0-3678 GCA_046261745.1 Binatia bacterium
GGTCAGCAGCGACACGGGCCCGGTGACCTCGACCGCGCGGTGCAGCCGGTCATCGGTCTCGTAGGGCAGGAACGCGTGGTCGGCGTCGATCCGACCCGCGCTCAGCGGCCCGGCGCTGGAGACGAACAGCCACAGGTCGGAGGCGCTGACAACGCTCATCAGGAAGGGCGGCATCGCGTCGACGTTGCGGATGCGGTAGAAGCGCTCGCCGTCGGCGTCGCGCACGCGCCGCAGCCGCTCGCGCAGTGTGCGGCCGGGCAGCCAGCCCTGCTGAATCTCCATCATCCGGCCGGCGTGCGCCTGGGCGGGCAGTGCCGTGAGCAGGAACTTGCGTTCACGCTCGATCGGAATGGTGCGTGGCGCCAGCGAACCTGCGAACGCGAGTGCGTCCCGCAGCAGCGCCGGCGCGCGATCCGATTGCCAGGTGCGTTCGAACTCGGCGAACAGCTCGTCGCGCCGCGCTTGCGCGCGTGCGTCGAGGGTGGCCAGACCGTAGCGCTCGTCGCGGCGTCGTTCGCGCACGAGCGCCGCGCGGTCGCCGGCGACGGCCAGCTCGCGCAGGCGGTGAGCCTTCTCCGTGGCCACTTCGTCGAGGTCGCGCGCGAGATCGGCGTCGAGCACGTGCATGTCGTGCAGGTCCCCGAGCACGTCCTGCAGCACCTTGAGTCCGCGAACCAACTCCTTGACAGCCGCCGATTCGACTCGCAGTGGTTCGAGAAGGTAGCGAAGGCGCTTGCACGCGATGCGCGTGGAGTGCACCGCGGCCTGGTCGGCACTGTCGCGCACCCCCGCCATGCTGGTTTCCACAGCTTCAGCGTGCTCGCGCAGCAGTGGCGACAACGCCTCGCGCAGCATCGGCCCCGGGCCGCGGCCGTCGTCCAATCGTGCCGAGATTCGCGCGGTCAACTCATCGAAGTCCTCGCGGCCGTGACGCCTCGCGCTTTCGTACCCGGCGCGGCGTGCGGACCGCCGGCGCGTGAGCAGCCAGTTCAGCCCGCTGCGCTCCCCTCGCCGCAGCATGGCACGCTGGCTTTCCAGCCACGCAATCTGCACCTCGGCGTCGCGACCGGCGTTGGTCGCGGCCGCCAGGTCGCCGAGCTTGCGGCGCAACTTGCGGCTCGCCGCCGCACCGAGCCAGCGCCGGTACGCGCGAAGCACGCTTCGCATACGGCGGATCGCCACGCGAAAATCGTGGAGCGCTTCCACGTCGCGTCGGTCCTTCATCCGCTCGAGCGCCGCGGCCGCGGCGGCCTGCTGTTCGCGAATCAGAAACGAAGCGGCCTCGAAAACCGGCATGTCCAGGAGCAGCGGGCGCGAGGTCGTGCGCGAGGGCATGCGCGAGGTCATGCGCGAGGTCATGCGCGAGGTCATGAAGGATCAAGTCTCCTCAACAGCGACGGCGGAAGGAACCATTTCAGCTCGGCGCGCCCGGGGCTTGGGTACCCGACGAAGTCGAGCAGGCAGGCGCCGCCCTTGCGCATGGCGACCGCGGAAACCCCGTCCCCGCCGAGCAACCACGCGACCAGCCATCCGAGATCCGGTTCGTGCCCAACCACGGCGACGCCCGCATCGGAATCGCAAGTCTCGAGCCAGTTGAGCAACTGGTCACGCGAGCCGCCCGATGCCAGCGCGGGCACCTCGACGACCTCGACCCCGCGGTAAGCACGAGCCAGCAACTCGGCTGTCTGGGCGGCCCGGGTGAAGGGGCTGGTCCCGATCACGTCCAGATGAGGCAGCGCGGCGACGATTCCGGCGGCGTTTCGCTTCATGCGGGCGCGGCCCTTGCCGGTCAGCGGGCGTTGGTCATCGGGGCACCCGGTGGCGGCCCACTCGAGTTGGTCGGCGGCGATGGCGTGACGAACAATGAGTAGCTGCATTTCGATGGACCAACGTCTTAACGTTTCCCTGCGTCACGTGCGGCAATTTTGACAGCTTCGGCGAACTCCTCGAGGTCGGTGAGGCGGGAAGCTACGATGGCTTCGAGAATCGCCGGGTCGAGAGTCTGGTAGTCGTGCACCGCGATGTTGCGAAAACCCGACAGGCGCCTTAGGCGGTCCGCCAGGTCCGGCCCGACCACACCGTGCTGTTCGAGGATGGTGAGGAGTACGACCGGCCGCCAACACCGCGATGTCATAGTCACTGTTTGAATCCTCACGGCCCGATGCTCGCGATCCGTAAAGGAGGATCGCCGCCGGCGTCAGCACTTCGCCGATCTGCCGAATCGCCGTGACCAGGGAGCCGTCCGAAGGAGCCTCCAGTCGCATGGTGCGACCATCATCCCCGCCCGCGCGCGATGCAAGCCAGCGATGGACCGGCCACTCGCGGGTCGACACGCTGCGCGAGTCCGCGTTCGATACCGGGGAGAACGTTTCTGCCGGCCGTTGCGAAACTCATCGGAGGAGCGCGTACCCCTTCAGCGCGTTCGCGGTTGCGCTGCAATCTCAGGCGGACGGCACAACCGACAGCGGAACAGTTCACCATCGCGAGCGGAGACGCCGGACGCGGACGGGATCTGGCCCCCGATGGTGGGAGCCGAACTCATTTTCGAATAGTACGCCCTGCCATGGCGGCCGAGAGATTCAGCACGGACCGGGGGCGTCGGTGGACAGCGGAACCAGGTCGCGTCCTCCTGTCTTTCCTCGTCTTAGTTGCCGTCCACGCAACTGGTCCTGCTGCGTCGGCCGCGACGATCCACGACGGGCACTTGTGGATGGCCGGCGTGGGGAGCGGGCCTCTCGGACTCGACCGCCAGGGTCGTCTCCTGGGTTGGCTCGAGGTGCAGACGCGCTTCGACGACGACATGGGCCATCTTTTCACCACCATCGCCAGGCCGGGCCTCGGCTGGCGGGTGAACGAGAGACTCGACCTCTGGGCCGGTTATGCCCGCATCGACACGCTGCGCGAGTCTGCCCCCGACACCGGCGAGAACCGTTTCTGGCAGCAGGCGAGCTTCACCGTCGCGAAGCCTTTCGGGGGAACACTCACCGGCAGGACACGTCTCGAACAGCGCTGGGACGACCGCGGCGACGACGTCGGCTGGCGCCTGCGCCAGTTCGTTCGCTACGCGTATCGCTTCGAAGGAACGCGATGGTCGCTGGTGGTATTCGACGAGATCTTTCTCGCCTTCAACGATACCGACTGGGGCGCGAACGCCGGCTTCGACCAGAACCGCGCGTTCCTCGGCGCGGCCGTGCACGTCACGGACATCGTGCGCGTCGAAGGCGGCTACATGAACCAGTTCGTCGAGCGCGCCGCCGCTTCCAACTCGAGCAATCACATCCTGCTGATCAGTCTCTTCGTGTCTCGATAGAACGAATCACGCCGTCCTTGTCACCACCTTCGCCGTGGAGATGATCGCCTGCGACGTCGCTGCCGCATTACACGCGCCGCCGTGAATTGTGGCAGGTGGGTGCTTCGGTCCTGCCCTTCGCTAAATGTGACGTCGGCGGAGTTGTTCCTGCATCGCGCCAGATTAAGTTTGATGGCTCATCGCGGCTTTGTATGGGTGTTCCCTCCACCTTGGCTGAGCGGAAACCGCTTTCCGGATAGGTCCAGGCTGCTGTTGCGAGAGGGAAGAAACCTGGCTCGGTTTGCCGATGCCGAGACGCAAGCCGCTTCGTCGCCCGTCTGATTCGTATCGCTTCGCTCGATCTCGCTGAGAACACATTGTCGTCGGAG
>JBHEOD010000216.1:0-264 GCA_046261745.1 Binatia bacterium
GTTGAACACCGTGGATATGCGGTCCGCCAGTTCCGTCAAAGACCGGTCACTATTATAAACAGGCACCACTATTGAGTAGTTTGGCTTGGTCATCTTCGTTATCGCGTTCCTCGCGGTGGGCCTGCGGCGGGATGGAGAAACCTGCGGAGGCTGCAGACAAGATCGCGACGCTGAGTGAACCAGAAATGGTTCTCCTCGATCGACGATAGTCGCTGGCGGCTGTCGGCGGGGTAGTGGACCTCCAGCCTCGAATCGGTTTCGAGG
>JBHEOD010000216.1:372-3630 GCA_046261745.1 Binatia bacterium
CTCCGGCCTTCGTCATGCCGGGACCGACCGTGCCCGCTTCGATGTGCCGGGAATCGACGTCGCCCAGCTGGTCGATTTCCTCTCGCGGACAGCGAGGGCCGAACACCTGTCAGCGGTGCTCCGAAACCGCGCATAAACGGTGAAGTCCGCGGCTCGTCCCCAGATTCGTTCACCGCTGGAAATCGTTGGAAACAGTCCGTTGGAGGCAGAATCGGCTCCCGTGCGTGAGGAACTGCGCCCGGGCTCTTGCCGGGAGGCGTGGCGTGAGCCGTGGCGGCGCTGTACGAGTCCGCAGCCGCACCAAAACAGAAAGCCCGGGGACGGCAATCCCCGGGCTTTCCAACGTCGCAGTCAGAAACGGACATGCGCCGCCTTCGAACGCGGAAACCATGCTCTGATCGCGACGCTCTGTCCAGCACCTGGGCGGCCGGAGCGAAGCGATCGGTCAAGCCGTCCAGCCGGGCTACCGGCTCTACAACTGCCAGCGCTGCGGCGAGGCGATGCAGATCTGCCCTCGCTGCGACCGTGGCAACGTCTATTGCCGCGCGGGGTGCGCCGGCGAGGCGCGCCGCCGCACCCTCGGTGAAGCAGGTCGCCGCTACCAGAGCACGCCGCGCGGATCGCGTATGCACGCGGCCCGCCAGGCTCGCTGTCGCCAGCGCAAAGCCGACAAAGTGACGCATCACCCATACCCGCCGGCGCACGGGACGGGCACAGTCCGCCCCGATGCCGGAACCGGACAAGCACCCGTGGAAAGTCCTGCTCGAACTCACGCCGGCGGTAGTGCGCCTGCTGGTGAGCGACGCGCAGGGCGACATTCTCAAAGCGCAGCTGCCATCGAGGCCCGATCACTGCCGCGCGCTGATGTTCATGCTCGAGGCATTGGCACTGTGGCACGGCAGGCCGTTGTCCGTTGCCGTTTCTGTGGATTACCCTGTGGACCATTCGTTCGGTATGGGCCCTTTCGGCGACGACTGGCCTGACGCCAGCGCGCTCGTCCGCTTCGAGTTCATCGGTGCAAGCAGCCCGGCCGGCTCACGCATATCCGGCATCGGTGACTTCGAAGTAGTGCGTCGGATGCAGCGCTGGAGCGGGCATTCGTGATCGCCGCCGACATCGAGGCCGAGATCCTGCGTTTGCACTACGCCGAGCGCTGGCCCACCGGCACGATCGCGCGCCAGCTAGGCCTCCACCACAGCACCGTGCGCCGCGTGCTTGCGCAGGCCGGCATCGCAGCAGGCCGCCAATCGGCGCGCAGCTCGATTGCCGATCCGTATTTCGACTTCATCACGCAAACTCTCGAGAAGTACCCGCGCCTTTCGGCCGCGCGCCTGTTCGCCATGGTGCAGGGACGCGGCTACGGCGGCGGCCCCGACCACTTCCGTTCGGTCGTTGCACGGATGCGTCCGCGCAAACCGGCCGAGGCCTACTTGCGACTGCGCACGCTGCCGGGCGAGCAGGCGCAGGTCGACTGGGGGCACTTCGGCAAGATCACCGTCGGGCGCGCCGAGCGGCCGCTGATGGCCTTCGTCATGGTGCTCAGCTACTCGCGCCACGTTTATCTGCGCTTCTTTGCGGCCGCCGCCATGGCCGAGTTCCTGCGCGGACACGTCGATGCGTTCGAATACTTCGGGGGCACGGCGCGCACGCTGCTGTACGACAACCTCAAAAGCGCGGTGCTCGAGCGCCGCGGCGACGCCGTACGGTTCAATCCCGCGCTGCTGGAACTGGCTGCGCACTATCACTTCCTGCCAAAGCCGTGTGCTCCCGCGCGCGGCAACGAAAAAGGCCGCGTCGAGCGCGCCATCGGCTTTGTCCGCACGGCCTTCTTCGCGGCGCGCAGCTACACCGATCTGGCCGACCTCAACCGCCAGGCCCACGCATGGTCGACCGGACCTGCACTCGAGCGGCGCTGGCCTGAGGGGCGAGAGAAAAGCGTTGCCGAGGCTTTTGCCGACGAGCAGCCGCGGCTTCTCGCGCTGCCGGACGATGCGTTTCCCGCCGAAGAGCGGGTCGAAGTACGCGTCGCAAAGACGCCCTACGTCCGCTTCGACCGTAACGACTACTCGGTCCCGCACCGCTTCGTGCGCACCACGCTTGTCGTCATGGCGAGCTCCGAGCGCGTGCGCGTCCTCGACGGCGCCGAGGTGGTCGCTGCGCACGAGCGCAGCCTCGACCGCGGCCGGCAGATCGAGAATCCGGCGCACGTCGAGGATCTCGTGGAATTCAAGCGGCAGGCGCGCCGTCACCGCGGAATCGACCGGCTCTACCACGCCGTGCCCTCTACGCAGGAGCTGTTTCGCGAGCTTGCCGAGCGTCGCGCCAACTTCGGCGCGGCCACCACGGCCCTGGTGCGCCTGCTTGACCTCTACAGCGCCGCCGAGCTCGAGGCCGCAGTGCGCACCGCAATCGAGTGCGGCGCCCCGCACGTCGCAGCCGTGCGCCAGATCCTCGACCACAGGCGAGGCCAGCGCGGCCGCCCACCGGCTCACTTCGGCCAAGTCTCGAGCGATCCGCGAATCACGGGCCTCGTCGTAAGGCCGCACGAGCTCACCGACTACGACCGCATCGACGGCAGCAACACCACGGCAGAGGAAAATCGCAATGACGACAGCAGCAGCGAACTCCGAAATGACGATGACGACGACGATACCGCCGCGTGAGCAGCGCGAGCGCGCTCGCAGACTTGGCCTGCACGGCCTTGTGCTGCGCTGGGACGAACTCGCGGGCGAGCCGTGGATCGCGCGGCTGCTCGAAGTCGAAGAGGACGAGCGTGCGCGCCGAAGTCTCGAGAGGCGGCTGCGAAACGCCCGAATCGGACGCTTCAAGCCGATCGCCGACTTCGACTGGAAGTGGCCGCGCGAGATCCCGCGTCAGACGATCGAGGAACTGCTCGGGCTCGGGTTCGTCGGCGAGCCAGCCAACGCTGTCCTGCTCGGACCCAACGGCACCGGCAAGACCATGATCGCCAAGAACCTGGCGCACCAGGCGCTGCTTGCCGGCTTTACCGTACGCTTCACCACCGCCAGCGACATGCTGCACGACCTGGCCGCGCAGGGCTCGGATGTCTCACTGGCAAGGCGCCTCAGGCGTTACACCGCCCCGCAGCTCCTCGTCGTCGATGAGGTAGGCTATCTGTCCTACGACAGCCGTTACGCCGATCTGCTATTCGAAGTCGTCACGCGCAGGTACGAGCAGCGCGCCACCGTCGTTTCCACCAACAAGGTCTTCGCCGAGTGGAAGGACGTTTTCCCCAAC
>JBHEOD010000217.1:0-438 GCA_046261745.1 Binatia bacterium
GTCCCCGTCATTGTCGAAGTCGGCTGCAACGGCCGACATCCCGCGTAGCACGCCGACGCCGGCCGCTTCGGTGGTGTCGGCGAACGTGCCATTGCCGCGATTCTTCAGGAGTCGCGCCGGTCCGTTTGCCGACGCGACGAAGAGCTCGGGAAAACCGTCGCTGTCGAGGTCGGCGCAGGTGACGCTCCGCGGTTGCACGGAGGGAATGCCGGCTTCGCGTGCACTATCGGCGGCGAACGTGCCGTCGCGCCGGTTTCGATGAATCACGATCCCGTCGTAGCCGGCCAGGATCAGGTCGGCGTAGCCGTCGTTGTCGTAGTCGCACCACGACGACCCGCCTCCGAGCAGTTCAAGTTCGTCGGCCAGGCCCGACTCGACAGTCACGTCGCGGAACCCGTCGCCGGTGCCTCGGTAGAGCCTGGACGGAATGCCGGCCCG
>JBHEOD010000217.1:448-3566 GCA_046261745.1 Binatia bacterium
GTTTCGTGTTGGCAACGTAGAGGTCGAGCTGCCCGTCGCGGTCATAGTCAATCCAGTTCACGCCGCGACCGCGGCCGGGTCCATCGTCGACGCCGAGCTGCTGCGCCGATTCGGCAAACGTTCCATTGCCCTGATTGACGAAGAGCTGGTTGGGGTCAGAACCCTTGCCGCCTTCGGCGCCGGTCGAACAGTAAAGATCGGCTCTTCCGTCGCCGTTGGCATCGCCCCACGCGCAGCCGTGCCGATCGAGGAGATTGAGGTTTTCCGGGAGGAAGCCCACGAGCAAACCGGCAGCCTTCGTCACCTCGACGAAGGTTCCGCGACCGGTGCTGCGAAATAGCGCAGGCACCGCAGAGTGGCGCCCGACGAACAGATCGAGATGTCCGTCGTTGTCGAAGTCGGCCCACGCGGCCCCGAAGGTTCCCCAGGTGTCTTTCTTGACGCGGATGCCGGCGGTCGCGGTCACGTCCTCGAACGCGAGCGGACTCGGAGGGTCGGGTGGCGGGCTGACGCAGCTCGCGCACACCAGGGCCGCCGCGAGCACGATCGGTCTGGCGGCTGCGGCCCGCGAGTCGATCAGTGCCGGCTCTCCGCAGCCGACCCGTTCGGCGGAAGCGGTCGCCGGGACGAGATTCTTCCGGTCAACGTGTCGAAGCGAAGTCGCCACACCACCAGCAGCGCTTCCAGCGCGATCGAAAGATGCATTTTGGAGGTGCCCAGGCGCCGATCGGTGAAGATGATCGGCGTTTCCTTGAGGCGCAGGCCCATGCGCCACGCACGATAGTTCATTTCGATCTGGAAGCCGTAGCCGGTCGTCTTGATATCGTCGAGGGGAATGGCCGCCAGCGCGTCTCGACGCCAGCACTTGAAGCCGCCGGTGGCGTCGTGCACGGGCAGGCCGCCGAGCACGAAGCTTGCGTACACGTTGCCGAAGTAACTCAGCATCAGGCGCCCCATCGGCCAGTTGACGACCGTGATGCCGTCGCTGTAACGCGAGCCGAGCACCACGTCGTAGTCGGCCGTCAACTCGAAGAAGCGCGGCAGCGCGTCGGGCGGATGCGAGAAGTCGGCGTCCATTTGCACGATGAGGTCAGCCCCCAGTTCCATCGCGCGCCGGAAACCCGCGCGATAGGCCGGTCCCAGCCCTTCCTTGCCGGCGCGGTGCAGCACGTGAACGCGCGAGTTGGCAGCCGCCAGATCGTCGGCGATTCGTCCCGTCCCGTCCGGGGAGTTGTCGTCCACGACGAGAACCTCCACCTCGGGGTCCACGGCGAGCACCGCGTTCGAGATCAACTCGAGGTTCTCTTTCTCGTTGTAGGTAGGAATGACGACGATTTTTCGCATGGCGGCTGCCGGTGGCGGCAGGCGTTCCTCTTACACGAGAAGCAACTGGTTGAGAAGGCGCGGGAGCTCGACAGGCTTTCGTCGAGCCTCGCGCTCGGATATCTGGCAGAGACCCGTGCTCAAGCTTCGCAATACCGTGATGGAGTACGACTGGGGCTCGCGAGTCGCGATCGCGGAGTTTCTCGGTCGTCCGGTGCCGTCGGCGCAGCCCCAGGCCGAGCTCTGGATCGGCGCGCATGCCGGCGGACCGTCGCTCGTCGAGGGCCAGTCGGATCCGACGAGCCTGGGCGACTGGATCTCGAAATCGCCGCAGTCTCGCCTCGGCCGTCGCGTCTGCGATCGCTTCGGCCACCGTCTGCCGTTCCTGCTCAAGGTGCTCGCGGCCGAAGTGCCGCTGTCGCTGCAGGCCCATCCCAACCTCGAGCAGGCCCGCGCCGGCCATGCCCGCGAGGAGGCGCTCGGGATTCCGGTCTCGTCGCGTCGACGCAACTACAAGGATGCCAACCACAAGCCGGAGATCCTGTGCGCTCTCGGTCCTTTCGACGCGCTGTGCGGCTTTCGGCCGGTGGCCGCGACGATCGAGCTCTTCGAGGCTCTTTCAGTGGCTGCCCTCGCCCCGGTGATCGACGCGCTGGCCGGAGGCCCACGTCCCCACGGCGTCGAGCGGGCCTTCGCGTGGTTGATGAATCTTGGCCCGGACGCGGCCACCGGGCTCGTGGAGGAAGTGGTTGCGGCTTGCCGGCGCGCGAAGTCGGATGAAGGGCCGCAAGCCGCAGCGCTGGCGTGGGCGGCACGGCTGGCGCAACTGCATCCTTCGGACAGCGGCGTGGTGGCGTCGCTGATGCTCAACCATGTGCACCTCGAGGCCGGCCAGGCGCTTTTTCTTCCGGCAGGTACCCTGCACAGCTATCTCGGCGGCTGCGGCATCGAGCTGATGGCTTCCTCCGACAACGTGCTGCGGGCAGGGCTGACAACCAAAGCAGTGGACGTGTCCGAACTGCTCGTAGTGCTCGACTGCCGCGATGCTGCGGTCGAGTGCGTGCCACGGCGCGAACTGGGCACCGGGGAAACCGTCTACGAGACTTCGGTTGCCGACTTTCGGTTGTCGATCGTGGAGCTCACCGCCGGCGGCGAGTTTCTTTCCGACCCACGCGGACCCGAACTGCTGCTCTGTACGAGCGGTGTCGCGCGTGTGACGGGCGGCAACGGGGCGTCACTGGAACTCACGCGTGGAGAGTCGCTTTTCGTTGCGGCGGACGAGGGCCGCTATGCGTTAGGCGGCGCGGCCACGGTGGTTCGCGCGACGATCGGGGACGACGTGGCGTAGAGCGCCGCGCGTGCGTCATGCCGGTTCGCCGCGCGTGCGCGTCATGGCTGATTCGCCGCGCGCGCCTCTCCGCGCGTTACCCGGAGCTGTCGCGACAGTCCGCAGATCCACAGCGCGAGCGCGCTGGCGTTGCCGGACCGCGAGTCGGCGACGCGTGCCAGCGCGGAATCGGTGGATGCGCCCGGGTTGCGCCGTGCTTCCCTCAACGCGATGCGAGGAGAGAGCGTCGGATCCACCGGGAACCATGCGAGAGCACTCTCGAGCCAGGGGCCCGGGCAGTTGTTGCGTGACAGGTGATCGATCGCCAGGCAGCTCTTGAAATCGGGAAGGACCGTGTCAGGCGGCATCGCACTCTGCCGGTACAGCGCGGGCGGGCAAGGTTCCAGGCCGAGGCGATCGGCGAACGCGAACGCCACCAGACGCAGCTCCGGGTTGGCGTCGGGCGAG
>JBHEOD010000218.1:0-3524 GCA_046261745.1 Binatia bacterium
GCGCTCCACCGTCGCGGCGGCGACGCTGCCGAAGCGCTGACCACGGCGCGTACCATCTTCGGCGAACGCGCGGACATCGTCGCTCCGCAGGCCGCGCGCCCGTGCAATCCATTCCAGAGCAACCTTCGCTCGGCCGAAGGCTACCAGGGATTCTCCTGGTATCTCGGTGACGAGCCGGAACGACCCGAAGCGGCGAGTTTCGGCGACGCGCTCGAGCAACTCGACGTGTTCGTGCGCTCATTGTCGCGACCTTTCGTCCTCTCAGGTGAAGGCCAGGGCGCCGCGCTCGCGATGGCGCTCGGACTTCATGGTCCCGAGAATCTTGTCGGCGTGCATGCGAGTGCGGCCGGCATGCCGTCGATCGACGGATGGCGGTTGCCGGAGGTGACACTCGAGCACGTCGAGTTCCTGCTGGCCGATCTCGATGCGGCGCCCGCCTTCCATTCGCGCGCGCTGCTCGACCAGCGGCGTGCACCGGTGCTTCCGGTCGAAATTCTCACGCCGGCGCGGGCTTCGCGCTGGCTCGAACAGCTGGAGGTCGTGCCGCGGAGCGATCGGCGTGGCTGAGAGCGGACGGGCCGGCTCACGCCAACGATCTTTGCAAGTCACCACGGCGCGGTTCGCGCCTGCCGCGATCGCCGGGGTTCACCTGTTCACCACGCCGCAGTTCGCCCGCACCGCGGTTGCGGGGCTGCTCGCCGCAGCCTTTGTTCTCGCCACCGCGCCGTTCGCCCTCGCCGCATCCGCCGGCCCGCAGCCGGCCAGCACCGGCGCTCCGGCGCTCGGCGCCGAGGCTCCCGAAGCCAACTGCACCTCGTGCCACACGTCCTTCCCGCTCAATCCCGACACTGACGGCGCCGTCACTATTGACGGCGTGCCCGAGCGTTACGAGCCCGGCCGCGCCTACACGCTGACGGTGCGCGTGTCGCACAAGGACAGTGCCGCGATGCGCTGGGGCTTCCAGCTCACCGCCGTTGCGATGAAGGACGGCGCCGGGGCCGGCGAGTTCATCGCCACCGACACCACCACCACACTGGTGCTCTCCGCGATGAGCGGCACCCGTTCCTACGTGCAGCACGCCTACGGCGGCACCGCGATCGGACAGCCCGGTGGAAACGCGTGGACGTTCGAATGGAAAGCGCCGGCTAACGACGTCGGCAAGATCGGCTTCTTCGCCGCCGGCAACGTCTCCAACGCCGACGGCTCCAACCAGGGCGACCGCGTCTACTCCCCTTCTCCTCTGCCGATCGCGGAGAGCATCGGCACCCCATGAAGCACTGCGTGCTGGAAGCAGCTTCGATTTCCTCGACCGCCTGCCCGCCCGGCCCCCGATCTTGTCCCGGCCAGCCCACCGGATATACTCGCGAGTATATATCAAACTCCACTGGGAGGAGCCGATGGGAAAGCCCCTGATGTTGCAGGAAGCCGATGACGAACGGATCGAATCCCTGAAGAAGCGACTCCACGCGCGCACGAAGATCGATGTCGTGCGTTCGGCCCTCGACCTGCTCGAGCGCGCCGCCGAGCGCACCGAGCGCGTGGCGAGGTGGCGCAAGGCGGCGGCAGTGGCCGCTCCCGAAAGCCGCAAGGCGCTTCGCGAGTTACGCCCCAGCAGTCGTTTGCGACGACTGGACTGATGCCAGTCCCCAAACGCTGGCACCTGTACACCGTGGCGCTCGACCCTCGAGTGGGAACCAAACCCGGCAAGCAGAGACCATGCCTTGCCATTCAGCCGAACGAGTTCGCGGAAGCGGGACTGCCGAGCACTGTGGTGTTGCCGCTCACGACGAACATCGTCAACGAGGACGCATTTCCGCTGCGCGTCCGGATCGCCGCCGGCAACTGCGGACTGACACGGGACAGCGACATCCTCGTCGACCAGATTCTGGCCTGGGACAACGAGTTATTCCGCCGCGATCTCGGCCCGATACCCGAAGCCGTTCAGGACGAGGTGCGACGAGCGCTCCTTGAGTTCATGGATCTTCTCTAGCCGAAGTCGCAAACGCGTCAGGTGTGGGACACGGCTCAGCTCACAATGTGCGTCCACGCAGGGCGGCAAGGATATATTCGGGATGAGAAAAACGGAGAGGTGGGCGCCGCACCGACTTTGGTGTAGCTAGCGAACCGTGCGGAAGTTTCTGATCCTGACCGGCGTCGCAACGCTGGTTCTGCTGGCGGCGCCCACTCTGGTCACCATGGGACTGTTCGCGCTGATCCTTCCCGGGCTGATCATGGCGGTGGTGCCCACGGTCTTCGCGTACACGGCGCTGTTCGCATTCGTCCGCACACGTCTGGCGCTAACGGAGGGTTGGAAACGAAACGCGGCGGCCGCGGCGCTGGCGTTCGGCATCGGCTGCGTCCTGGCGGCGCCTTGGGCGTTCGTCGAGAGCAGGAAGTTCCGCGTGGAAAGTGAATTCCCGCAAGTCTTGCCGCCGACCGCGGTGCCTCTGGCCGGCAACGTGCTGCTGGTGCGGGACCGCCTCGTGAAGATCGAAGCTGCCGACGAGAAATGGATCCCTGCATGTGACGCGCTGTGTGCCGCGCTGCTCGACACGCCGGGCGTTACGTCCGTGGAACTCGCGCAGCACGACGGGGCTGTGCCCCCGCTGCGCTACGCGCTGGTTCCCAAGACGCAAGCCGCGGCAAAGTCTCTCCATCCGCTTCGACCGGAGGATATCCTCCACCACCGGCTGGAAAGCTTCCCGCGGGTCCCGAGCAGAAGCCCACTCGAGCATGCCCGGTCCCGACAGGACGAGAGCAAGGCGGTTGCTGCGCACTGGGCCCTGCGCCTGGCCGGCAACGAGTCGCTTGCAATCCTCGACGCCGCCGCCCCGCCCGACATGACCATCTCCATCCGCGACCCGAGGCCGGAAAAAGACAGCGTCGTCGTTGCCGAGGTGGAGATCCGACAGCGCGAAGAGACGGTGCTGCGCTACCGGCGCGTTACGGGGAGGCCTCTGTCCGTGCCTCTGGTGCTGCTGCCCGAGGGAACGTCCGATATGCGCATGTACTGGGAGTGGGGCCGCCGCGATTTGTACAATGCGCCCGAAACCGACGAACGCGACCCGATCCGTGTGCTGTACCTGCACACCACCCTTGCCACTCCCGGTGTTTCGGCCGAAAACTCCGGGCCGCTGGCAACAGAGATGGGCAAGCAGATCGCAGCCGCGCTTGCCGACCCGGCACGTCCGACGGACGACGAGACCTTTTCGCTCGTGCCGCCATGGCTCAAGTCTCGCGTCTGGAACGACCTGGCTCCTGCGGACCTCGAGTTGATCGCGGCGCTGATCATCGACGATCGGATCCAGGAACTGCGGGCGCTTTACGACGGCGGGGTAAAGCATGTCTCGCCGGCGCTTCGCGCGCCGATTTCGTTCCGGCTGCGTTCGCCCGCGAACTCTCCAGCAGTCCTCGGCAAGCTCGACGACCTTGTCCACCACATGCCGCCGGGAACGTACGCGCGGTTGCTTCCCGACGAAGAGGCGATCCTCGCGGATCCGCAGTTGTGGCGCGCTGCCCCCGCG
>JBHEOD010000219.1:0-3179 GCA_046261745.1 Binatia bacterium
ACGCGCGTGAGTCCGAGCCCCCGCAGCGTCGCGCGCTGGCGCTCGGTGCACCCGCGGAAGCTGCCGGTCAGTGTGAGCTTCACCATCTTGTCCGAAACCATCACGTTCGATTCCTCGTCGCTTCCGCTCAGTGAAGGAGCTGGGCGAGATCCTTGCCGCGGCGGGCGGCGATGTTCTGGGGATCCTCGAGCTGGGCCAGCGCGGCCATCGTGGCCTTCACCATGTTGTGCGGGTTGTGGGAGCCGAGACACTTCGTCAGCACGTTCTGGATGCCGCAAAGCTCGACGACGGCGCGGATGCCGCCGCCGGCGATCACGCCCGTGCCGTCCGAGGCCGGGCGCAGGAACACGCTGCCCGCGCCGAACTCGCCCTGCACGGCGTAGGGAATGGTGCCCTTCGCCATCGGGATGCGCACGAGGCCCTTGCGGGCGCGCTCGACCGCCTTGCGGATGGCCTCGGGAACTTCCTTGGCCTTGCCGACGCCGTAGCCCACGCGACCGCCGCCGTCACCGACGACGACCAGGGCGCTGAAGCTGAAGCGGCGGCCACCCTTGACCACCTTCGCCACGCGGTTGATGTGAACCACCCTCTCCTTGAATTCGGAGTCGGCGGCCTGTCCTTGCTGAGAATCTCGTCGTGCCACTTGGGGCCTCTCCTTGGAACCGGTTCGATCCGCCTCAGAACTTGAGGCCGGCTTCGCGTGCTGCGTCGGCGAGAGCCCGGACACGCCCGTGGTACTTGTAGCCGCCGCGGTCGAAGACGACCTCGGCGATGGAAAGCGCTTTGCACTGCTCCGCGATGTCGCGGCCGAGCTGCTGGGCCGACCCCACGTTGCCCTTGCCGGTGGCCACGCTCGACGCCGCCGCCAGGGTGCGACCCGCGTCGTCGGAGATCACCTGCACGTACAGGTAGCGGTTCGAGCGGAACACGGCGAGGCGCGGCCGCGCATCGGTCCCGCGGACCTTCTTGCGGACGCGCGAGTGCCGGTTCTCTCGGCTGATTCTTCGTTCTTTCGAAACTTCCATCTCTGTTCACCTTCCGGGAACGGCGTGCCCTGCCGGCCGCCGCCCGATCCGGATTCCTACTTGCCGCCGGCCTTGCCGGCTTTGCCGGCCTTGCGACGGACGTGTTCTTCGCCGTAACGGACGCCCTTGCCCTTGTACGGCTCGGGCGGACGCAGCTTGCGGATCCCGGCCGCGACCTCGCCAACGAGCTGGCGGTCGGCGCCGGTCAGCGTGATCGAAACCTGCTTGTCCACCGCGGCCTTCACGCCGACCGGCAACTGGTAAACGATCGGGTGCGAGAACCCGAGGGTCAGGTTCACGTCCTGTCCCTTCGCTTCGGCGCGATAGCCGACGCCCGTGATCTCGAGCTTGCGGGTGAATCCCGTGCTCACGCCCGTCAGGGCGTTGGAGACCATGCGGCGCACGAGGCCCTGGCGGGCCCTCTCGTGGCGACCGTCCCCGGTGCGCGAGACGAGGACGCTGCCGAGGTCGAGCGTCACCGGCGCGGCCGGATCCATCGCCACCGACAGTTCCCCAAGGGGGCCCTTGGCCAGCAGCTGGTCTCCCTCGACGCGAACCGTCACGCCCTTCGGGAGGGGAAGAGGAACTTTACCGAGACGTGACACGTTACCAGACCTCGCAGATCACTTCGCCGCCGACATTGCGGCGACGGGCCTCGCGGTCGGACAGGAGCCCGAGCGGAGTACTGAGGACGCTCACCCCGAGGCCGCCGCGCACGCGCGGCGCATCGCCCGAGGAACTGTAGCGGCGCAGACCGGGACGGCTCACGCGGCGGATGCCGGTCAGCACCGGCTCCCCCCCGTCGCTGTAGCAGATGTGCACCACGATGGACTTCTTCGGCCCCTCGCCCGTCACTTCCACGTCCCTCAGGTAGCCCTCGTCGGCGAGGAGGCGCGTGAGGGCCTCCTTCGTGCGCGAGTGCGGCAGCGAGATGTGGTCGCGACGCCCGCGGCAGGCGTTGCGAATGCGGGTCAGAAGGTCCGCGATCGGATCGGTCATCATCGCCCAGTCCTCCTACCAGCTCGCCTTGACCAGGCCGGGAATCGCGCCCTGGAGGGCCAGGTTGCGCAGACAGATGCGACAGAGCTTGAAGCGCCGGTACACGCTGCGCGGGCGGCCGCACTGCTTGCAGCGCGTGTAGCCGCGCACCGTGAACTTCGGTTTGCGCTCCGACTTGATGATCATCGACTTCTTGGCCACGTGCCTCTACTCCCGTCTACTGTTGCGTCCCGCCCTGGGGGCGGAAAGGCATGCCGAGCTGCGTGAGCAGCGCACGACCCTGCGCGTCGTTGCGCGCCGTGGTCACGATCGTCACCGACAACCCCTGGATTTTCTCGACCTTGTCGAGGTCGATCTCGGGGAAGATGATCTGTTCGCGAAGCCCGACACTCAGGTTGCCGCGGCCGTCGAAGCCCTTGTTCGGCAACCCGCGGAAGTCGCGGACGCGGGGAAGGGCCACGCGGATGAAGCGCTCGAGGAACTCCCACATCCTCTCCCGACGCAGCGTCACGGCGACGCCGATCGGCATCTTCTCGCGAAGCTTGAAGTTCGAGATCGCCTTCTTCGAACGCGTGACGACGGGGCGCTGCCCGGTGATCTTGCCGATCTGCTCGACCGAACCGTCGATCAGCTTGGGGTTCTGGACGGCGTCGCCCAGGCCCACGTTGATCACGATCTTTTCGAGGCGGGGAACCGCCATCACGCTCGTCAGTCCGAACTCCTTCTGCAGCACGGGTCGGATCTCGTCCTCATAGCGCCGCTGGAGCGTCGGTTTCTCTACTGCCATGTTCTTCGTCCTCTACCTGTTGGTCGTCGCGCTCAGCGAGCGTCGATGACCTCGCCGCTGACGCGGCTGACGCGGACACTCTTGCCGTCCTCGAGCTTCTTGCGGCCGACGCGAGTCGGCTTGTGGACGCTCGGGCACAGCATCATCACGTTCGAGACATGGATCGGGGTTTCCTTCTCCATGATCCCGCCCGGCTCCTGGCCGCGCGGCTTGCGGTGGCGCTTGACCACCGCGATGCGCTCGACCACGACCTTGTCGTTCTCGGAATCGACCCGCACGACCTTGCCGGTCTTTCCCTTGTCCTTGCCGGCGATCACGATGACCGTGTCGCCCTTCTTGATGTTCGGCTTCGCCATGTTGCTCCCTCC
>JBHEOD010000219.1:3221-3483 GCA_046261745.1 Binatia bacterium
GGCCCGCCTAGAGGACCTCCGGCGCGAGCGAGATGATCTTCATGAACTTCTTCGCACGCAGCTCGCGCGCCACGGGTCCGAAGATGCGGGTGCCGATGGGCTCGCCCTGGTTGTCGAGGACCACCGCCGAGTTCGTGTCGAACCGGATGTAGGATCCGTCGGGTCGACGCGTCTCGCGCCTGGTACGCACGATGACGGCCTTGACGACCTGGCCCTTGGTGACCTTGCCGCCCGGCGTCGCTTCCTTCACGCTGCCGACGAT
>JBHEOD010000022.1:0-12525 GCA_046261745.1 Binatia bacterium
GCGGATGTCGAGCAGCGGACCGCCCGAATTTCCGGGATTGATCGACGCGTCGGTCTGCACGATGTCCTGGTAGACCGCACCGCCGGTCTGCAGGCTGCGCCCGAGCGCGCTGACGACGCCGGTGGTGACGGTATGGTCGAGCCCGTAGGGATTGCCGATCGCGACGACGGTTTCGCCGATGAGGATCGAATCGTCGGTGCCGATGGGTACGCTCGGCAGCGGCCCGTCGGCCTGGAGTTGAAGCACGGCAAGATCGAAGTCCGAGTCGCCGCCGATCAGCTTGGCCTCGAATTCGCGGTTGTCGGAGAGCTGCACGCGAATGGTGTCGCCGCCGACGATGACATGCTGGTTGGTGACGACGATGCCGGACGGTTCGACGATGACGCCCGAGCCGGAAGAGACGCGTTCGCGACGGGTTTCCCGCGGGGCACCGCGCCGCGCTGGCGGAGCGCCGAAGAACGGGGCGAAGAACGGATCGGCGTAGGGGTTGCCGCCGTAGGAGCGAAACGGAGAAGGCGCGGCGACTTCTCTCTCCGTGTACACGCCGACGACGGCCGGTGCGACGCGCTCGACAGTGCGAACCACCACCGAGCGGCGAAGGTCGTCGGTGACGCCGCCTTCGCCGAGGGCTTGCGCAATCTGCGGCGCGAACATCGTGAGGGCCACAAGTCCGCCGACGAGGAAATGCTTCCCGTGCAGGGCGAGAGGAATGGCTACCGGAACATTTTCCCGAATCATGGACATGAGTTGCGAGTCGGGCGCGACCGGCGGGAGCTTATAACTGCGGGCCATGCAGGCAACCGGTGCCGGGGCTCGATGGGTTCGCGGAACCCTTTCCCAAGGATGGTGAGGGCCATGGACGGGAGGGGCGACGCGCTTCAGGCCGGCTCGAGCTCGATTCGGCGGGCGGCCAGGTCGACGGATACGACGCGCACCTTGATCCTCTGGCCTATGTGGATGACGGCGGAGGACACGCGGCTCTGCAACTCCATGCGTTCGACGACGTAGTCGAAGTACTCGCGAAGCTTTCCGACGTGCACGAATCCCTCGACGAACGCGACGTCGAGTTCCACCCAGAATCCCCAGCGGTCGACGCCGCTGACGATGCCGTCGAGGCGGCGGCCGACGTGGCGCGCCATGTAGAGCACGCCGGCTGCGGCCGCGACGTCGCGCTCCGCGTCCATCGCGCGTCGCTCGCGGGACGACGTGTGCCCGGCCACCGGCCGAAGCGCCTCGCGCGACAGCAACACCTCCCGCCCGAAATCCGCGGCAGGCTTCCGCTCGGCGCTGGCCCCGGTTGCCGCGAGCTGGGCCTGTGATGCCGGATCGTCCGCAGAAAAAGGGGTCTGACCCTGTTTTTCTCGGGCGTCAGAAAAAGGGGTCTGACCCTGATTTTGCCGATCCCGATCTCCGCCAATCCGTACCTGTCCCGGGGTTTTGATCAGGGCGAGGAGGGCGCGGTGGGCGACGATGTCGGGATAACGGCGGATCGGCGACGTGAAGTGCGTGTAGCAGCGGCTGGCGAGGCCGAAGTGGATTTCCTTGTCGGCCGAATAGCGAGCGCGCGTCATCGTGCGCAGCACCATGTTGTTCACCTGGCGCGCTTCGGGGCGGCCTTCGGCGTCGAACAGAAGCTTCTGGAAGACCATCGGGGTGACGAGGCCGCCCTCGCGCTGAAGTCGAAGTCCGAGAGCGCGCACGCGCGTGGCAAGTTGCGTGAGCGCCTCGTCGTCGGGTCTCTCGTGGATGCGGTACAGGAACGCGCCGCCCGCCTCGTCGATGCGCTCCGCCACGGCTTCGTTGGCGGCGAGCATGAACTCCTCGACCAGGCGGTGCGCGAAGCGGCGCGGTCGACGGCGGATGGCGGCCACTTCGCCGGTCGCGTCGAGCACCACGACCGACTCGGGCAGGTCCATGTCGATGGCGCCGCGAAGGATGCGGCGACGATGAAGTGCATCGGCGCAGCGGGCCATCTGCAGCAGCGCCGCGCGCACGGGTTCGCTGATGAGGCCGGGATCGTCCGTGATCGGCGCTGGCTCGGCCGGCAGAGCCGCCGCGCCAGGTTCCTGAAAAATGGGGTCTGACCCCATTTCCCCGCTGTGGTCCGGCGCGGCCTCGTCATGCGTGCTCTTCGCACGGAAGCCGCTCTCGTCGAGGACGGCCTGCACCTGCTCGTAAGTCAGCGACGCAAAGCTGTGGACGACGGAGCGCGCGAACGACGCCCCGCGCACTTCTCCGGAGCGGTCGATCTCTAGAAACGCGGAGACCGCGAGCCGGTCGACGCCCGGGTGCAGGCTGGCGAGGTCGGCCGACAGCTTCTCCGGCAGCATCGGCACCGACTGGCCGGGAAAATACACACTCGTCGAGCGATCGTAGGCTTCGGCATCGAGGTGAGTGCCGGGCCTCACGTACCAGGACACGTCCGCGATCGAGACGACGAGGCGCCAGCCGCGCTCGGTCTGCTCGATGGAAACCGCATCGTCGTGGTCCTTCGCGTCGACGGGATCGACGGTGACGGTCAGCTCGCGGCGCAGGTCGTGGCGTCCTTCGAGGTCGCCCGGCTGCGGCTCGGCAAAGGCTTCGGCCTCGCGCATGGCGTCGTCGGAGAAAACCTCCTCGATTCCGCGCAGCAGGCACGCGCTGCGGATCTCGGTCTCGAGCTTTCCTACTTCGCCGAGCACACGATCCACTTTCACGACCAGGTCGCGGTGATTGCTTGGGTACTCGACGATGCTGGCGGCCACCGCCATGCCCGGCGGCGCAGCTTCGCTGTCGTCGCTGAGCGTGACGATGTAGGGGCCGATGCGCTCGTCGACAGGAAGCAGCCGCCGCTTTGCGATCGGCGAGGCCACGCCCACGATCACCGTGCGGGCGCGTTCGAGCACGCGATGGATCCTCGCGTGATGCAGCCCGCCGCGCGCGTAGCGCATCTGGTCGACGAGAACCCGGTCGCCGTCCATCGCCGGACGCAGCGCGCCGCGCTCGACCACCAGCGGTGCATCGGGAACGTCGAGGATCACGAGCGCGCGACCGGAGCGCTCCACCTTGATACGACCGGTGAGCATGCCCGAGCGCTCGGCGAGCGCCCATCGGTGACGCGGCATGCGCACGATGGCACCCTCGCGTTCGAGCGCCTCGAGCGCGTCCACGACGTCATCCGGTTCCGCGCCGGTGGCGCGGCAGAGCTGTTCTTCGGTGGAACTCGGTCGCTTGGCGGCGGCGAGCATCGCCAGCAGGTGGGTGGCAAGCGCGCTGCGGACGACGTCGGAATCCGGGACAGGTACGGATTCTCCTCTCGTTGTTCGGGGTTTCGTTGCGCGGAAATCGGGCGCTGCGCCGGATTTCCGCTTCTTCGAAGCTCGCTTTGGATGCCGGTCTTTTCGCCTTTTCATGTCGCGCTTTCGCGCTCCTCTCTTAGGCTAATCTGATTGTCGCGCTTCGCGCTCCTACTTGAAGGAACTGGTCTCGCTCCTCGCCGGCTCGGAGCTCCCCATCACAGGAAGACCGGGGCGTCGAACTCGCCGAACGACTGGCGCATGGCGTCCGAGATTTCACCGAGCGTGGCGTACGCGCGCACGGCGTCGAGGATGGCCGGCATCAGGTTTTCCGTGCCGGCGGCGCGGCGGCTCACTTCGGCCAGCGCGGCCTGCGTTTTCGCGTTGTCGCGAGTGGCGCGCACCTGCGCGAGCTTCGCTTTCTGGTTCCTCTCGTTCGCCGGATCGAGCTTGAGCAACTCGATCGGGTAGTTCTCCTTGCTCTGGAAGCGGTTGACGCCGACCAGGACGCGCTCGCCCGACTCGATCATCTGCTGGTGCGTGTACGCGGAGTGCTGGATCTCGCGCTGCTGGAAGCCGCTCTCGATGGCTTTGACGGCCCCGCCCATCTTGTCGATGGTCTCGATGTACTCGACCGAACGTCGTTCGATCTCGTCGGTGAGCCACTCGACGTACCAGGATCCGCCCATCGGATCGATGACGTCGGCTGCACCCGATTCGTACGCGATGACCTGCTGGGTACGAAGGCCGGTGGTCGCCGCGACCTCGGTCGGCAGCGTGAGCGCCTCGTCGTAGCCGTTGGTGTGCAACGACTGGGTTCCGCCGCAGACCGCGGCCAGGGCCTGGATGGTCGTGCGGATGGTATTGTTCAGGGGCTGCTGCGCTGTCAGCGACGAGCCCGCCGTCTGGGTGTGGAAGCGCATCATCATGTCGCGCTCCTTGGTGGCCCCGAAGCGGTTCTTCATGATGTTCGCCCACAGGCGACGCGCGGCGCGGAACTTGGCGACTTCCTCGAAGAAGTTGTTGTGGCAGTTGAAGAAGAACGACAGCCGCGATGCGAACGATGCGATGTCGAGGCCGGCGCTGCGCGCCGCTTCCACGTACGCGATGCCGTCGGCGAGCGTGAAGGCCACTTCCTGCACCGCCGTGCAGCCCGCTTCGCGAATGTGGTAGCCGCTGATCGAGATGGTGTTCCAGGACGGTACGTTCTCCGCGCAGAACGCGAAGATGTCGGTGACGATGCGCATCGACTGGGCCGGCGGGTAGATGTAGGTGCCGCGCGCGATGAATTCCTTGAGCACGTCGTTCTGGATGGTGCCGCCGACCTTGTCCCACGACACGCCCTGCTTCTCGGCCAGCGCCAGGTAGAAGCCGAGCAGGATCGCCGCGGTCGCGTTGATCGTCATCGACGTGGTGACCTTGTCGAGCGGAATGCCGTCAAACAGGGTCTCCATGTCGGCCAGCGAGTCGATGGCGACGCCGACCTTGCCGACTTCGCCTTCGGCCAGCGAGTGGTCGCTGTCGCGGCCCATCTGCGTGGGGAGGTCGAAGGCGACGGACAGGCCGGTCGTGCCCTGGCTCAGAAGGTAGCGATAGCGGTTGTTCGATTCTTCGGCGGTGCCGAAGCCCGCGTACTGACGCATCGTCCAGAAGCGGCCGCGGTACATGTTGGCCTGCACGCCGCGCGTGAACGGGAACTCGGCGGGCATGCCGAGCGTGGCGGGCCCGACGGGAATGTTCGAGAGCGTTTCGAAACGCTCGCTGCGTTCCTTGGCCTTGGCGCGCGCGGGCTCGAGCACCTTTTCATTCCAGCGGGCGAGTTCCTGGTCGAAGCTTGGCATTTCTTTTCTCTCTGCGCTGCGGGGATGGCAGTCGTGGTCGGGGTCCTAGGCTAATCTGAACGTCGCGCTACGCGCTCCTTTCTGGTGGAACTGGTCTCGCTCCTCGCCGGCTCGGAGCTCCCGTCGCGCTACGCGCTCCTTTTGTCGGAACTGGTCTCGCCGCTCGCCAGCTCGCGGCTCCCGCTCACAGCGGAATGTTGCCGTGCTTCTTCGGAGGGTTGGTGTCCTTCTTGTGGGCAAGCATCGCGAGAGCCTGCGAGATGCGCAGGCGCGTCTGCGACGGCATGATCACCTCGTCGATGTAGCCGAGCTCGGCCGCGCGGAACGGCGTGGCGAAGCGCGAGCGGTAGTCGTCCACGAGTTCCTTGCGCCGAACTTCCGCATCGGGCGCGTCCTTGAGCTCGCCGCGGAAGATGATGTTGACCGCGCCGTCGGCGCCCATCACCGCGATCTCGGCGGTGGGCCACGCGAGATTGGCGTCGGCGCGCACGTGCTTGGGGCCCATGACGGCATACGCGCCGCCATAAGCCTTGCGCGTGATCACGGTGATCTTGGGCACCGTGGCTTCCGCATACGCGTAGACGATCTTGGCTCCATGGCGGATGATTCCGCCCCACTCCTGCGCCGTGCCCGGCAGGAATCCGGGAACGTCGACGAAAGTGACCACCGGCAGGTTGAAGCAGTCGGCGAAACGGATGAAGCGCGCCAGCTTGTTCGACGAGTTGCTGTCGAGACATCCGGCGAGGTGCTGCGGCTGGTTGGCAGCCACCGCGATCGGACGCCCGCCTATGCGCGCGAAGCCGACGATGGCGTTGCGCGCGAAGTGCGCGTGCACTTCGAAGAAGCTGCCGGCATCCACGGTCGCCTCGATGACGGTGTGCATGTCGTAGGGCTGGTTGGGGTTTTCGGGGACGACCGAGTCGAGCTCGGGCGTGGCGCGGTCGACAGGGTCGTCGCAGGCGAGCACGGGAGGATCGTCGATGTTGTTGGAGGGCAGGTAGCTGAGCAGCTTGCGTACCTGCAGGATGCAGTCCTCGTCGCTGGCGGCGAGGAAGTGCGCAACGCCGCTCTTCGAGTTGTGCGCGAGCGCGCCGCCGAGGTCTTCCTGGGTCACCACTTCGCGGGTCACCGACTTGATCACGTCGGGGCCGGTGATGAACATGTAACTCTTCTGGTCGACCATCAGGATGAAGTCGGTCAGCGCGGGCGAGTACGACGCGCCGCCGGCGCATGGGCCGAGAATGGCCGAGATCTGCGGGATCACGCCCGACGCGAGCGTGTTCATGCAGAAGATGTCGGAGTAGCCGCCGAGGCTCTCGACGCCTTCCTGGATGCGCGCGCCGCCCGAGTCGTTGAGGCCTACCACCGGCGCTCCGGCTTTCATCGCGAGGTCCATGATCTTGCAGATTTTTTCGGCGAACGCGTGCGAGAGGCTGCCGCCGAGCACCGTGAAGTCCTGAGCGAACGCGAAGACCGTGCGGCCGTCGACCGTGCCGTAGCCCGTCACGATGCCGTCGCCGGGGATGCGCTGCTGGTCCATTCCGAAGTCGTTGCAGCGGTGAGTCTTGAGTTTGTCCACCTCGACGAACGTGCCGCTGTCGAAGAGGAGATCGATGCGCTCGCGGGCGCTCAGCAGGCCCTTCTCGTGGCGCGCGGCAATGCGCTTGGGGCCGCCGCCGGCCTCGGCCCGGGTGTTGCGGTTCTGAAGTTCGTCGAGGACGTCTTTGAGAGCCATTCGTGTATCGGTTCCCGGTTGAAGTGCGCGTTTTAGCGCGGATTTTTGTTGCCTGGACGACGGAGCGAGCCGCGGGGCCTGCGTCCGGCAAGGGAGCGGTGGTCCCTCGAAAAGCAGGGCGCTGGGTACACAGGGACAGGCGAAAAGACAAGGCGGCAGGCCGTGCCTGCCGCGCGCTGGCGGGGGGGCAAACGACCCGCCGGGCGGCGATCGCCCGGGCGAGACCGGACGGATCGAGTCGGGTTACTGGAGGACGGCGACCATGGCCTCGGAACAGGCCTCGCAGATGCCGTGGGTTAATCTGGGAACCGCACTGGCCTCGAACAGGTTCAAAGCGGCGGTGGCCTCTTCCACCTCCTTCCAGTCTTCCCCGATGCGCAGCTTCTTGCACCAGCCGCACATGGTCAGGAAACCCTCTGAACTCGCTGGGCCGGCGCGCAACAGGGCCGCCGCGGGACGATCCTCCGTGGCAATGGTTCGAACCCGAAACTCCACGGCGCCGTTCTCCACGCATTTCATGTGCATGCGCATCAGGCGCCGGCGGGCAGGGGAGTCGCAGCGAAAGCCGAAATCAATCGAGCGTCCGCCGCGTACGAGCCGGACAGCTTCGCTGTAGATCTGCCTGCTCGTTTCGTCGATCACGAAGCTCCACAACGGGCGGCCGAGGACGGCCTTTGACGCGAACGCCGCACCGCCGTTGACGAGGGCAAACTGGTCGTACTCGTCATTGACGAAAGTAATCTCGTCACGATGGTTGATTCGATAGATTACGTCGCGCGACATGGGAGTAACCATGGTGCTCGTGCGGGCGCCGGGTCAGCCCGCTTCGGCGATATCCGCAGCCATGACAGGCTGCGCCTCCCCGTGGGAAAACCCAACTCCGTGCAGGAACTCGGTGATGTGTGCGATGTACGCGCCCCGGTCGAGGTGCACCACGTGGTTGCCGGGGAACCAGTGGATGCGGCAGCGGCCCCAATGGTCCCACAGCAGGCGGGAGTGCTTGGGCGGCGCGAGCCGGTCGCCGACTCCGCCGATGATCATCAGGCGTTCGGTCGGAACCTTCGGCAGGTACGTGAGCGGCGTCGTCACGGCCATGATCTCGCGCAGGTAGCGCACCGACCAGCCGAGGGCGAAAAGCCCGGTGCGCACGATGGCTCCGGCCGGATACCACTCGAGCAGCAGGTCGACCGGTGTCACCACCGGAACGTTCGGAATCACCGCGTCGAGGTCATCGTCGAGGCTCGCGAGCATCGACGCGGTCCAGCCTCCAAGGCTTACGCCGGTGACGGCGATCTTCTCCACACCGCAGTTGCGGCGCAGGTAGCGCTTGAGCACGCGCAGGTCGCAGATGGCCTGGGCCATCGACTCGTTGATGCCGCTCATCCCCGAAGTGAAGAAACCCTGTCCGCTGTAGACGGTGGAACTCTCGGCGCGCAGGCCGTGGTGGGGAAGGGTGAAGAGCACGACGTCGTAGCCCTGCTCGTAGAACTGCTGCAGGGAGAAGAAGCGGACGTTGAGCCAGTACGGATCGGCCATGAAGCCGTGGATCGCCAGCAGCACCGGGCGCGGCCCGTCGTTGTGGCGCCACCAGCGCGCGCGGGCGGTGCGATTGTTGCGGTGGGACGCGAACACGCCGGCCATGCGTTCGTTGAAAGGCTGGTACGGCGACTCGAACTTGAGCCCGATGCAGCGACCGTCGTCGGGCTCGAAGATGCTCCAGCGCGGCTCGTACTCGGTAACCCGAACGCTGTCGGGCGGCTGGCGGAAGAAGGCGCAAGGATCGGCGCCGGGCTGCACGAGGTCGAGGTAGAGCTGCCAGTCGTCGGGGCCGTCGATGAATCCCTGCCCGCCGAGGGCCGGCACGTAGCCGAGCGGCAGCGTCAGCGCGAGAAGGGTGCCGCCCCAGGTCCGCATGACGAGGTCGACGGCGGCCGTCGCGTTGACGCGGGCCCAGTCCCACGGCTCGAGTTCGAAACCCTCGGGCCGGTCACAGAAGTTGCTTTCGAGGTTGTCCCACCACAGTCCGCCGGGCATCGTCGACGGCGAGTGGCGGTAACTGTCGTGCGCGATGCGCGAGACGATGGAGGTTCGTGGCATCGCCCCCTTACCATGCGCGAGAGACGCGCGTCATACAATCGTTCGTTGTGGCTTTGGCAGGCACCGGTCCCCGAGGCGGCGGCTCAGCCCGCGCTCATCACCAGCAGAAGATCCCCTTCGCGTACTTCCTGCTGCGGCTTGGCGTCGATCGACTGAACGACCCCGTCGGACGCGGCGAAGATCTCGTTTTCCATTTTCATCGCCTCGAGAATCAGCAGGACGGTGCCCCGCGCGACTCTCTGGCCCGCCTGGACCTCGATTCTCAGCACGACGCCGGAGATCGGCGCGCGAATTTCGCCGCCGCGCGAAACCGACGGCGGCGGCGCCGCGGCAACGCTGCGCGCGACCGGAGCCGAAGCCGATGCCGCTGCTGCGGGGGCAGCGTCCTCGAGCTCGACGTCGTACGCCTTGCCGTTGACGTCCACCCGCACGCTGTTCCCGGCGCGCTGGCCGACCTGTACCTCGTACTCGGTTCCTTCGATCCTGAATCGGTGCGTGCCCACGGTTTGCGCTCCTGCCTACGGTAAGTGTGTTTCTGTCAGCGAAGACCGCGCAGGCGGCCGGACATGCCCCACGCGGACGTTCCGCCCGAGGATGGCGGCGCGGCGAGCGTGCGGCGACTGGCGGCACTTCGCTCCGCGGCCTCTTCGGAGAGGGCCAGTCCAATTGCCGCGATTGCGGCACCGTCGAACTCGTCCTCGTGCCCGGCCACGGCCGAAAGGGTCAGGGACGACACCGCCGGCTCGGGACCCCGGCTGGCGGCCTTCGCCTCGGGCCGTGCTTCGATGCGGTGGATCACGTGCGAGGCCGCCTGCAGCGCCACCTGCACGAGCGCCATCACGACGAACACGCCGATGAAGCGCACCACCAGCGTGACCATTGCATAGTTCCAGTCGATCGAGGGATCTGTGTAGGCAAACAACCAGTCCATGGCCTACCTCACTTGAACATCGCGATGAACATGCCCGCCGCGGCGGCGGTGCCGATCACGCCGGCCAGGTTGGGGCCCATCGCATGCATGAGTAGAAAGTTGCCGGGATCTTCCTTCTGTCCGACCACCTGCGAGACGCGCGCCGCCATCGGAACGGCCGACACGCCCGCCGAGCCGATCAGCGGGTTCATCTTGGTCTTGCTGAAGCGGTTGAGGAGCTGCACGGTCCAGATTCCCCCGGCCGTGCAGAAGACGAAGTCCACGATCCCGAACGTCAGGATGATGAGCGGCTTGATGCCAAGGAAGTTCTCGGCCTGCATCGATGCCCCCACGGCCAGCCCGAGGAAGATCGTCACGATGTTCATCAGCGCGCCGCCGCCGGTTTCGACGAGGCGTTTCACCACGCCGCACTCGCGCATGAAGTTGCCGAGCATGAACATACCCATCAGCGGAGTGACAGCCGGGATGAGCAGCGCGATGACGGCCGCCGCGATCAGCGGGAACACCAGCTTCTCGAGCTGCGACACGGGGCGGAGCTGCTCCATGCGGATCAGCCGCTCCTCCTTGGTGGTGAGCAGCCTCATGACCGGCGGCTGGATCAGCGGGACGAGAGCCATGTACGAGTAGGCGGCGACGGCGTTGGCGCCCAGCAGGTGAGGTGCCAGGGCCGTCGTCAGGTAGATGGTGGTGGGACCGTCGGCGCCGCCGATGATGCCGACGGAGGCCGCTTCCTTGAGCGTGAATCCGCAGAACAGCGTGCCGATGAAGGTGATGAAGACGCCAAGCTGCGCCCCCGCTCCGATCACCATCACCTTGGGATTGGCGATCAGCGGGCCGAAGTCGGTTAGCGTGCCGAGGCCGAGGAAGATGACGGCCGGCAGCAGCTCCCACTCGAGACCATAGTGGTAAAAGATCCGGAGAAACTCCGGGTGTCCCGCTTCCGTGGTGCCCATCATCGGCGCGAGCGGAAAGTTGACGATGAAGATGCCGAAGCCGATCGGCACGAGCAGCAGCGGTTCGAAGTTCTTTGCCACCGCCAGGTAGAGGAATATCAGTCCGACGCACCACATCAGCACGTTGCCGGCCGAGATGTGGGCCAACCCGGTCTGGGTGACGAAAATGTTCAGCAGCATGTCGTACAGCTGATCCAGGGACATCGAACGGTTCCTCCGAAAGGCCAGGGCGCAATGGTTGGCCCGGGGCTTGTATCCCGGGGGGGCGGGCGGATTCAACAACTCCGCCCGCGGGCGGAGACGATGGTCAGGCCTGGGCGGCCACGCGCTGCTCGCGGGCGGTTTCCTGCTTCAACCGTTCGAGATCCTCGCGCGTGACGCGCTGGTACGACTTCGGTGCCCAGATCAGGAAGATGCCGCCCTGGAACGACAGCAGCAGCTTTTCGATCCAGAAGCCGATGTGGCCGATGAGGAACGCCTTGGCAGCCGGCACGTGGCCGCCGAGCAGTTCCACGAAGACGAGCTCGCGCACGCCCTCGCCGGCCGCGGTCGGGGTGATGAAGGTTCCGAGCGTCATGACGGCGGCGGCGTAGAACACCTGCAGCATGGTGACGCTTTCGACCTGCAGCGCCATCGCGTTGGCGAAGTACATGCCCATCGTCGTGAGCTGACCGAACACCGCGCAGACCAGCGCGATGAGCAGCGCACTGCGACGCGAGGAGTAGGCCGTGGCGCTGCGGATGGTGCTCTGCAGGAAGCCGCGAACCTTCGCGAACGGCACCAGCGAAATGAGCGGCGCGAAGAGTTCGGGCCTGAGCAGCAGCATCAGGCCGAACACCATCGCGGCGCCGAGCGGCAGCGCCATGGCCGACACGATGTCAGCCAGGTCGCGGCCGCTCAGGTCGGCGAACGGCATGAACAGCAGGATGGTGGCGAGCAGCCCGACGAGGCCGATGATTCGCTCGACCGCCAGCGCCGTGGTGCATTCGACGGGCTTTCGCGACAGGCGGATCGTGTCGTAGAGGCGCCAGCCGTCCAGACCGAGGGTGGACGGCATGACGATGCCGAAGAAGCGGCCGACAAAGTAACTGGCCGTCAGCCATCCGAAGCCGAAGTGAAGGTCCTGGCCCTTGAGCAGCACCTGCCAGCGCACGACGTTGGCCATGATGCCGAGGAACTTGATGAAGGTGGCGAACAGGATCCACGGCACGAAGACGGCAAGGTCGAGGCTTTTTACCTCGGCCCAGAGGTCCTCGACTGTCATCGGAACGCGCTGCACGCCCTGCTTCTCGATCCAGACGGTTTCTGCTGCGGCAGAGGCGAGCGGAACCTTGGTGTCGGCGTCGGCCGACGTCATCACGCGGTCGAGGGCGCCTTCGTGGCAGTGGTGAAGCGCGCGCATCTTGACGATCTCGCCGCTGGTGGTCTTGACGAATACCGGAGCGCCCTCGAGGGCCAGCCTGCAGACTTCGGTGCCCGGCAGCGGGATTTGCGCCTCGGGGAGCGTGGCGCCGGTCAGCCGCGCCTTCTGGCGCCCGACAAAGCCGGGCATGGCTGGATTCGCCTGGTAGAAGATGGTGCCGTCGGCGAACCCCTGGCGCGAGACTGCCTCGGTGCCGGCTCCGAACTCCCAGAACAGGGACACGAAGATGCCAATGGTCAGGAGCGTCTTGAGGACGGTGATGATCGCCTT
>JBHEOD010000022.1:12535-34683 GCA_046261745.1 Binatia bacterium
AATCTTACGGAATCGGACCCGCCGCAAACCCGTCCCGACCACTGGAAGTTTCCAGGAGTCGGCATTAGATGACCGCGGCGATCGGCTCTTCTCGGGACCAATCACGGCGGCCTTCCGCTGCGGGTGACGAGACGATCTCCTGACGACCTACGCCTGCGCGGACGATGTCCGTTCGCGCGGCGAACGTCGGGGAGATTTCAGTTTGTCGATCCACGTCGCGCTCCGTCACGTCACCACTTATCGATACGACCGCGAGGTAGCGCTCTCGCCGCAGGTCGTACGCCTGCGCCCCGCGCCGCACTGCCGCACTCCGATCCTCTCTTACTCGCTGCGGGTGACGCCCGGCGATCACTTCCTCAACTGGCAGCAGGATCCGCAGAGCAACTACCTTGCGCGAGTCGTCTATCCCGATCGCGTGCGCAGTCTTCGCGTCGAGGTGGACCTCGTCGCCGAAATGGCCGTCTACAATCCGTTCGACTTCTTCCTCGAGCCGCACGCCGAGTCGTTCCCGTTCGCGTACGAGCCTTGGCAGCTTGGCGAGCTCGACCCGTTCCTGCGCAAGGAAGATGCGACGCCGCGGTTTTCGGCCTGGCTCGCGCCGATGCGCGGCGAGCCGATGCGGACCATCGACTTCCTCGTGGCCCTCACGCGTCGCGTGCAGGGCGACGTGTCGTACACCATCCGGCTCGAGCCCGGCGTGCAAACCAAGGAGCAGACCCTCGAGCTCGGCAGCGGCTCGTGCCGCGATTCGGCGTGGCTGCTCGTGCAGGCGATGCGCCACCTCGGGCTGGCCGCGCGCTTCGTGTCCGGTTACCTCATCCAGCTCGCACCCGACGTGAAACCCCTCGACGGCCCGGCCGGCCCGACCAGCGACTTCACCGACCTGCACGCGTGGTGCGAAGCGTACCTTCCCGGCGCCGGATGGATCGGATTCGATCCGACGTCCGGGTTGCTGGCGGGAGAAGGCCACATCCCGCTGGCCTGCACGCCCGAGCCTGCCAGCGCGGCGCCGATGACCGGCGGCGTCGAGAAATGCGAGACGACGTTCGAGCACGAGATGGAAGTGCGGCGAATCCAGGAATCGCCGCGCGTGACCAGGCCGTACACGGACGAGCAATGGGCGGGAATTGTCGCGCTCGGCCATGTCGTCGACGAAGATTTCGCCAAGGGTGACGTGCGCCTGACCATGGGCGGAGAGCCGACCTTTGTTTCGGTGGACGATCCCGACGGCGACGAATGGAACACGGCGGCGATGGGCCCCACCAAGCGCGGGCTTTCCGCCGACCTTCTCTATCGTTTGAAAGCACACTACGCGCCCGGCGGCTTCGTGCACTTCGGACAGGGCAAGTGGTACCCGGGCGAACCGCTGCCGCGCTGGGCACTCGGCTGCTACTGGCGCCGCGACGGCGAGGCCGCGTGGATGGATCCCGAACTCATTGCGGACGAGAAACGCCCGCGCGAATTCGGCGCGGCCGAGGCCGAGCGTTTCACCCGAGAGCTGGCCGAGAGGCTCGGCGTCGGCGGCGAGCACGTCGAACCTGCCTTTGAGGACGCGTGGTACTACCTTTGGCGCGAGCGGCAGTTGCCCGTCAACGTCGATCCCTTCGATTCGCGCCTCGCGGACGAGATGGAACGCAAGCGGCTTGCGCGCGTGTTCGACCATGGCCTCGCAAGCGTCGTCGGCTACGCATTGCCGCTGGCGGGGAGTTTCGACTCGAGCCGCGTCACGTGGTCCACGCGGCCATGGTTCCTGCGCGCCGAGCGCCTCTACCTGCTGCCGGGCGATTCGCCGATGGGTCTGCGCCTGCCGCTCGACTCGCTGCCGTGGGTGGCGGCAAGCGACTTTCCTTCCGTCAACGAGCTCGATCCGAGCGCACCGCGCGCGCCGCTGCCGCCACGCGCCCGGCTACTCGGGTCGACGGATGCGCCCGGGAACGACGCAGCGACAGCAACGCCCTCGCAGGCGGCGCAGGCACAGGGCGCGCCGGCGGGCCAGACGGCGGCTTCGGCTTTGGCTCCCGCTTCCGCGCGCAAGAGCGCGGTACTTGCCACCGACGCGCGCGGCGCGGACAGGCAGCCGGAAGAGGCTCCGGCGCTCTTCGAATCGGCCGTGCGCGAGCTGCGCACCGCCGTCTGCGTCGAGCCGCGCGACGGAATCCTGCACGTGTTCCTGCCGCCCCAGAGCACGCTCGAGGCCTATCTCGCGCTGGTGGCTGCAACCGAGGAGACGGCTGCGGCGCTTGCGATGCCGGTGCGCCTCGAAGGCTATCCGCCGCCGCCCGACTCGCGCCTCGCGCATTTCCTGATCACGCCGGATCCTGGCGTCATCGAGGTGAACATCCACCCGGCCTCCAGTTGGGAAGAGCTCGTCGAGCAGACGACGACGCTGTACGAGGAAGCCCACCAGCTTCGGCTCGGCACCGAGAAGTTCCTGCTCGACGGTCGCCACACCGGCACCGGAGGCGGCAACCATTTCGTGCTCGGCGGCGCGACGCCGCTCGACAGTCCGTTCCTCAGGCGCCCCGACCTGCTGCGCAGCGTGGTGTCGTACTGGCACAACCATCCGTCGCTTTCGTACCTGTTCTCGGGGCTCTTCATCGGCCCCACCAGCCAGGCGCCGCGGGTGGACGAGGCCAGGGACGACGCCGTCTACGAGCTCGAGCTCGCGTTCGCGCAGCTTCCCGAGCCCGGCAAGGAATGCGCGCCGTGGATCGTCGACCGCGTCCTTCGCAACCTGCTCGTGGACATCACCGGCAACACCCACCGCGCCGAATTCTGCATCGACAAGCTCTACTCGCCCGACACAGCCTCCGGTCGTCGCGGCCTGCTCGAGATGCGCGCGTTCGAGATGCCGCCGCACGCACGCATGAGCCTCGCCCAGCAGCTGCTGATCCGCGCGCTGGTCGCGAAGTTCTGGCGTGAGCCCTACCGCGCGTCGCTGGTGCGCTGGGGAACGCATCTTCACGACCGTTTCCTGCTGCCGCATTTTCTCGGGCTCGACTTCGACGACGTGATGGCCGACCTCGCGGGCGCGGGCTATCCGTTCGACCGCGCGTGGTTCGCGCCGCACTTCGAGTTCCGCTTCCCGCGTCATGGCGCGTTCGCGGCGCGCGGCATCGAGGTGGAGCTGCGCCACGCGCTCGAGCCATGGCACGTGCTTGGCGAGGAGGGCACGCCGGGCGGCACCGCGCGCTACGTGGACTCCTCGGTTGAACGCATGCAAGTGCGCGTGACCGGACTCGAAGGGCCGCGTTTCGTGGTCGCCTGCAACGGCCGTGCATTGCCGCTCCAGCCGACGGGGCGGGCAGGGGAGTTCGTGGCCGGTGTGCGCTTCCGGGCCTGGCAGCCGCCGTCGTGCCTGCACCCGACCATCGGGGTGCACGCTCCGCTCACCTTCGACATCGTCGACACGTGGTCGTCGCGCTCGCTGGGGGGATGCCGCTACCACGTGGCCAACCCCGGCGGCCTCAGCCACGAGGAGTTTCCGATCAACAGCTACGAGGCCGAGAGCCGTCGTCTGGCGCGATTCTTCGCCATGGGGCACACTCCGGACAAGGTCGTCGTCGAACCCGTGCACAGGAGCCCGGAGTTCCCGTTCACGCTCGACCTGCGCACCTGAAGGCGATTGTCGTTGAACCAGACCACGCCCAGCGGTGACGAGGGAAATGCATTCGCCGCGGGGACGGCGGTTCCCGCGTTCCACCCGCTGTCGCCGCCGTGGCCGCCGCCTTCTTACTTCGTTCCCGATGGTCACTACGACGAGGTTCGTGACCGGGCCGGCTTTCTGCGGCCGGTCTGGCAGAGCTTCGTCGAGCACGCGGGCGACCTCAGCCCGGAGCGCCTCGCGCGCAACTTCGTGCAGGCGGCGGTTCGCCTGCGAGAGAACGGCATCACCTATAATGTCTACGCCGACGTGACCGGCGCGGCGTCACGCGCGTGGACGGTGGACGCGCTGCCGTTCCTGCTCGGCGCCGGCGAATGGGAGCCGCTCGCCCGCGGGCTCGCGCAGCGCGCTCGTCTTCTCGAAGCAATGGCGGCAGATTTCTACGGCGAGCGGCGACTGGTTGCGCAGGGCTTCGTGCCGCCGGCCCTCGTGCTCGGCCATCCCGACTTCACCCGCGCGGTGGCCGGCGTGACGGTTCCGGGCGGCATTCGCCTTCATCACGTCGCGTTCGATCTTGGTCGCGGTCCCGACGGCGCCTGGCGCGTGATCGGCACGAGGGCGCAGAGCCCTTCGGGCGCGGGCTACGCGCTCGAGAACCGCATCACCGTTTCGCGCCTGTTTCCCGACACGTTCCGCGACCTGCACGTGCAGATGCTCGCGCGCTTTTACCGCGCGGTGCAAAACCGCTTGCGCGAAGCCCCGGGCGATCCGGCACACGTGGTGCTGCTGACGCCGGGACCGTGGAGCGAGACGTACTTCGAGCATGCGTACCTGGCGCGCTATCTTGGCTTCACGCTGGCCGAAGGCGGGGACCTCACCGTGCGCGACGAGCGCGTGTGGCTCCGCACGCTGTCGGGCCTCGAGCCGGTGGCCGGGATCCTCCGCCGCCTCGACGACGACTTCTGCGATCCGCTCGAACTGCGCGCCGATTCCGCGCTCGGCGTGCCGGGCCTCGTCGGCGCGTGGCGCGCGGGCAACGTGGTGCTCGGCAACGCGTTCGGCACCGGCGTGCTCGAGTCGCCGGGGCTTTACGGCTTTCTTCCTCCCCTTTGCGAACATCTGCTCGGCCAGCCGCTGGCGACGGCGTCGGTGCCGACGTGGTGGTGCGGCGAGGCGGCCGCGTTCGCGGAGGCGTCCTCCGGCGTCGCGTCGATGCTGCTCAAGCCGGCCTTCAGCGGCACGCGCATGGAGCCGGTTTTCCTCGGCGCCCTAGATGCGGAAGCGCTCGAGCAGCAGCTTGCGGCCGTGCGCGAACGTCCGGAAGGCTTCGTGCTGCAGGAGAACGTGCCGCTCTCGCACGTGCCGGTCTGGAGCGAGGGCGGGCTCGAGAGCCGCGCGATGATGCTGCGCGTATTTCTCGTGGCCGACGGCGACGGTGATTACCGGGTGATGCCGGGCGGTCTCGCGCGCATCGCGGCGCAGGGCAGCGACATCGTCTCGGGCCAGCGCGGCGGCAGCAGCAAGGACACCTGGGTGCTGTCGGACGCGCCCGTCGAGCATTTCTCGTTGCTCGGCCGCGGTCGGCCGCTCGGTGAGTTCCCCAGCCGAAGCCGCGGCCTGGCCAGCCGCGCGGCCGAGAATCTGTTCTGGTTCGGCCGTTACGCGGAGAGAGCCGAGAATCGCGCGCGTCTGTTGCGCGCGACGCTGCCGCGCCTGCTCGACCCCGAGGCGTTTCCCGAGTCGCTCTACGATGCGCTTGTGGGCTGCTGTCGCGACGACGGACTGCTTGGGGAGCTTCCGGACGGATTCCTGCCGGGGCTCGGCAACTCCGACACCGGACTGATCGCGCGCGTGTTCGCGTCGCCGGCAGAGTTCGGAATCTCGCACGACCTGCTTCAGGCTTCGCGCGCGGCAGCCAGCGCAAGGGACTGGCTGTCGTCGGACTCCTGGCGGCTCATCAGTGCTCTTCCCGGCTCGTTCACCGCGCCGCTCTACGGCGGCTTTTCCGAGGTGCTGTCCGTGCTCGACCACGTCGTCGTCTCGCTCGCGGCGGTGGCGGGGCTCGAGACCGAGCGCATGGTGCGCGACGATGGATGGCGCGTGGTGGCGATCGGCCGCAATATCGAGCGTCTGGTTGCGCTCGCGTCGGCAGGGATGCAGGTAGCGGCCAGCAGCGAGCGCGACGAGCCGGCTCTGCTCGACTGGCTGCTCGACCTCAGCGACGCCACGGTCACCTACCGGGCACGCTACCGCAGCCTTCCCGACTGGCAGGGGGTGACGGACCTGCTCGTCTACGACGACACGAATCCTCGTTCGGCTGCCTACCTGCTCGGAAAACTTGCCGACCATGTTGCGCGCTTGCCGGAAGCCGGTCTGGACGCGCTGGTGGAGGAGATCGCCGCGGCTGCGCGTCGCGCGACGGATGCGCGGCGCGGCACGCTGTTCGCGTCCGTCGTGCCGCTCCACGAGTTCTTCGGCGGCGCGCGCTCGCTGGTGCTGTCGCTGTCGGATGCGTTGGCGCTTCGTTACTTCCGGCACGTCGAAGGCTCGCCGCGTTCGACGGTGGGGATTTGAGCGTGGTCGGATGCACGAACGCGCTCCTCAATGTCGGCGGTGCGCAAGCGTTGGTCGGAACAGGCGGCGTGATCGGTTCTGATCGGGGCTTGCCGGGGCCGACCGCGTGATCGCGCACGCGTACAGCATCGAGCACCACACGCGCTACGACTATGGAGCGCCGGTCGCCGTTTCGCAGCACGTCGCGTGTTTGCGCCCGCGCGATCTGTCACACGATGTCCCGCGCCAGCGGCTGCGCTGGTATCAGCTGACGGTTGATCCCGAGCCGGCCGGTATCGCGACGCGCGTGGACTATTTCGGCAACACCGTCGAGCAGTTCACCCTGCTGCGGCCGCACGCCGCGCTGATCGTGAGATCGCGCAGCCTCGTGGAAGTGTTCTCCCACGAGTACGAGGACGACCAGGCGGCGGTCGCGTGGGAATCAGCGCGGGACGAATTCGTTTACCGCAAGGGTGCGCCGGGACGCACGGAGGCCGAGTTCGTGTTCCCGTCGCCGTACGTCGTCGTCGCGGCGCAGTCGCGCGAATACGCCGCGCCCAGCTTCGCCCCGGGACGCCCGCTGCTCGACGCCGTCGTCGACCTGATGCACCGCATGCACGAGGACTTCACGTTCGATGCCGACGCGACGACGGTGACCACTCCGGTCACGCGCGTGCTTACGGACCGGCGCGGCGTCTGCCAGGACCTCGCGCACGTGATGATCTCCTGCCTGCGCTCGCTCGGGCTGCCGGCCCGCTACGTCAGCGGCTACGTACTCACCGATCCTCCGCCCGGAGAGGCGCGCCTGCTGGGCGCCGACGCTTCGCATGCGTGGGTGTCGGTGCAGTGCCCCGGCGTAGGCTGGGTAGACGTCGATCCCACCAACGATGTCCTTCCCGGCGCCCGGCACGTCGTGGTTGGCTGGGGTCGTGACTACGGCGACGTGTGCCCGCTGCGCGGCGCCTTCGTCGGCGCCGCCGAGCACGTCCTCGAGATAGGCGTCAGCATGATCCCCCTCGACCCCGCCCAACTCGCCCAATGAAAAAAAGGGGTCAGACCCCATTTTCTTCGGTACGGCCGTGTGGGAGCGCAGGTCTCGCGAGAAAATGGGGTCAGACCCCTTTTTTTCGGGTCAGTCGCCGGGCTTTCGGGCGGTGTCGAGGTTGGGCAGCGTCACGCGGTCGCCGGGGTTGACGCCGTGGCGCTCGGACCAGCCTCCGGGCACCTCGAGGACGAAACGGGCCCGCCCGCGCGACGGGATCGTTTTTTCCGAGTACGGCGTGGTGCGCGTGGCGATCGAGACGATGGTCGCGTCGCTGCGGATGTAGAGGATGTCGAGCGAGATCGGCGTGTTGCTCATCCAGAACGATCGCTCCTCGTCGGCGTCGAACACGAACAGCATGCCGTCGCCGTCGTCGAGCTCGGTGCGAAACATGAGGCCGCGAGACTGCTCGTCGCGCGTGAGGGCAAGCTCCACCGAAACCACGGCGTCCCCCGAGGATGTGTGTACCGTGACGACGGGCCCGGCGGCCGCGCGGGAGCACGCCGCCAGCGCGAACAGTGAGACCGAGACGACGAGCGAGCCGAGGTGCCTGGCGCGGGTGCCGCAGGAGCGCAAATGGTTGGATTGCAAGGCGGAGACGTCCTCGATTAAATCGCGCGCCGCGCCGAAAAGGGCAGTGCCCCGGCGCGAGCGGGATCTGGAGGTTGCATGATTAGCACCGTCATATGGACCATCGCCTTCCTGAGTCTGGCCGGGCTTTTCGTGTTCCAGGCTGCCCAGAGGTTCGCGATCCTCGGCTACATGCGCCCCGCCGACCGCTGGGACAACCTGCAGGAGCGTATCAATCGCACCCTGAAGTACGCCCTCGGCCAGTTCAAGTTCTTCAAGGGCCCCCGTCACGACAAGAAGGCCGGCATCCTTCATGCCCTCGTCTTCTGGGGCTTCCTCATTCTCGGCTACCAGGTCGTGCACATGTTCGCGCGCGGCTGGTTCCCGCACTTCCAGCTTCCGCTGCTCGGCGCCGCCGAGTTCGGCGGTCCGGTGGTCTTTCTCAAGGACACGTTCGAAGTGCTCGTGGCCGTCTCGGCGCTGATCCTGGTGTCGCGCTGGCTGATCACGCATCCGCCCCGCCTGATGGGCTTCCTGCCGGCCGAAAAGAGGGTCGCCGCCCATCCGCACTGGGAAGCCATCCTCATCCTGTTCTTCATCACCGCCATCACGACCAGCGGGCTTCTCTACGACGCCGGCCGCATGGTGTTCATGGCCGGCGATCACGAGATCGAGGCGGAGAGGCAGTGGGGCTGGGCGTCGGCGCTGATCGCCAGTGCGATGGCCGGTTCGCCCGGGTTCGCGGAAGCCGTCAGCAACGCGGCGTGGTGGGTACACAACCTCGTCATCCTCACCTTCGTGAACCTGCTGCCGAACTCGAAGCACTTCCACGTGATCACGTCGATCCCCAACGTCTTCTTCTCCAAGCTGAAGCCGTTCGGCCAACTCGGCAAGCAGGACCTCGAAAGCGAGACCGCCATCTACGGCGCGTCGCAGATGCGTCACTTCGACTGGAAGCAGGTGCTCGACATGTACTCGTGCACCGAGTGCGGCCGCTGCTCGTCGGTGTGCCCGGCAACGGCCACCGGCAAGCCGCTGGCGCCGCGCCAGTTCCTGCTCAACCTTCGCGACTATCTCTACGAGCATCCGGACTCGGTGAAGGATCCCAACGTGGAGGGCATCGTCGCCACCGGCGAGGAAACCGGCCCCGGCGAGGTCATCCACGACGAGGTGTTGTGGTCCTGCAACACTTGCCGCGCGTGCGAGGAGGCCTGTCCGGTCAACATCGAGTACGTCGACAAGATCGTCGAGATGCGCCGCCACCTCGTGCAGGAAGCCGCGCGCTTCCCGGCCGAACTGACGCGCGTGTTCCAGGGCATGGAGCGGCAGAACAATCCGTGGGGAATCGGCGCCGACAAGCGCGCCGATTGGGCCGAGGGCATGGACATCCCGACGCTCGCGGAAAACCCCGAAGCCGAATACCTGTTCTTCGTCGGCTGCGCCGGTTCGTTCGACGACCGCGCGAAGAAGATCACCAAGGCCGTCGCCAAGCTGCTCAAGTCGGCCGACATCTCCTTCGCCATTCTCGGCCGCGACGAGCCCTGCAACGGCGACACCGCGCGCCGCCTCGGCAACGAGTACCTGTACCAGTCGATGGCCCAGATGGCGGTGGAAACCTTCGAAGGCTTCTCGGTCAAGAAGGTGATCACCAACTGCCCGCACTGCTTCAACACGATCAAGAACGAGTTCCCGCAGTTCGGCGGCGACTATGCGGTGATGCACGCGACGGAAGTCGTCGCCGACCTCATCACCTCGGGCCGCCTCAAGATGAACGGCGACGCGGTGGGCTCGATTGTCTACCACGACTCGTGCTACCTCGGCCGCTACAACGACGTGTACGATGCGCCGCGCCGCATTCTCGAGGCGCTCTCGGGCGTGGACCTGCGCGAGCCCGAGCGCACCAAGGCCTTCGGCATGTGCTGCGGGGCCGGCGGCGGCCGCATGTGGATCGAGGAGAGGCCCGACCAGCGCGTCAACGTGCTGCGCGTCGAGCAGCTTCTCGAAACCAAGGCCACGACGATCGCGTCGGCGTGCCCCTACTGCATGACGATGCTCAGCGACGGCGTGAAGAACAAGGAACTCGAGGAGTCGGTGAAGAACCGCGACGTGCTCGAGCTGGCGGCGGATGCGTTGGTGGGGTGAGGGCCGCCGCCTCGCATCACGGGTGAAAGAACGCTAGAGCCGCCGGCGATGGATGCGTCGCCAACGTGGAATGCGGTCCTGGCCGGCGTGTACGTGCTGGCCGCCGTCTCGTTCGTCTCCCTGCTTTTCTTCCCGGCCCCGTACGGTCGCCATGACAAGGGAAGGGCCGGACCCCAGATTGACACGCGCCTGGCGTGGGTGCTGATGGAGGCACCGGCCTCGCTGGTCTTCGCGTACTTCTTTTTCACCGGCGAGCGTCCGCTGACGACGGTGCCGCTGCTGCTCTTTGCGATGTGGCAGCTGCACTACTTCCACCGGGCCTTCATCTACCCGTTCCGTCTCGAGGTGCGGCCGGGCAGCGGCACGACGCTGGCCACGGCGCTGATGGGCTCGGCCTACTGCGCGGCCAACGGCTACCTGAACGGCAGCTTCACCTCCACGTACGGGGTCCACCTGGCCGGCGAATGGATCAGCGACCCGCGATTCGGCATCGGTGTCGCGCTCTTCGCGTTCGGCTACTTCCTCAACAAGCAGTCCGACGCGATCCTTCGCCGCCTGCGCAAGCCTGGGGAGGGCGGCTACCGCATTCCGTACGGAGGCGGTTATCGGTGGGTGTCGTCGCCCAACTACCTTGGCGAGTTGCTCACGTGGACGGGATTCGCGATCGCCTCGTGGTCGCCGGCCGGGCTGTCCTTCGTGGTGATGACGGCGGCCAACCTGGTGCCGCGTGCGCTCAGCAACCATCGCTGGTACAGGCGCGAGTTCGCGGACTATCCGACCGAACGCAAGGCGATCTTTCCGTGGATTCTTTAGCGGGAGTGCCGCGGCGGACGACCGCACATGGCTTCCTGGCTCCCGGCATGGTGGCGGGATGGATTCCCAGTCACCAAACAGCCCGAAGCTGCGTCCTGCGGAGTTGGGGTCAGAACGAAAAGTCCCACTGCGCCCAGTAGCGCTGCTCCGAAGCCCCCGCGATCGTCAACTGGCTGACTTGAAAACTGATCTTGTTGTTGTGGCCGTTGAAGAAGTAATTCGTGACGAAGCTGCCTTCCTGTTGCTTGTCGCCCCCGGCGTCCGTGTTCGGATCGACAAAGGCATAGCGACCGGCGAGTTCCAGATGCTCCGGAAGAAACGTCACAAGGTAGTGCGGAAAGAATCCGGCCTGAACGAGGCCGCCGAAAAGGTCGACTTCGCGCATCGGGTCCGAATCATCCGCCAGCGTGTCGGTGATCTCTTTCCAGTGCAGTTCCTGGGACACGGAATAGCCTAGCCACTTGAAGCGTAATTCCTGCATCCACTGGTCGACCCGGTACTGGCCGTCCACGCCGTCTGCATACCCCCTGAGCTGGCGACAGCTTCGGCTGTCCGTTTCGAAAGAAGTGCACCGGCTCCGGTTCGTCGCTCCGGCGAAGGCGAGGTTGAGGGCCGGCTCCTTGTGGTGCTCGATGTCGGACTGGGAAAACGGCATCTCGCCGCCGAGTGCGTTCCACTGCAGGCGTCCCGTGTACATCAACCGATCGTCGTCGTTGCTTCTCTCGCCGACGCCCATCCCGGTGAACATGCCGGCGTAGTAAGAGAAGTCGTGCCAGGTGCCCGGGGAGATGTTTCCGAAGAGCTGTACACCCTGTTGCCTGTCGACGGTAAAAATGTCGTTGGCGATCGATCGATTGACGAACTGCTGGTTCCCCGACGAAGTCAGTCGCTCGTCGTTGTAGAACACCTTGCCGCGCCCCACCTGGACCTTGGCCCAGCGGAACTTCTCGAGCGTCAGGTTTGCATCGCGCAGGACGGGCTGGGACCAGTCGTACTGGAGATAGTATTTGAGCCACGGCCAGTACGCGTGGCCGCGGAACTTCGTTCTCGCGCGGCGAATCATGAACGAGACCTGGTCGCGCTCCAGGTCGGCTTCCGACCGCGGGTCGCTGTCGAAGGGAGCTGCAAAGCGAATCTGCAAGCGGTTCTGAATGGCCAGCGAGAAGCGATCGTCGTCCGTGCGGAACTCGAACCCGTTCTTCCCATAGCTGACCGAAGCGGGCACTCCCGCTTTGACCTTCGCCAGCAGCCCCGTCGGTGCTTCCACCTGAGCCGCGGGCGCGGGGGCTGTCACCACGTTTTCGCGGGCGCCAGACGGAGCCGAAGCGGGCCCCGCCTCCACCGAGGGCGATGTTGCCGGCGCGGACGATGATGCTGCCGGCGCGGACGACGATGCTACCGGCGCGGACGACGACGCTGCCGGCGCGGACGCAGAGCCCGCCTCGAGCTGCTCCAGCCTGCGCAGCTTCTCGTCGAGCAGACCGAGCTTGCGATCGAGGCGCCGTTCAATCTCGAGGAGTTCGGCCTTGTACTTCTCAGGGTCTCTGGGCTCATCCGCGCGCGCTGGAGAGGAACTCGACGGCGAGAAGAACATCACCAGAAAGAGCAACGCGGTTGGCAACAGCTTCACGGCGACGGGGGTATAGCTGGTGTCCGACAGAGTAAGAACATTCGGCCTGTGCGATTCGCCAGGCTGCTACGGTGGCTCCAGGCAGCGCCCCGTCTCTGCCGGTCCGCTCCGACAGGCACCGCAACGCATCGTGCGCGTCGGCAGACTTTTGCGACGCCACCGGCGGATACGCCTTCGTGACTCTCGATTGGGCACATGCCCGCGGATCGGGCACCTCCCCGATCGACCCACGCCGGATCAGGCGCGCTCGCGTGGTCGGGAACAAGCCCGGCACGCCGGAGCCGGTCCGCTAACCACCTCCACTGTCTGGGAATGCGTAGCAGCTACGCGGGCCTGTGCATTGAAGGCAGTGCGCGTCGCTTCGCGGCACGACGCTTGCTTTACCGGGGCGGCTCGCGACTGAGGCGCGCCGCGGAAAGGGCATCGGGCCCTTCTGCCGGTGTAAATTCAACGGTCGAGGAGAAGGGGACGCAATGATCAAGACAACCTGGAGATCCAACCTGGCAGCGGCGGTGATGGCGTGCGCGGTTGCGGCGAGTGCGCAGGCGCAGGACGCAGCGGTCGAGGCGGCGCCGCCCGAAGCAGGGCCGGCCGAGGGCAGCCTCGCAGCAGCGCTGAAGCCCACCTTCGATGCGCTCAGCAACAACGGCGAAGGGTACGATCTCGGCTCGGCGATCTTCGGCCCGGACAGCGCCTACGACATCGGCGGCTGGCTCGCGGCGGGCTACTCGAGCCAGTCCACCGGCCTGTTCAACGCCGACGACAGCGTGAACCTCACGCAGGCCTGGCTCTTCGTGACCAAGTCGCTCGACGCCTCCGACGGCTTCGACTGGGGCTTTCGCGTGGACGGCATGTTCGGCTCGGACGGCCCGGACACGCAGGCGTTCGGCGGCGATTTCGGCGACTACGATTTCACCGAGGGCGCGATCTACAACAACAAGTACGGCTTCGCCGCGCCGCAGTTGTACGTCGAGCTCGGCTACAAGGACTTCTCGATCAAGGGCGGCCACTTCTACACTCCCGTGGGATACGAAGTCGTGACCGCACCCGACAACTTCTTCTACAGCCACGCGCTCACCATGTACTTCAGTGAGCCGTTCACCCACACCGGCGTGGTCGGCACGTACTCGGGCATCGACGGCGTCTCGCTCTTCGCGGGCTGGACGGCTGGCTGGGATACCGGCTTCACCCAGAACATGGGCGGCAGCAGCTTCCTCGGCGGCGTCAGCCTCGAACCCGTCGATTGGGCCAAGATCACCTACACCGCGATGGCCGGCGACATGGGCTGGATCGGGGACGGATACAATCACAGCCTCGTGATCGACGTCGCCGCCACCGACAAGCTGCAGTACGTCTTCCAGTCCGACTACGTCAACCTCGACCAGAAGTACGACGCGCTTCTCGGGGACAACCCCGAATACGAGACGATCGGCGTCAACCAGTACCTGATCTACACCGTCACGGACGTGGTGAGCGTCGGTGGACGCGCAGAGTGGTACCGCAACAACGAGACCGACTACTACGAGGTGACGGCAGGTGTGAACTTCGACCTGCTGCCGAACCTCGTGTTGCGCCCCGAGGTCCGCTACCAGTTCAGCCCGGAGGCGAAGGACGATCCGAACGACTTCCTCGAGGACAGCATCGGCGTGCCGTTCGACCAGGCGGCCTTCGGATTCGACGCGATCCTCACCTTCTGATCGACCCTGTTCACGCTCGAGAAACGACACGGCCCCGCATGCACGCATGCGGGGCCGTGTCCGTTGCGGACGGCCGCGGTGCCGGCTTGACTGCCGGGCATTGCTTCCTTAGCTTCGCGCTTCCCGGACTCGACGAACGATGAGCATCTCCAGCCTGCCGACCCGCGCCCTGCTGTCCTGCGCCGCGCTTATGGCGCTCTCCTCGGCAGTCGTTCCCGGGCTGATGCCGCAACGGGCGCGCGTCGGCGCCGCCCGTCTCAACAATGGCGTCGTTCACAGACTGCTCGCGTCACGCTGGGGTGGAACGCCGCCGCCCGAGATCATCGTACCCGTGGAGCGCAGTGGATCTGCGGACGTCGCGACGGAAACGACAGGGGGCCCTGTCGCCTGCCTGCCACTCCTCGCCCTGCACCGGCCCGAGTATCGGTCCGAATGCCTCACGCTTGCTTCCCTCGTCGCCACTCCGTGGCAAAACCTCTCCCCGTTTTCCAGCCGCCCGCCCCCACAAGCCTGATCGACCCCTTCCCCCGTTTCAGCCTCCAAGACTGATACCGCCTGACCGGCTCACGCACTCGCGCGCAGGCCGGCCCGGCCCGGCCGGAGATGCCTTCGTTCATCTCCGCTCAAGGAAAAGGTCCGATCATGAAAAAGCTCATCGAGGGCGCACTGCGCTTTCAGGACGAAGTGTACCTGCAGCAGGAAAAGCTCTACCGGAACCTCGCGCATTCCCAGTCGCCGCGCTGGCTGTTCATCGCGTGCAGCGATTCACGCGTCGTGCCGAGTCAGCTCCTGCAGGCCGGACCGGGAGAACTGTTCATCTGCCGCAACGCCGGCAACATCGTGCCGGCCCACGGAGATCATTCCGGAGGTGTCTCGGCCACGATCGAGTACGCCGTGCAGGTCCTCAAGGTGCGGCACATCATCGTGTGCGGGCACTCCGATTGCGGAGCCATGAAGGCGGTCTTGAATCCGGATCTGGTGGCCGAACTGCCGGCGGTCTCGTCGTGGATCCGCTATGCGCAGCGTGCCCGCGCGGTCGTCATGGAAACGGCCGACGGCAGCAAGGAAGAAAAGCTGCTCGAGAGGCTTACGCTGGAGAACGTCCTTGCGCAGGTCGACAACCTGCGGACGATGCCGTGCGTCGCGGCCAAGCTGAACGCCGGCACCCTCGAGATCCACGGCTGGTTCTACGACATCGAGCACGGGCGCTTCCAGGTGTGGAACTTCGGGCGCAGCCAGTGGCGACCGCTCTCGGAGCTCGCTGAATCCCACCAGCACGATGTCCGCGACGTCGATTCGGAAGTGCAGAGCCAAGTCTGAGCAAGGCGCTCGGGTGCCGCGCTTACGCCGACCCGCGCCAGGGATGCGCTTCAGGTCTCCTGAAGCTCGCGCCAGCGCGGGTCGGCGAGGACGCAGGGCGCGTCAGTGGACCGCCACCCAAAGCGTGGCGACGCCGAGCAGCAGGCTGACCGGCGAAAAAAGACGCGTGTCCCATTCGGCGAAGCGCGTGTCGTGGACACGTTTGAAGAATCCGACGAAGCGAAAGTCGCCGATTGCCCGTGCGATCAGAACCGCGCCGACAGCGAACGTGGCGGTGTTCGTCCAGGCGACAGGCATCGGCGAATGCACCACTTCACCGCGTGCAGCCACGATTACGCACGCGAGCACGAGCGCCGAGGCGACATCGAGATAGTCGGAGTTGCGAGGCTTGTACGCCGGCTTGCCGTCCAATTCGGGCACCAGCATCGGACGTCCGTCGATGCAGCAAAGTCCCCAGTAAAAGTGCACCGTCGCCAGTGTGAACAGGCAAAGCGCGATTGTCGCAGCCATTGGTATTCCCCCTTCGCTGCAACTTCCCGTATTGCAGCGTGTCGATCTTCGTACTGTCCGGCGGAAGGCGGCGCGTTCGGAGCCGAACTCGCGCGCGTGCGAATCTTGCGACAGATCCGTCGCGAGGGCGAGGGTTCCCGTGGGATGCGGGACAAATTTTCGACGAAAAATGCTGAGGATTCTCTAAGGCGCGCGGTCGTGAGGCCGAGCGGGCGACGGCCACTTGAACGGTCTTGCCGGGCAGGGAACAACGCGCTGCGGCCATGGAACCCATCTTCGGCAACGTCACCGTCGCCCTCGGCGACAGGAACGGAAAGTATCCGCACGGCAACTCGGTGTTCGTGAGGGGAAGCGCGCGCACCGCGCTCCTCGATCCGTCGCTGGCTCTGGTCGAACGCCCGGATGCGTCGCGTGGCGAGCCGGATCTCGTCGTACTCAGCCACGTGCATGAAGATCACGTGGCGGGCCTGCACCTGTTCCCGCACGCCGAGGTATGGGCGCACGCTGACGACGTCGAAGGCATCCGATCCCTCGACGGGCTGAAGCAGATGTACGGCTACACCATGCCGGACGCCGCGCTCGAGGAGTGGCTGGTGGGCACGTTCCACTACGCCCCCAGGCCCGACGCCCGGGCCTACGACGACGGGGCTGTCTTTGACCTCGGCGGCTCGCAGGTTCGCGCGTTCCACCTGCCGGGCCACACGCGCGGACATTGCGCGCTGCTGGTCGAGCCTGAGGGCGTCTTGTTCCTCGGCGATATCGACCTCACGGGATTCGGCCCCTACTACGGCGATGCGTGGTCCAACCTCGAGGACTTCGAACGTTCCCTGCAGCGCATCGCTGCGATCCCCGCGCGGGTTTGGGTTTCCTTCCACCACGTCGGTGTCATCGAGGACGACAGGGTGTTCCGCGAAAAGCTTGCCCGATTCGCCGGTCGCATTGCCGAACGCGACGCCGCCATCGAGCAGTACCTGGCCGAGCCGCGGACCATCGACGAAATGGTCGCACGACGCTTTCTGTACCCGCCGCACGCGAGCGCTCCCTTCATCGACGCGGTCGAGAAGCGCACAATCGAGCAGCATCTGGCTCGGGCGGTGGCGCGGAACCGGATTCACAGCGAAGACGGTCGCTTCGTCCGGCGGTAGCCGTACACGGGCTACCGCTGCGCTTCTGGAAGCAACGACGTCTCTGTCAAGAAGACCACGCGATCGGCCCGTAATACGCCCGCGTCGTCGACGCGTCCGATGACGCGCAAGCGGTCGTTGCGCGCAATGTCGGATGCCGAACCGCCCTCGAAGATGGTGTGCGGCGCAGGTTCCACCCGCAGCGGACCGAAGCCGGGCACGTGCATGCGGAAGGCGTCGCCCGGCAGGACGTTGAGAACAATGCCTTGCACGCTTCGCAGCGGACCCGGCGGCGGCGGGCGGGTGGCTTCAAGGCGTCGAACCTCGCGCGCGAGCAGCGGAGCGGAGTCGTTGCAGGTGTCGGCCAGCACACCCACGCTGTCGCCGTCGGTGAGCAGGCCTCCGACGATGGTCGCCTGCGACGCATCCACGTCGAGGTCGCCCAGCCGGAACGTCAGGCGGTCGGCGGAAAGCTCCGTCACGTCGCCGAGCACCCGGCAGCCGCGCGTCGCCGCGCGCCGCGCGATGAATGTGGCAACGATGGCCCCGTCGGCGTCGCGCGAACCGCTCACCGTCACGATGGCTCCGGCGCGCAGGCCGTCGAGGGTGATGCCGGAAAGACGCGTGGACTCGGCGAGCAGGACGGACTGGTCGAGCACAACGAGGACTTTCCGGTCCGCGGAAACGAAGCCGATCGGCCCGCTCACCGATTCCTCGAACTCGACGCGGGTGGCCGTGCCTGTCGACTGGTCCTCGTGGAACGTACCGTAGACGCTCACGTACATGCCGAGCTCGAGCTCGGCAGGGCCGGCCGTGTCGCCGTTGACGACAACGGTGGCATCGTCGATTTCGAAGTGAATCTGCTGCACGACGATGCTGCCCAGTTCTTCGATCGGACCGGCAACGAGGCCGGAGCCTCCGATTCCGCCGCTCGAGACGTCCGCGCCGCCGCAGCCGGGCTGGGATGCGGCGATGCACGCGAGGAGACAGACGGGCAGGGCAAGGTCGCACAACTTGGGTCGCGGTGGATGACTCATTCGTTCTCTCCCTCGGGGTCGTGCTGTTTTCGTCGCGCACTTCTGTTCGCGCTTCGCGGCGGCCGTCCTTGTGCGACCGCTTTCGTTGCATCCGGCGCAGCCTTGGGCGTCTGGCTCGACGCCTGATTCCCGGCGGCGCCGGCGTCGGCGTCCGGCGCGATGCTGTGCGGATCCGGCGCTCCGTCCTGCACGGTTTCGCACTCGTGGTAGTAGACGCCCACCATCGCGGTGCGGCGACCGGTTCCCTGCACCGCCGGATTGCTGTCACGATCGTGCGTGCGTATTTCACGGTTGAGCAGCTCGAGGAGTTGCTGGCCCTGGCTCGACGCAAGCCGTCGCAGAAGAGGCAGCGCTTCCTCGGGCAGGTTGTCGTAGAGTACCTTGCGCTGGAACCACGCGTCCTGTGGCGAGTTGGTCAGGTTGTGATCGATTGTCGCGACCAGCGCGGCCACGTCCGCCCCCAGGATCTCCAGCTTGTCGAGGCTCGCTGCGGCCGGAACGTATGCCCGAGCGCGTAGCTGCACGCGGCCATCCTCACCGTGAACCACCGCGCCGACCCGCACGAGTTCGTCGAGCACCGCGCGCGATGGCATGTCACCGCTGAACAGGCGCACGAGCTCGGCAAACTCGGTGTCCGGCAGCAGGGCGCGTGGCTCGCCGGCGTCGTCGAGGTAGGCCGAATCCGTGGCCCAGCCGGTCACGACCCGGGCCGCTCGGCTGTAGCGCTCGGTTTCCTCGCGCGCCGATGGAGGTGGAAGCCCCGCGACGCGGCTGACTTCCTTGCGGGTGAGTCCGGTGATCACCGCGACGCGCGAGAGGGTTTGCTTGCGCCGGTCGATTCGGAAGTCGGAGGAGGCCACGTCCACGTAGACGCGCCGGGCCAGTTCCGCGAACGCACCGAACGGAACGCCGTGCCGAAGCAGCACGCGCACGAGCGGGCGCAGGATGCGCACGACGGCCGCGCTCAAGACCTCCAGCGTTCGGTCGTTCACTTTCGCGCGGCCTCCTTAGCCGTCGTCAACTTCCTCGACAAAATCGGCCGGGGGGGTTGACCGGCCGTTTGAATTGGGAATATTCTCCCAAATAGCTCGTCGGGGCCGAGGGGGCAACCCCCGGCTCTGCGAACGAAGTCAGGCTATGGAAACCCAAATGGAGGGAAAGCCCATGAAATCCAGTCTCTGTCTCCCATCCGCGAGCGCCCTGGCGCTTGTGGCCTTTACCGTCTTCTCTGCCGGACCCGCGGTTGCGCTTCGCCCCCCGCTTCCCGGTCCGGTGCTCCAGTGCCTGGCCGATTGCTACGAAGCACGGGAAGAGTGCGGTCAGGCGTGTCGCGCCGGGTTCGCGAGCTGCATGAGCGGCCCCCGCCTCGAGACGAAGCTGTGCCGCCAGGAATGCGCCGGTGAGTTCGAGGAGGACACTCCGGAGCTCGAGGCATGCATTTCGACCTGCCATGCGGACATCCTCGCGCCCGCTCGCGAAGAGTGCCGCCCGCAGCGCCAGGAGTGCCGGCCTGCGTGCAGGCCGGGCCGCTGCCTGGATATCTGCCGGCCCGACGGCGAAGTGTCGCCGCAGCGGGAGTGTCGCGAAGCTTGCGCCACCGCGCTCTACAACTGCGCGACGACGGCCCGGACCGCGCTTCGCGAATGCATGGCGCCCTGCCGCGAACTCACCGACGAAGTGGAGCGGGAGGCCTGTGCCGCGGAATGTGCCGCGGCCGCACGCGACGATGCCGGCACGTGCCATGAAGGTTTCAGCACGTGCAATGGCGAGTGCGCTCAGGAGCCCACCACTACGACCACGTCGTTGCCGGAGCTCTGAACGGGGGACCGTCGCAGCGGGCCTGGGCCGCTGCGACGTGAAAGACGGCGGCGTCGCGGACTTCGGGTGTTCGGACGCCGCCGCGCTTTTTTGCGGCAGGCGGGATAGCGAGTCGCTCGCTGCCAGGACACCGAGGAAGTCGCCTGAGGCGCAAACCTCGCCTCGAAGTCCGGTGCGAATCAGCCCGGCCGGAGTTCCCAGCGAATCGGCACGCGCTTGATGCCGCCGACGAAGCTCGAGCGTACCCGTTCGATACGCCCCGCGATCTCCATGCTCTCGAGCCGTGCGGTGAGCTGTTCGAACGCGCAGCGCAGCTCGAGGCGAGCCAGATGCGCGCCGAGGCAGACATGCTCGCCGCGGCCGAAGCCGATGTGGTCATTCGGACTGCGATCGATGCGGAAACGGAAGGGGTCTTCGAACACGTCTTCGTCGCGGTTGGCAGACGGGTAGAAAAGGCAGACATTCTGGCCGGCGCGAAGCGTCTGGCCGCGCAGCACGTAGTCCTGCGTTGCGGTGCGACAGAACTGGATCACCGGCGTCGTCCAGCGCACGATCTCTTCGACGGCCGAGTCCATCAAGCCCGGATTCGCCTTCAGTTTCTGCCATTCGCCGGGGTTCTCGAGAAACGCAAGGAGGCCGCCCGTCATCGCGTTGCGTGTCGTTTCGTTGCCCGCGACGACGAGCAGGAAGTAGTAGGACAGCAGTTCCATCACTTCCAGGGGCTTGTCGTTCACCGTGCCTGTCGCCACCACGCTCACGATGTCGTTCCTCGGGCTGGCGCGTCGCTGTTCGACGAGATCCTGAAAGTACGAGAAAAGTTCCATGCGCGATTGCGTGAACGTTTCCTCGGCACCGCCTTCTCGCTGAAACTCGGGATCGAGCGGAGCGATGATCTCGTTGGTCCAGCGAAACAGCAGGGACCGGTCGGCGGCCGGGACGCCGAGCATTTCCGCGATCACGGCGATGGTGATGGGCGCCGAGACATCCTGCACGAAGTCGCACGTCGCGCGAGTCCCGGCAGCATCGAGCGCCTCTCTTGTGATGCGCTGAACCTTCTCTTCGAGTCCTTGCACCACCCTCGGCGTGAACTGGCGACTGGAAACGTTCCGGTACACGCGATGGTCCGGAGGATCCATGTTGAGGAGATGTCGGACGGCCCGTTCCTTGGGTGGCGGGATCTCGTTGGTGAAGACGGCGATTCTGGGCTCGTTCAGGAACCGCTCGGGCTGCTTGGAGAGCTCGACGATGTCGGCGTGCTTCGTGATGGCCCAGAAAGGATCGACGTTCGGCCGGTCGTACCAGAAAACCGGCGCGTGGCGTCTGAGGTAGGTCCATTCCGCGTGGGGATAACCGTGCTTCTCGTAGTGTTCGTCGGACGCGATGTCGAGGTTCTCCAGTGTGATGGAGTCGGTGTTCGGTTCTGCAAGTCCCATCGGATCCCTCCCTCCTGGCGACATCCGCGGCGGCGGATGCGGACGACGCGACTCTACGGCGCCACGAACGATTCGTCCGAGTTTACCTTTGCCGTCGTGAACGTGGACGTCCAGCACTTGTCGCTGCTGTTCTGGACGAGCTGGACGACGACGCTGCCGTCCTTGCGAAAAAACCGGGACCGGCTTGCCGGCGACGGCAGTCGCAGGCGCTTACCCGTGGCTTGGAATCGTACGGTCGTCTTGCCCGTGGCCCCGCTCTTCACAAGGACGCTGGTCACTCCCGCGGATGCACCGCCGGCGTCCTTGTACTTCCACACTCCCGACGCCTCGCGCGACCACCCGCCACCGGGTTCGACGGCAAGGGACGCCATTCTGAGCGGCACGCCCTCGAAGCTGTCGTAGACGCACAGGGCGTACTCGGTCGTGCCGGAGGGGTCGCCGACGTCGGCGGCGGCGAACGCAGCGCCCTTTCGCCATTTCCAGACAAGGGAATTCGTGCGGTCCGGACTGTCCTTGATGACGAGCCGGGACGAGCCGGCGCGTTCACACGTGCTGCGCGGCTGCTGCGGACAAGGTGGTTTGTGGATCGCTGCGCGTCGGACGTTGATGATCAGCGGCCGTTTTGCGGCGGGACTCGAAGATTGCCGTGCCCGGCACTGGGCAGTCGCCACGTGCGCGGTTGCCAGCAGCAGCACGAGTGCCGCTATCAGTGTTGCGCCGGATCGTGCGCGGGCAATCATGCGCCGCCTACGCCCTCTCGCAGCACTTCTTGAACTTCTTTCCCGACCCACACGGGCAAGGATCATTGCGCCCGATCTTCGGGTCCGCCTTCCAGCCGGAGCGCAGTTCGACAAC
>JBHEOD010000220.1:0-3454 GCA_046261745.1 Binatia bacterium
GGATGTGCGGGCGCGCCTACAGTCCGCGGTTCCTCTTCGCCTGGCCCAACAGCCGCATTTCGGTGATGGGCGGCGAACAGGCGGCCAGCACGCTCATCCAGGTGAAGAAGGCCCAGCTGGCCGGCGAAGGGCAGGACCTCGATCCGGCCTTCGAGAAGGCGATGCACGACCAGGTGGTTTCCACCTACGAAAGCGAGGGCAGTCCCTACTTCAGCACCGCCCGGCTCTGGGACGACGGTGTGATCGACCCTCTCGAGACGCGCGCCGCGCTTGGCCTCGCGCTCGACGCCGCGCTCGAGGCGCCCGTCGGCCCGACCCGAAACGGCGTCTTCCGCATGTAGTCGCGAGCCTGCGCCGCGCGAAAGGAAAGTGGAGCAATGAAGGACAGGATCGTCATCGCGAATGCGAGCGGCTACTGGGGCGACGAGGGTGGGGCGATCGCGAGGCAGGTGCGCGGCGGCCCCATCGACTACCTGACGATGGACTACCTGGCCGAGATCACGATGATCATCCTGGCCAGGCAGAAGGCGCAGAGCGAGGAGGCCGGCTTCGCGCGCGACTTCGTCGCTTACCTCCGCCCGCTGATGAAGGAGATCGCCGACAAGGGCATCACCGTCATCGCCAACGCGGGCGGCATCAACCCCGGAGCCTGCGCGCGTGCCCTCGACGCGGCGGCAAGCGACGCCGGAGTGAAGCTTCCGGTCGCGATCGTCGACGGAGACGACCTTCAGTCGCGGTTGCCCGAACTCGCCGCGGCCGGGTGCAAGTTTCCGCACCTCGACAGCGGCGAGCCGATCGGCGAGCTGCTCGCGAAGGTGAACTCGGCCAACGCGTACATCGGCGCGCGGCCCATCGCTGCGGCGCTCGCGAAAGGCGCGCGCATCGTCGTGACCGGCCGCACCTACGATGCCGCTTCCGTGCTGGCGCCGATGGTTCACGAGTTCGGCTGGGACTGGCAGGACTACGACCGCCTCGCGAGCGGGCTGCTGGCCGGTCATCTGATCGAATGCGGCGCGCAGGTGACGGGCGGCAACTACACGCGCTGGGAGGAAGTCGCCTCGTTCGAGAACTTCGGCTACCCGCTCGTCGAGTGTTCGCCCGACGGTAGCTTCGTACTGACCAAGCATCCAGGCACCGGCGGGCTTGTCAGCCGCCGCACGGCCTGCGAACAGGTACTCTACGAGATCGGCGATCCGCGCTTCTACGCATCGACCGACGTGGTCGCCGACTTCACGTCGTTCTCGATGGAAGACGAAGGGCCGGACCGCGTGCGCATTCGCGGCGTGCGAGGGCGCATGCCGACCGACACGCTCAAGGTGTCGATGACGTACGAAGCCGGCATGAAGGCCTCGGCGCTCGTCGTGGTGAGCGGACCGGATGCGGTGCGCAAGGCACGCCGATTCGCCGACATCTTCTGGAGCCGCGTGCGCGGCGATTTCGTGGACAAGCGCACCGAGTACATCGGCTACAACGCGTGCTGGGGCGAGTCGGCTGCGCCCCCGGTGGTGCCGAACGAAGTTGCGCTGCGCTTCGGCTGCCGGTCCTTCGACAAGAAGGCGATGGAGTCGTTCGCGCGGGAACTGGCCGGCATCGCGCTGTCGGGCCCGCCGGGAATTTGTGGAGCGGGCGGCCGCCCGTCGCCGCAGCCGGCGTACGGGTACTGGCCGGCGCTGGTACCGCGCCGGCACGTCACGCAGCGTCTGTACATCGACGGTGCAGGCGAGGACTTTCCTTGCGAAGCGGGGCCGTCTGCTCCCATCGAACGGCCGGCCGAGCCCGCGCCGCCGCCGACTGTGGAGGGGCCGCGCGTGAAAGTGCCGCTCGGTCGCGTTGCGCATGCGCGCTCGGGGGACAAGGGCGACGTCTGCAACATCGGCGTGATCGCCCTGAGACCGGAGTTTTATCCGGAACTCGTGCGTGAACTCACGGCCGAGCGAGTTGCGTCGTTCTATCGTTCGCTGGCCAAGGGCAAGGTCACACGCTATCGCCTCGACAACATCCACGGGCTCAACTTCTTGCTGAGGGAAGCCCTCGGCGGAGGCGGTACATTGTCACTTCAACTGGACAACCAGGGGAAGACGGCGTCACAAGGGTTGCTGACGATGGAGATCGAGATTGCCGCAAGCCTGCTCGATGCGTGCTCCGGCGATGCCGCCTCGGGAGGAACTCCGTCGTGACGGTCAAGCAGGAAGTTCGCCGCGGCATCGGATGGATCACGCTCGATCGACCCGAGGTGCGCAATGCGCTGAGCGGCGAACTGATGGAAGCCGTCGGCAACGCTGTCCAGGCCTTCGAAGCCGATCCACTGGTGCGCGCACTGGTCGTGGCGGGTGCCGGTCCGGCGTTCTGCGCCGGCGCCGACCTTCGCAGCATGCGTACGTCGCGCGAGTCTTCCGACGACGCCAATCGAGCGGATGCGCGCCGAATGGGCGGCCTCTTCCACCGCATTGCTTCGTGCGCGAAACCGGTGCTCGCGCGGGTGCATGGCCCCGCCATCGGCGGCGGAGTGGGACTGATGGCGGCCTGCGATATCGTCGTCGCCGCCGAAAGCACGCGCTTTCAGTTCTCCGAGGTGCGCCTCGGGATCGTGCCGGCGGTGATCTCACCGTTCTGCATCCGAAGGCTCGGTCCGGTGGCCGCCACCAGGCTTTTCCTCACCGGAGAAGCCATTGACGCAAAAAGCGCGCTCACCTTGGGACTGGTGGATATTGTCGCGCCGGATGCCGGCCTCGATGAAGCCGTCGCGAAAGTCTGCACCGATCTCGGCAAGGCCGGACCCGCAGCGCTGGTCGCTGCGAAGGAATTGGTGGCGCGCGTCACCGGCATGGAGAACGAGGCGGCCCTCGACTACACGGCGGACCTCATCGCGCGCCTTCGCGTGTCCGACGAGGCGGTTGAGGGAATGACCGCCTTCCTCGAGAAGAGGCCGGCTGCCTGGACCGGCGGCTCATGAGCACGCGTTTTCGCAATTCCCATCTCCGTGACTGCGTGGTGCTGGTGGACGACGAGGCGAACATTCGCGAGACGATCGCGTTCATTCTCGACGCCGAAGGGGTCGAAGTGGCGACGGCGGCAGACGGCATCGAAGGCCTCGCGGCCGTCCGGCGGCTCAAGCCCAAGGTGGTGCTGCTCGACGTGATGATGCCGAGGATGGACGGCTACGAATGCTGCCGCGCGATCCGTCAGGACGCCAACCTGATCGGCATCTACGTGATCATCCTGACCGCCAAGGGCCAGCGCTCGGACGAGCAGAAGGCGCTCGAAGTGGGAGCGGACCTCTACCTTTCCAAGCCTTTCGACGACGAGGTGGTGCTGAAGGTGATCGGGGAGGTGTTCGCAGGGCTGCCTCTGGCCTGACGGGACGCCCTGCGCGGTTTCTTCGAGACGCGCCGGTCAGGCGTCGGGATCGGCAGGGAAGAACAGGCGCAGCAACTGGGCAGCAGCAGCCAGGTCG
>JBHEOD010000221.1:0-3396 GCA_046261745.1 Binatia bacterium
AAGAAGTACCTCGGCGAACGCGGGGTCTGCGTACGCCTGTAGAGCCGACCGGGGCCGGCCTGCGCAGGACGTTTCGGCATCAATGCCCAGGAGGATGGACCGATGGCCGCTCTGGATGGAATACGAATCGTGGATCTCACGCAGTGGGAGGCGGGCACGTCCTGCACGCAACTGCTGGCGTGGCTTGGAGCCGACGTGGTCAAGGTGGAGCCGCCCGGCGGGGATCCGGGGCGCCGGCTGATCGCCGAGCGGCCGGACGCCGACTCGATCTACTTCCTGATGTTCAATGCGAACAAGCGCTCGGTCACCATCGACCTCAAGCAGGAGCGGGGCCGTGAAGTGCTACGCCGCCTGATCGCCGGAGCGGACGTGGTGGCGGAGAACTATGCCAGCGGCGTGCTCGAGGAACTCGGCCTCGGCTACGATGCGATGAAGGCGATCAAGCCGGACATCATTCATGCGTCGGTCAAGGGATTCGGTTCGTGGGGGCCGTGGGCGGACTACAAGAGCTTCGACATGATCGGACAGGCCACCGGCGGCGTACTCGCGGTGACCGGCACGCCGGAAACTCCACCGCTCAAGCCGGGTGTCACCTTTGGCGACAGCGGAGCCGGCGTGCATCTCGGGATGGCCGTGCTCGCGGCCTACATCGAACGATTGCGCACCGGGCGCGGCCAGTCCGTGGAAGTGTCGATGCAGGATGCGATGTTCAGCTTCATGCGTTCGGCACTGATGGGTCACTACCTGACGGGAGGCGTCGCGGCGATGCGATACGGCAATCGCATGGGCCTGCTGTGTCCGACCGACCTGTACCCCACGCTTGGCGGCGGCCCGAACGATTACGTCTACATGATGGTCACGACGCTGCGCATGTGGCACGTGCTGCTCGAGGCGATCGGTCGTGGAGACCTCAAGGGCAACGACGCTTACGAGGTGCAGTTGGTGCGTGGCAACCACTGGGACGAGATCTCGCAGATGATCTCCGACTGGACCCTCCAGCGCGACAAGTTCGAGGTCATGCGCATTCTCGGCGAAGCCGGCGTTCCATGCGGTGCGGTAATGGATACGGCAGACCTGTTCCGGAGCGAACATCTGCGTGCGCGCGGCATGGTCGTCGAAATCGACCACCCCACGCGCGGGCGAATGGAGATGCCTGGCATGCCGATCAAGATGGACGGTGCGGTCGGCGTTGCGATGGGGGCAGCGCCGCTGCTCGGAGCGCATACCGACGAGGTGCTCGCCGGCATCGGGCTTGGCGCAGAGGAGATTGCCGATCTTCGCCGAAGCGGTGTGATCTGAAGCGCCGCGGACGGCCCTGTTACGGCCGGATCGAGAAACGTCCTTTTGCGGGTACGTCGTGCTACCGGTTGAAGCGATGAGCGATCGATCGAAGGAACTTTGGCTCTTCCGGCACGGCGAAACCGCCTGGACGCTCACGCGCCAGCACACGGGGCACAGCGACATCCCGCTTACGGAGGACGGCCGCCAGGCGGCCGCGGCACTCGGCCGGCGGTTGGTTGGCCGGAAGTTCGCAATGGTGCTCACAAGTCCCCTGGTTCGCGCATCGGAAACCTGCCGGCTGGCGGGCTACGGCGACGTTGCACGCCCCGCCCGCGACCTGATGGAGTGGGACTATGGGTCGGATGACGGGCGCTCGGCGGCCGACATTCGCAAGGAACGTCCGGGATGGTCGATCTGGGACGACGGCGTGAAGGGCGGGGAGACCATCACGCAAGTGGCCGCGCGTGCGCATCGTGCGCTGGCTCTTGCGGATAAGGCCGACGGCGATGTGGCGCTCTTCGCCCATGCCCACCTGTTGCGGATCCTCGCCATGTGCTGGCTCGGTTTGCCGCCCCAGGCGGCGAGGCACTTCGAACTCGGTCCGGCCTCAACGAGTGTGCTCGGCCGCAGAGACGACGGAGCCGTCATCCGCCACTGGAACCTCTGAACGCGCCCGCCAACTTCCACCGGTCACGCACGGAGGATTACACGATGAGTTCTCACCTCGACGCGGCGCCGATCCTGCAGACGGCTCTTGCCTTCTGGAATTCGAAGGTACTGCTCACCGCCGCGGAGTTCGACCTGTTCTCGGTGCTTGGCGATCGCTCGATGACGGGAGAGGAGATCGGCGCCGCGCTCGGGCTGCATCCGCGCGGCATCTACGACTTCCTCGACGCCTTGCTCGCGATGGGTTTCCTCGAGCGCGACGGCGACGGCGCCGCTGCCCGGTACCGCAACACGAAAATGACGGCTGCATTCCTGGTGCGGACCAGCCCCGACTACATCGGTGGACTGCTGAACATGCTGAACTCGAGGCTGTTCGGATTCTGGAACAATCTCGGCGAGGCGCTAAAGACAGGCCAGCCTCAGAACGAGGTAGCCAGGAACGGCCGGACGATGTTCGAGGAGCTGTATTCGGACGAAGCACGCCTCGGCGAGTTCCTGCAGGCCATGAGCGGTCTCCAGGCGGGCAACTTCACAGTCCTTGCCGAACGGTTCGATTTCTCTCGATACACGACCGTGGTCGATGTGGGGGGCGCGCTCGCGCTGCTTACGCGTATCGTGTCGTCACGCCACCCGCACCTGCGCTGCTTCAGTTTCGACTTGCCGGCAGTGGGTCCGCACGCGCGTCGGGCGGTGGATGCGGCCGGCCTCTCGGACCGAATCGAGGTGGTGGAAGGGGATTTCTTCGCCGATGCGTTTCCCAAAGCCGACGTGGTGACAATGGGCAACATCCTGCACGACTGGAACCTCGAGAAGAAAATGCTGCTGATCCGCAAGGCCTATGATGCGCTTCCCGAGGGCGGAGCCCTCGTCGCGGTCGAGAACGTGATCGACGACGCGCGGCGCGAAAACGCGCTGGGACTGCTGATGTCGCTGAACATGCTGATCGAGTTCGGCGACGCGTTCGACTACACCGGCGCGGACTTTGGGCACTGGTGCACGGACGCCGGATTCCGACGCGTCGAGATCATTCCACTGCTGGGGCCCACGAGTGCCGCGGTCGCATACAAGTAAGCGTTTCTCCGCGTCACCGACAAGCAAGCGCACGCCTGGCCGGGAGTCGAGTCGATGTCGTCACTGAATCACCAGTGGCGTCGCGACGAGCGTGCCGAAATCGTTCGCCCCGCCGCCCTCGCCGAGAACCCCGGCATCGAAGATGCCGCACTCGACGTGTGCCGAGATCGTGTTCTCCGGCGCGTCGACGACCTCGTAGATGGTGGCTCGCGCGAATCCGACGATGAGGATGGGGCCGCTCGGATTCGAACAGTTCGAGGATTCGTAGACAGGGATGGTCACGGTCCAGTTCCCGGCCGCGTCCTTTTTTGACTCGTAGAGGGACCGCATGTCACTGAAGCGCGAGGCCACGGTGCCGCCGGTGAAGTTGTAGTGGGT
>JBHEOD010000222.1:0-3275 GCA_046261745.1 Binatia bacterium
GCGGCGGGTGCTGATGCGGGCGCGGGCGCGGCGGGTGCGGGCGCGAGCGGCGCAGCCGGCGCGGAGACGGCCGCTGCCGACGGATCGGTGCGAAACGCGATGCGTTTGCCGCCGCCCGCGCGCACGGCGTCGAGCACTTCCACCATGCGCTGCACGAGCGCGCCCGAAGCGGTGCGCACGGCGACCACCGCGTCGGGATCCTCGCCGATGCGCTGCGCGACCGCGCTCTCGAGGTCGGCCAGTGCGATGGGCTGTCCGTCGAGGTGGGCGTTGCCGGCGGCATCGACGGCCACGTTGATCGCGCGGTCCTCGTCGGTGACGGCGGTGCGCGATTGCGGCAGGTCGAGTTCGATGGCTTCCGGATGCTCGAAGCTGCTCGTCACCATGAAGAACAGCAGCAGCAGGAACACCACGTCGATCAGCGGTGCCATGCTCAGTTGTTCGCTCGCGCGAACGCGGCCCTCAAACTCCATAGCCCTCTCCCGCGACGCGCAGCTTCGGAATGTCCTTGTCGTTGTCGGGTGCCACCTTGTCGAAGTGAGTGGTCAGGCGTGCGACCGCGTCTTTCATCGCGGCGCGGATGTTGTCGATCTCGCCTTCGAGCAGGAAGAACGCGCCGGTGGCGGGGATGGCCACGGCAAGGCCGAAGGCCGTGGTCAGCAGCGCTTCCCAGATGCCGCCGGCCAGCAGCGCGGGGCTCACGTGCTTGCCTGCCTGTTCGATCTGCTGGAAGGCCTCGATCATTCCGAAAATGGTGCCGAGCAGTCCGAGCAGCGGGCTGAGGTGGGCGATGGCGGTGAGGCCGCGCAGCCACGACTCGAGTGCGCGGATCTCGGCGGTGCCGACGCGCTGGATCTCCACACTGGCGGTGGAGGCATCGACGCCGTCGCCGGCCATCAGGCGCAGCGTCAGGCCGGACACGCGGGCGACGGGACTCGAGCAGCCGTCGAGCGTGCGACGGGCTTCGGACAGCTTGCCCGCGAGGGCCAGTTCGATGCCGCGCTCCACCGTGGACGAGCAGCGGCGAAAACCGGCGCGGTAGAACTGCCACACTTTGGCGAACGCGATGGCGACGGCGAACACCGACAGCGCGAGGATCACGTACATGACGGGACCGCCCTGCGTCAGAATGCTTGTCGCTGCCATCACGTTGAACTCCCGCGCTAATGGATCGCGCTCGCACCGATCCGAGGGTCCTTCATCGTCTGAATGAATTTCATATTCAAGTTCAGCGCATTCGGCCGGTCGGCGATCGGGGGGCATGGCCCCCCAACGAAGAGCGGAAAACTTCCGTTTTGAACTTGATATTCAAAGTCCCTCCGTCTAGGTTCCCCCGCGTTGGCGAAAAAAAGAGGAGAGCGGAGGGACAATTCATGAGACGAATCCAAGACTTGCGCATCGTCGCGGCGGCGGTGCTGGCGATGGCACTGCTGGCGGCACCTGAGGCGCCAGCGCAGGAGGGTGCCCCGACGGAGCCGCGTGCGGACCAGGAAGCGGCGGCGGAAGCGGCCGATTCCGCGGCGGGCGCAGAAATCAGCGCAGAGGATCCGGCAGTCGAGAGCGCCGAGAAGGAAGCGGAGCAGAGACGCCTTCCGATCGTCTCGATCATCGGTTCCAAGGAGGCCGAACTCGATCTCGTCGGCTCGGGCACCTTCGTGAACAAGGAAGAGATCGAGACCCAGAACTACCAGGACATCAACCGCGTGATGCGCCGCGTGCCCGGCGTGTATGTGCGCGAGGAAGACGGGATCGGCCTGTTCCCGAACATCTCCCTGCGCGGCGTCGATACCGGACGCAGCGCGAAGGTGACTCTCATGGAGGACGGCGTGCTCGCCTCTCCCGCACCGTACTCGGCGCCGGAGGCTTACTACTCCCCGACGGTGGGCCGCATGGACGGGCTCGAGGTGCTCAAGGGCTCGAGCCAGATCAAGTACGGCCCGCACACGACCGGCGGCGTCATCAACTACCTGGCCACGCCGATTCCGCTCACGCTGTCGGCCTCGTCACGCACCACCTACGGCACCGACAACGACGTGGTGACGCACGCATGGGCCGGCAACACGCTCGATACCAGCATGGGCGCCGTCGGCTATCTCGTGGAAGGTTACTATCGCGGCTACGACGGCTTCCGCGGAATCGACGAGACGCCGAGCTACCGCGACGGCGACGACACCGGAATGACGCGCATCGAACCGATGCTGAAGCTGTCGTGGGAGCCCAAGTCGAGCATGTACCAGCGCTTCGAAGGCAAGGTTGCGTACACCGACATGGAAGCTGACGAGAGCTATCTCGGTACCAGCGAAGCGGACTTCCGCCGCAACCCGTACCGGCGCTACACGTCGACGCGCTTCGACAACATCGAAACCACGCACCTGCGCACTCACCTGCGTCACTTCCTCGGCATCAACGACAACCTCGACCTGACCACCACCGTCTACTACTCCGACTTCCACCGGAACTGGAGGAAGCTGCACGACCTTCGCGACGCCAACGGCGTGCGCAAGGGGCTTTCCGAGGCGCTCGCCGAGAACGGCAGCCACCTGGACACGCTGCGCGGAGACGCGGCCGGCGAGTTGCGCGTGCGCAACAACAACCGCGACTACTACCTGGCCGGCGTCGAATCCGAACTGGACTGGCGCGTGAACACGGGCCCGATCGATCACGAGTTCGAAGCGTCGCTTCGCTATCACTACGACGAGATCCGTCCGTACCAGCGCGACGAGTTGTACTCGGTGGCTCCCGGCGGCGTCATCCAGCGCACCAGTGCCGGCGTGCCGGGCGATGCCGGCAACAGCGAGCAGAGCACCGGCGCCGTCGCCACCTACCTTCGTGACGTGATGAAGATCGGGCGGCTGACGATCACCCCCGGCCTGCGTTACGAATACCTCGACCAGGAGAGCAAGAACTTCGCCAACGGCACGGCCGGAGACGACACGCTGCACCTGCTCTCGGGCGGACTCGGCGCGGCCTGGAAGCAGACCGACGAGCTCACGTTCTTCGGCGGCATCTACCGCGGCGTCTCGCCGCCCGACCCGGCCAGCAACATTGCCGGCCTCAAAACCGAAAGCAGCATCGGCAGCGAACTCGGCCTGCGCGTCCGCACCGCCGACGGTGCGCTCGGAGGCGAGATCTCCGGGTTCTTCACGCACTTCGACGACCTGATCGTGGTGGACAACATCGGCGGATCCGGCACGGGCCTGTCGGAGAATGCCGGCGAGGTGAACTCCGGCGGCATCGAAGCTGCGGTCGATTTCGACCTTGGCGTGCAGATGGGC
>JBHEOD010000223.1:0-3163 GCA_046261745.1 Binatia bacterium
TTCCAACTCTCCTCGATGGGTCGAGGCGGACGCTCGCGCCCGGCCTTCACCACCGGACGAGTGCGCTCAGCCCGCGGACGCGACCTTGCCGCGAAAGGCGCCGGTCTCCCGGCCCTTGTCTTCGATGAACAGCTTGAAGCGCTCGAGGTCGCCGATCACCCGCTCGCGAACGATGCCCAGCCAGTCGCCGATGTTCTCGACGACGCCCTCCGGGCGGTACGACAGTTGCAGGGCCACCCGGCAGCGCTCGTCCGACAGGCGATGGAACGTGACCACCCCCGCGTTGAATGTCCCGCTGGTGCTCGTCCAGGCGATGCGCTTGTCCGGAGTCTGCTCCGTGATCTTCGCAGTCCACTCGCGCTTCTCTTCGCCGATATCGACGCACCACAACAGGTTGGTGTCATCGAGCTGCCGGACGTACTTCACTCCCAGCATGAATCGGGGGAATTCCTCGAACTGGGTCCACTGGTTGTAGGCGGTGCGCACGGGCACCTCGACATCGACGGTTTCAAGGATTTCGGAGTTCTCTTTCGTCATGGCTTCTCCTGTGGGTCGCCTTTGTTGGGCGAGATCAGCAGCTGTGCCCCGGTCTTTCCGGGCCGAACGGGGGTCGCCGCCGGCGATCATCGCGACGACGGGACTGGTACCGTACGTTCCGGGGCCCGGGCTGCGATAGGCCGCACAACTACGCGAGCGACGCGATACACCGCGTGAAGCGGGAAGCGGATCGACGGACTATCCGATTTCGGCGCAGCCGCGCTCCGCCTCGTTCGGGGCGCTCCCCGCGGCACATGCGCTTCTTGGCGAGAGTCTGCGCCGGATCTGCCGAGGGCTTCGTTCGCTGGCGACGACCTGATACCTGAGCTCCGTGCCGATCATGCAAGCCGGCGCAGGGAGGGAGAACATGAGAGAGTCGATGTTCAGGAAATTTGCAGTCACCGCGGCGACCGCGTGTGCGGTGTTGTTCGCAGCGCCCGCTCAGGCGATCGACAAGTGCAAGGTCAAGATCAGCAAGACGGGCGTGATCGACGTGGCCGCCTCCGGTGTGACCGGCATTCTGAGATGGGGAAGCGAGGCCGGCGCCGAGAGCAACACGTTCTTCAATGCGGGGACCTGCGTCGCCGACGGCAAAGCCAAGGCATGTCAGTTCGCCGACCCCCTGACCCTTGCGGCGAAAACTCCACCCCAAGGTTGCACGATCTACCTCGACGACGACGGAGCAGCTTGTTCGGCATGGATCCGTGGCTGCACTCCCGGCGCGCGTGGCGCGGAGTACTCGGATTTCTTCGCCCTGATGCCTCCGGACAACGCGGCCACCGTCGCGCCGGGGACGGCGGTTTCCTTTCCGCAGAACGGGCCTTCGGCGGGGTCCATCCTCCGCGCCGGCCCGTCCCAGTTCGTGCTGCCCGACATCGGCACCTATGAAGTGCAGTTCGTTGTCCCGGTGATCGAAGCGGGGCAACTGGTCGTGGCGCTGGACGGCCTGGAGGTTGGAGAGACGCGCGTCGGCCGCGCGACGGGAACGAGCTCGGTGACGGGAGTTTCCCTCGTGACCGCGACCGTGCCGGGCACTCTGCTCGAGATCCGGAACCCGGCCGGCAACCCGGCGGCGCTCACGATTACTCCGTTTGCCGGCGGCAATGGTCCGTCGGCCGCGCACCTGGTGATCAAAAGACTCTGACGTCGTCGCTCAGGCGAGCAGGGCCTCGACGTGGCGGGCCGACTCGGCAGGCCTCAGGCCCAGCCTCACCGAAACGAGGAAGCGGCCGCCGACCCGGCCCAGGGCCGGGACGCTCGTGGCGGCGTAGGTCATCAGCGCCTGGAAGCCAGGCCGTGCGGGAAACGTTTTGTCCAGGACGACCGGGGCTGTATGTTCACGCCCCCTCGGTCCCCGACCCCGTCGCGGCTGGTCGCGCGGGCGGGGCAGGAATCGCCATGGCCCAGGCAGCGGTCCCCGACGCGGGCAAGCGTCATCCGATCCAGGTCGTCGCCCGGCGAACGGGTGTGAACGTCGAACTGCTGCGAGCCTGGGAGCGTCGCTACCACGTGGTGGAGCCGTCGCGGCAGGAGAGCGGCAAGCGTCTCTACAGCGACTCTGACATCGACCGGATCACCCTCCTTCGCCGCGTCGTCGAGCGCGGGCTGCGCATCAAGGCCGCGGCGGAGAAGACCAACGAGGAACTCGCCGAGTTCCTGCGTGAACACGATGTAGCGACGGCGGCGCCAACTCCGGCTGCGAGGTCGGCTGCCACGGGGGACCTGCTGGCGCAATGCAGGGCGTCGGTCGCGGATTGCGACGGCGATCGTCTCGAGCGCCTGATCGAAGGCGCGCGAGCGGATCTTGCGCTTCCGGTGTGGACCGACGATTTCCTGGCGCCCCTGATCTCGTGGGTGGGCCAGGCCTGGAGCGACGGTGAGTTACGTATCTACCAGGAGCACCTGGCCACGGCGGTCCTGCGCGGCTGTATTGCGCACGGGCTCGGCGTATCCCGGGGCGACGTCGCAACGATCGTCGTTGCGACCCTCTCCGGCGAATCGCACGAACTCGGCGCCCTGTTGGCCGCCGTCAGCGCGGCCGCGGCGGGATGGCGTGTGGAGTTCCTGGGGACCGACCTGCCGGCCGGCGAGATTGCGGCTGCGGTCAAGCGCTTCGGTGCACGCGCGATCGCGCTCAGCGTTGTGCTGCCGGCCCGCGATGGAAGGGCGGTCGAGGATGCCCGGCTGCTGAGGCGCCTCGTCGGTCCGGAAGTGGCTATTTTCGCGGGCGGGAAGGGGGTTTCGGCACTGGAGGCGGTGCTGCAGGAGGCCGATATCCGCACCTTGGAACGGCCGAGTCTGCTGGCGAAAGCCCTGTCGAGCCTTCCGCTCTGACTCCGAACGAACAAGGGCCGGCCGGGGTTTTGCACCCGGCCGGCCCCGTTCACGAACGCTTGTCAGGGCTTACAGATCGACCGGGATCAGCACGCGCGTAATCGTGTGCGCGATGCCTTGGCCGGCGCGCAGTTCGAGGGGCAGGGTCAGCTGCGGATCGCGCAGGTCGGGCTCATTATCCTTCAGCGTGAAGCCGACCCGCGTGAACGAAGTGCCCGGCAGGGCCGTGTCGAAAATTCTGGTGCGCAGCACCTTCAGCACCGAGTAGCGGCCGGGGACCACGTGGTACTTG
>JBHEOD010000224.1:0-2658 GCA_046261745.1 Binatia bacterium
ACTCGGTGCCCTCGACCGCACGCACCATGTCGGTGGCCACCGGACCCGGCGCGAGCGCGTTGACGCGAACACCGAGCGGGGCCCATTCCTGCGCCATCACGCGCGTCATCGACTGCAGTGCGGCCTTGCTCGAGCAGTAAAGGCCGATCGTCGGTCCGGGCCGCAGCGCGCCGACCGAGATCACGTTGACGATCGCTCCGCCGCCGTGATCGGCCATCCACTCGGCTGCGCGGCACGCCAGATGAAGCGGGCCTCTCACATTGACGGCGTAAACCTTGTCGAAGAGGTCGGGCGTACCGGCGATCAGCGGCCGCGCCGCCGGATTGGTGGCGGCATTGTGGACGATGATGTCGATGCGGCCCAGCTCGGCGATGGTGCGCTCGACGACGACTTCGATCTCGCCCGAGTGGCCCATGTGGCATGACATCGGCAACGCGCGCCGTCCGAGTGCGCGAATCGCGCGAGCGGCATCTTCACACGCGTCGATCTTGCGACCGCACACGGTCACGTCGGCGCCGGACTCCGCCAGCCCGAGCGCGATGGCGCGCCCGAGCCCGCGGCCGCCGCCGGTCACGATCGCAACTTTTCCGGTGAGGTCGAACTTGGCCTGGGTCATCGTGGTTTTCGATCCGCAGAAGTGTTCGCAGGCGACCGGACGAAAGGGCGCTCAGGCCCACGCGACCGCGATCAGGCGCGGCCCCGAATACGGCAGGCGGCCGTGAGAGACCGCGAAGTTGTCGATGGCGACCACGTCGCCGGCTTTCCACGGATTCACGACGAGATGCTTCCAGACACCTTCGCGAACGACCTCGATGTCGGCGTCCGCAATGGGCGTGCCGTCGGCGTGCTCGCAATGCATCGCGAGTTCCTCCCCGGGCCTGCGTCGCTCGAAAATCTCGAGCAGGCGCGTCACCTGCAGCAACGCCCAGTGCTTGAGCGTCGGCCGCAGCGCGTGAATGCGACGGTATTCGCCGGCCGCCTGCGAAGGATGGAACGTGGTCACGTGGTTGTGCCACACCGGAAGTCCGGTGTCCGGATGCACGCGCGTTACCGGCTGGGTGCTGACGAGTCGGAGTCCGTCCGCGCCGGTCCAGATCGGGTCGAAGCCTTCCTCGCGGCACTTGGCCTCGACCGCGCTGCGATCGGTGGTGAGGAACATCTCGTCCCAGCGCTTGAGCTGGAACGGGTTGAAGCGACTCGCGCTGCGGGCGCCCCCATAGTTGCGTATGATGCGGATCCCTTTCGCCTCAAAGCGTGCGACCAGCTCGGGGTCGAGGTCGGCGAGTACGCGCCGGAAATCGCAAAGCGGCGTCTCGCCCGAACCCTCCGCCGGCTCGACCAGGCACGAGAAGAACAGCCGCCGCGGCGGATTCTTCGTGAAGCTCATCTCGCAGTGTTGCGGGATCGGATAGAACGGCGGCAACTCGCTGGCGGTGAAGATGTGCGACGTCAGCGCATTGCGCGGCGACGTGCCGAGGTACTCGTTCTTCAGGTCGTTGTCGACGGCGCGCGCAACGCGCTCGAACGCCGGTGCATCGGTGACGGCGAAGCCGCGCAGCAGCAGAGCCCCCCATGTCTGCAACTGCGCGGTGACCCACTCGCGGTTGTTCGTGAGCCACGTGCAGAGTTTGGCGACGTCGTTGTCGCCGCGGGCGGCGATGACCAGCGGCAGGCGGTCAGGGTGATTGTCGAGCGGATGAACGTCGTAGGGGCAGGGGTCGGGCAGGTCGGAAACGTGGGGCCGGTCCATGCCTCTTTCTGCGGTGGCTGCGTGCATCGCGCGGAAGATACGGGCGCCTCGATGCGGAGGCCAGCCTCTCCCTTTCATTGCTGCGCCGCACCGCGTCGCCACGACCCGCAACGCACGCGCATATAGAAGGATAACGTCCTAACGATCGTTTGGTTTGTCGCCCGACTGGGAAGTCGGACTATCCACCCCCCAGCGAAAGCGCTCGGGCATTGGTGCCAGGCGCTTCGCACGCAGCACGCAAACGGCAACGGGAAGATCCGAGCAAACAAGTTCACTCACAAACGTTCGCTAGCGGACGTTCGTGCGCGTTGCGCATTCGCGACCGTCGTCCGTGCAGGTTTGCGGCCTTGACCCAACTCGAGCGCGCAACGTACAACCCTTGCAGCCTCGCCGCAGTGCGCCGCCGTGTCCCTACCCGCCACACGCACCGATCCGGGTGCATGAGCGTCACGGCCGGTGCCTCCAGACCGGGAGCGGTTCGAGAGCCGGGAGGATGGAACATGAAAGTCAGTCGCTTCGGCTTCGCAGCCGTAGTCTTTGCCGCGTTGGGTTTTTTCTTTCCGCCCGCACCGGCGCACGCGTTGCTCTCGAGCCAGGAATTCAAGTGCTCGGCCACGGTGGCCAAGTCGTTCGCCAAGCTTCAGTCCTCGCTGCTCAAGCTCAAGGCGAAGTGCCACGACGCCGACATCTCCGGCAAGGCGGACAGTCCTGACGCGTGCGACACGCTTCCGGCAAAAGCCGTCTCCAAGGCCTCCAAGGCCAGGGAGAAGTTCGTCAGCAAGGTTGCCAAGGCATGCAAGAGCGTCTGCTCCATCTCGGATGACGTTGAGTGCGTGTCCGACTTGACGTGCCCGGCCAGGCACACGACGCCGCAGGCGGAAAAATGCCTCGGAAAAGGCGGAACGAAA
>JBHEOD010000224.1:2922-3163 GCA_046261745.1 Binatia bacterium
TTGTGTGCCGCCGGTGCCCAAGCCCCTGCCAATACGGCCGACGCGACCACCTGCCTCTCCGAATTGGTGCGAGAGATTGCGACCGAGGAGCGCGGCTTCAGCCGCCACGTCTATTCGCCCAAGGGAATGCTGAACGTCACGCATCCCGGTTCGGCCGCGGCCTATTGCGGTGACGGCGTGGTGACCGCCACGCGCGAGGAGCACACGGGCGTTGGGGAGGAATGCGACGGTGACGACGCTC
>JBHEOD010000225.1:0-3140 GCA_046261745.1 Binatia bacterium
GTCCAAGACGAAAGCCGCAGCGAGATACGCCAAGTCGCTCTTCGCTTGTCACGCTTCAGCGCTGCGCAGGGGGGAGGCCGTCGATCCGGAGTGTCCCGCGAAGGCCGCAGGACGTCTCGCTTCGGCATTCGACAAGTCCGAAGCCATCGGCGGATGCGTGACCGCCGACGACGAATCGTCGGCAGAGTCCATCGTGGATGCCTCGCTCGTCGCGGTGAACGCGCTACTGGCTCCGGATCCCGCCACCGAGGAGTCTCTTGGGTGCGCGGGCACCAAGCTGAAGTCCGCGGGCCGGCACATCGGCAGCCGCCTGGCCTGCTACGGCAAAGCCGCCAGGCGCAGCGACGGTCCGGGCGACGAATGCCTCGCGATGGCCCGCGGCAGGCTCATCACGTTGTTCACCAAGGCGGAAGGCCGCGGCGGGTGCGCGACGACCGGCGACATCGACGCGATTGAAGATCTCGACGAGAACGCGGTCCGGGATCTCGTTCAGACGCTCTCACCGGTTTGTGGCGATGCAATCCTCGGCCCCGCGCAGGAGTGCGACGGGGCCGACGACTCTGCCTGTCCAGGCCTGTGCAACTCGATCTGCGCCTGCGACCTGCCGCCGGTGTGCGGCGACGGCGTCGCCAAGCTTCCGGAAGAATGCGACGACTCGAACCTCGACGACGGCGACGGATGTTCCGCCTCCTGCCAGCTCGAGGACGCGAGTGCACTGTGCACCGGCGTCGCGACGGCCGCGGGCACGGCCATCGACGCAGTTTTTGTCAGCAATGAATTTGTCGCGCCCACGTTCCTCACGGCTCCGCGCCTCGACGCGGCACGGCTCTTCGTCGTCGAGAGGCAAGGTTATGTCCGTATCCTGAATCTTGCCGACGACTCGGTGGACCCGACGCCGTTCCTTGACATCAGCGACCTGACCACGACGGGAGGCGAACGCGGCTTCCTCAGCATGGCCTTCGACCCGGCCTACGAAACAAACCGACGCTTCTTCGTCAGCTACACCAATCTCTCGGGCGATCTCGTGCTGGCCCGCTACGAAGTGAACGCAGGCGATCCCGACCTTGCCGACGAATCCACGCGTGAGGAGCTTCTTGTCGTCGCGCATCCCGGATCGTCGAACCACAACGGCGGGCAGATCCAGTTCGGCGGCGACGGGTATCTCTACTGGAGCATGGGTGACGGCGGGAATGGACAGAACGCGCAGAACGACGCTTCGATGCTGGGCAAGCTGCTGCGACTCGACGTCAACCGCGACTCCGCGCCGCTGGTGAGCGTGCCGCCGACCAATCCCGGTTACGTCGACGGAACCAGCGACATCGAGTACGTGTGGTCGAAGGGACTGCGCAATCCGTGGCGTTTCAGCTTCGACCGCCTCACCGGAGATCTTTTCATCGGGGACGTCGGCGCGGGAGACAGGGAAGAGATCGACTTCGCGCCCGCCGCGAGCACGGGCGACCACAACTACGGCTGGCCAATCTTCGAAGGCACGACGTGCCAGAACGGCCCGTGCCCCGATCCGCCGACCGGCTTCACGTTCCCGATCCACGAGTACAACCACGGTCGCCCCTGCGCCGTCATGGGCGGCTACGCCTACCGCGGCTGCGCAATGCCGGACTTCGCCGGAACGTATTTCTTCTCGGATCTGTGCGCGGCCTTCGTGCGGACCTTCGAGGTGGCGGACGGAGCGGCCGTCAACGTGACCGACCGCACGAGCGACGCGAAGTCAGAGGGGGCGTCGCTGGGGGGCGTGATCTCGTGGGGCGAGGACGCGCGCGGCGAACTCTACCTCGTTCTCGGCAACAACAGCATCTACCGCATCGAGCCGGAGTAGAAACGGTCCGGATCCCGGTTCTTTCGAACACGGGATCCGGACCCGTTGCAGAGTCGTCGCTATTTCGCTGTCACCTTGAAGCGGACCGATTCGTCGTGGTCAGCTGCAGGCGGGGCATTGCAACTGGACATCGCCTCCCACGGCCTTGCGAAGCAGCCACAGCGCGTCGGCCGCGCTGACCTGAACGTTGGCCGATTCGCGCACGTCGCAGACGCAGGGGTCGCAGCCGGCGGCACTCACGGCGGTGCGAAGCGTGTGAAGAGCGTCGGTCGCGGTGATCGCGCCCGAATGGTCGGCGTCTCCGCAGGTTGCCCAGCGGCAGTCGTCCGTGCACGCGTTGCCGAGGGAGCCACTGTCTCCGCTCCGTTCGCAGTCTTCGTCGAAGTCCAACACGCCGTCGCCGCAGGACGGCGCCATCGTCACCGTCGTCGTGGATGTCTGCGTGGTGGTCGTGGACGTCTGCGTGGTGGAGGTGGTCGTTGTCGTCGTGAAGGAGGTGGTCGTTGTCGTCGTGGTCGTGGTGGCGATCTCGAAAGTCGTCAGGACAACGTCGTAGGCCGGCGACGGCTGATAGCCGCTCTGCGCCGTGATGCGCATCGACAAAGTCTTCTGTACCATCGCGCCGGCAGGGGCGGTCAGCTGCCAGGACGGGTGGATGTGCACGTTCGGCGCGCTGCCGAGCGCGCCGGATTCGCCGGGGGCGTCGAGCACCGTCGTGCCGACCTTCACCGCCGTGTTTGCATCAATCGAAACGATCTCGAGCCGAAGTGCGGTCTGCGAAGCCACGCTCGTGTACGGCGCCGGAGCCGTCGCCGGCGTCACCAAACCGGGGTCGGTTGCCGAGTAGAGGCACAACCCACCTGCGCAGAACCCCTGCTGCAAGAGGATCGGCTTCGCGAAGTCGCCGACGGCGACCAGGGAACCGCCCGACGCGGCCAGTTCGATGTCGGCGTGCTGGGCCTGAGCGGGGTTCGGCAAACTCATCAGTGCGGCGAACGTGATCATGGCGAGAAGCATCAATCGCATGGGATGGTCTCCTTCGTGAACGACGCGAGGCCGGACCCGGACGCGATGCCGGGCCCGACCTCGCGAGCAGATCATTCCTCGTGGCCGGCGGCCGTCTCGAGGCACGGCAGCGCGGTGTCGATCGCGTGCTCGATCGAACAGTCCTCGTCAGCGGTGCAGCCCGTCGTGCCCGCGAGCACGCCGCCGCTGCATGTCCCGACGCTGCAGGTGCCGTCCCCTCCCGAAGCTGCGAGCACTTCCTCGAGGGCTGCGCGCGCCTCGCCATAGGCTGCACCCGCCA
>JBHEOD010000226.1:0-239 GCA_046261745.1 Binatia bacterium
GCTCACTCCTCTTGGCGATCCGCCGCTGTTCCTCGGCTTCCTCAAGGGCGTCGACTTCTTCTGGCCGACGATCCATCTGTTCAAGCCCACCGTCATGGTTGCGTCGATCGTGCTGGCGACCTTCGTCGTGATCGACACCGTGCTCTATCGACGCGACCACGCGTTCCGGCCGCCGGTGGATCCGACGCCGGACAGTCCACTGCGCCTCGACGGAAAGGCCAACTTCGCGTTGCTGGCGG
>JBHEOD010000226.1:249-3125 GCA_046261745.1 Binatia bacterium
CGATCCTGTTCGCGGGCATCTTCATCACGATGATCCCCGCCCTGGCCATTCTGAAGGCGGGCGAGCACGGCGCGCTCGCGTCCGTCGTCGCGCTGGTGAGCGGTCCGGGCGGCGAACCGAACAACGCCGCGTACTTCTGGCTGACCGGCATCCTGTCGAGCTTCCTCGACAACGCTCCGACCTATCTCGTGTTCTTCAACACCGCCGGCGGAGACCCGGCGCACCTGATGACCGACATGGCGCCTACCCTGATGGCGATCTCGGCCGGCGCGGTCTTCATGGGAGCCAACTCCTACATCGGCAACGCGCCAAATTTCATGGTGAAGTCGATCGCCGAGGAGCGCGGCATCGCGATGCCGAGTTTCTTCGGCTACATGGCCTGGTCCACGACCATCCTGGTGCCTACCTACCTGCTGATGACGTGGGTTTTCTTTCTCTGACGTACGGGCGCAAGGCTGTGCATGCGCAGCCGTGACACCCGGCTGTTCATTGGAGACAGGCATGAATCCTCGATCGCGCACGACTTCCATTCTTTCGGCTTTGCTGGTGACCCTGGTCCTTGCGGCCGCCGCGTCTGCCGACAAGGGCGGGCAGGGCAAGGGCGGCGGCAAGTCCGGCAAGGGCGCGTCGCAGGGCTCGGGCAACGCTGGCAAGGGCGGCAAGGGCAACTCGGGCGCTCCCGGAAAGTCTGCCAACGCGGCAGCGAAGGGGAAGGGCGGGGGCAAGTTCGAGACCTCCCAGCGCTCGGCCATCCAGAATTACTACCGCGACGACTACGAGCGCAGCGGAAACTGCCCTCCGGGCCTCGCGAAGAAGAACAACGGTTGCCAGCCGCCGGGGCAGGCGCGGCGCTGGGACGTCGGACAGCCGCTACCGCCCGACGTCGTGCTGATGCCGCTTCCTTCCGCGCTGCGCACCACCCTCAGCCTGCCGGTTCCCGGCTACGACTATGGCTACGTCGAAGGCTCGGTGGTCCTGTTTTCCACGAGCAGCCGCGTCGTCGTCGACATCGTTGTTCCGTTCTGACGGGCCGGTGCGGCGCCCCGCGTTTTGCGCTCCCTTCCGCCGGGATCGTGCCGCACCGCCGCTTCCGCTCGTCGTCATCCGGCGCAGACGGCGCGGAATCGCCATTTCGCGCCGGCCGTGGAATCTAAGGGGCAATGAAGATGCCCGAATTCGCGTACCAGGAACTGTTTCCCCATGCCGAGGACACCACCGAGTATCGCCTCCTGACGAAGGACTTCGTCACGACGACGACCTTCGACGGCCGCGAGGTGGTCAAGGTGGAGCCCGAAGCGCTCACCTATCTCACGCACCAGGCCTTTCGCGACACGTCGTTCCTGCTGCGCGAGAAGCACCTCAAGCAGGTGGCCGCGATCCTCGACGATCCGGAGGCCTCCGACAACGACCGTTACGTGGCGCTGACGATGCTGCGCAATGCCGAGGTGTCGGCCGAGGGAATCCTGCCGTTCTGTCAGGACACCGGCACAGCCACCGTGATCGGCAAGAAGGGCCAGGCCGTCTGGACCGGCGCGGACGATTCGGAGTTCATCGCGAAAGGCGTCTTCGAGACGTACACGCAGGAGAACCTTCGCTACTCGCAGAACGCGCCGCTCGACATGTTTCGCGAGGTCAACACCGGCTCCAACCTGCCCGCGCAGATTGACCTCTACGCCACCGGCGGCGATTCCTACGAGTTCCTGTTCATCGCCAAGGGCGGCGGCTCGGCCAACAAGACCTACCTGTTCCAGGAAACGCGCGCGCTGCTGACGCCCGAGGGGCTTGCGCGATTCTTCGACGAGAAAATCCGCGCGCTCGGCACTGCCGCGTGCCCGCCCTACCACCTCGTGTTCGTGATCGGCGGAACTTCGTCGGAAGCGTGCCTGAAGACCGTCAAGCTGGCATCGGCCAAGTACCTCGACGACTTGCCCACTACCGGCAACGAGCTCGGCCGCGCGTTTCGCGACGTCGAGACCGAGAAGAAGGTACTCGAGATTGCGCAGGCCTCGGGCATCGGCGCGCAGTTCGGCGGCAAGTACTTCGCGCTCGACACGCGCGTGATCCGGCTGCCGCGCCACGGCGCTTCGCTGCCGGTGGGCATCGGCGTGTCGTGTTCGGCGGATCGTAACATCAAGGGACGCATCGACCGCGACGGCGTGTGGCTCGAAAAGCTCGAGACGAATCCCGGGCGACTCATTCCCGACAGCGAGCGCGTGCTCAAGAGCAGCGGAACTGTTTCGATCAACCTGGATCGCCCGATGAAGGAGATCCTCGCCGAACTTTCGCAGCATCCGGTCACGACGCGGTTGTCGCTCAGCGGCACCTTGATCGTCGCGCGCGACATCGCGCACGCCAAGCTCAAGGAACGCCTCGACCGCGGCGAGCCGCTGCCCGACTATCTCAAGGACCATCCGGTCTACTACGCCGGGCCCGCGAAGACGCCGAAGGGAATGCCGTCGGGCAGCTTCGGGCCGACGACGGCCGGGCGCATGGATTCCTACGTGGACCTGTTCCAGTCGCACGGCGCGTCGATGGTGATGCTGGCCAAGGGCAACCGCAGTCCGGTCGTGACCGAGGCCTGCAAGAAGCACGGCGGCTTTTACCTCGGCTCCATCGGGGGACCGGCGGCCATCCTTGCGAAGGAAAACATTCGCAAGGTCGAAGTGGTGGACTACCCGGAACTGGGCATGGAAGCCGTCTGGAAGATCGAAGTCGAGAACTTTCCCGCCTTCATCCTGGTGGATGACAAGGGCAACGACTTCTTCAAACAGCTTGGTCTTTAATCCAGCCTCTTAAAGACACAAAGCCCCGGGGCATCAGGCTCCGGGGCTTTTTTTAAACAATAAACACAGCAGAGGAAGTAACCGGTGTCCGAT
>JBHEOD010000227.1:0-352 GCA_046261745.1 Binatia bacterium
ACTTCACGAAGGCCTTCACGTCATCGCTGGTGATGCGGCCCTTGCGTCCGCTGCCGCGAACCTGGCCGAGGTTCACGCCGAGTTCGCGAGCGAACGCGCGCACGGACGGGCCGGCGTGGGCTGTTGCGAAACCGGTTTCCTCGATGGTCGCGGTGGGGGCTTCGATGCGATCGCGCTCGGCGGGCGCAGGGGTGAGCTCGTGTTTTTCCTGCTCCGACGTAGCGGGCTTGGTCGCGTCGGATTTCTTCGTGCGTGGCTTCTTCGCTTGGGGTGGTTCGGTCTTCGCCGCGGCCTCTTCGTCCGTCGGTGCGGCTGCGTCGGCGGTTCCCGTGTCGGCAGCGGCCTTGTCGCC
>JBHEOD010000227.1:362-3018 GCA_046261745.1 Binatia bacterium
CGCCAGACTTGCCGGAGTCCGGCTTGCCGGAGTCGGCGGCCGCAGACTTCACCTTCGCCTCGCCCTCAGCGCCTTCCTTCTCTTCCTCGATGGTTGCCAGCAGCGTACCGGTCGAGATGCGATCGCCCTTGGCCACGTGCAGCGCGGAGATGACGCCCGCGCGTGGCGACGGCACGTCCATCGTGGCCTTGTCGGTCTCCAGCGTGATCAGCGGGCTCTCGACCTCGATGCGGTCGCCCACTTTCACGAGAACGTCGATGACCAGGACGTCCGAGAAATCGCCGAGGTCGGGAGTGTGGATCTCGCCGGCTTTCATGCGGAGATCGGGTCCTTTTTGTCCGGATCAATGCCGAACTTCGTCATCGCCGCCGCCACGATGCCCGCGTCGATGCGGCCGAGATCGGCGAGGGTGCGAAGCGTGGCGAGAACGACGAAGTATCGATCCACCTCGAAATGCCGCCTCAGCTCGGCGCGCGCATCGCTCCTGCCGAAGCCGTCGGTGCCGAGCGTCGTGTAGGGGCCGGGCACCCACTGGCGAATCTGGTCGGGAACGCTGCGCATGTAGTCGGTGGCCGCCACGACCGGGGCCGGATGGCTCGCAAAGAGCCCGGCCACGAACGGCGAGCGTAGCCGCGAGCCCGGATGCAGCAGGTTCCAGCGCTCGCACTCGAGGGCTTCGCGACGCAGCTCGCTGAAACTGGTGATCGACAGCACGTCGGCCGACACGCCGTAGTCGGTCTCGAGGATGTCGGCGGCCGCGAGCACCTCGCCGAGGATGGTGCCGCTTCCAATCAACGTCGCGCGCACCGGCGCCTTCGCGCCGATGCGAATCGCGTGTCCGCCGCGCACGATTCCTTCTTCGGCGCCGGCCGGCAGCGCCGGCTGCGCGTAATTCTCGTTCATGACGGTGACGTAGTAGAAGATGCTCTCTCCGGCCACGTACATGCGTTCGAGTCCGTGCTGGATAATGACCGCCAACTCGTACGCGTAAGCCGGATCGTATGCGCGGCAGTTCGGGACGGTGGAGGCCACGAGGTGGCTGTGCCCGTCCTGGTGCTGGAGGCCTTCTCCGGACAGCGTCGTGCGCCCGGCCGTGGCGCCGAGCAGGAAGCCGCGCGCACGCATGTCGCCGGCCGCCCATATGAAGTCGCCGACGCGCTGGAAGCCGAACATCGAGTAGAAGATGTAGAAGGGCACCATCGGGATGCCGTGCGTGCCCGACGACGTGGCGGCCGCGATCCACGAGCACATCGACCCGGCCTCGGTGATGCCCTCCTCGATCATCTGACCCTTCTTGTCCTCGCGATACGGCATCAGGTCGTCGGCATCCTCCGGGCGATAGAGCTGGCCCACCGACGAATAGATGCCGATCTGCCGGAACAGGCCCTCCATGCCGAACGTGCGCGCTTCGTCGGGAACGATCGGCACCACGAACTTGCCGAGGTCCGGGTCTTTCAGCAGCAGCGACAGGATGCGTACGAAAGCCATCGTGGTGGAGATCTCGCGTTCGCCGGTTCCCTCGAGAAGCGCGGAGAACGCGCTGAGCGGCGGAACCGGCAGTGACTTGGGCGAGGAATCGCGCGAAGGCAGGTAGCCGCCGAGAGCCTTTCTCCGCTCGTGCAGGTAGCGATGCTCTTCGGTGCCTTCGGCCGGGCGGCGGAACGGAAGGGTGTCGAGTTCTTCGTCGCTGACGGGCACGTGGAAGCGGTTGCGCATCGTGCGCAAGGCTTCGACGTCGAGCTTCTTCTGCTGGTGCGCCACCATCTGGCCTTCGGCGCTCTTGCCGAGGCCGAAGCCCTTGACGGTCTTGCAAAGGATCACGGTGGGACGGCCCGTCGTCTTCACGGCCATGTCGTAGGCGGCGTACACCTTGCGCGCGTCGTGACCGCCGCGGTTGAGGTGCCAGATCTCCTCGTCGGACATGTTGGCGACCATCTCGCGCAGCTCAGGATGCTTGCCGAAGAAGTGCTCGCGAGTGTAGGCGCCGCCGTTGGCCTTGAAGGCCTGGTACTCGCCGTCGACGCAGTCTTCCATCACGCGCAGCAGGATGCCGTTGGTGTCGCGTTCGAGCAGGGGGTCCCAGCGCGATCCCCAGATCACCTTGATCACGTTCCAGCCGGCGCCGAGGAAGGCCGCTTCCAGTTCCTGGATGATCTTGCCGTTGCCGCGCACCGGGCCGTCGAGCCGCTGCAGATTGCAGTTGATGACGAAGATGAGGTTGTCGAGCTTCTCGCGCACCGGCATCGTCAGCGCGCCCATCGACTCCGGCTCGTCCATCTCGCCGTCGCCGCAGAACGCCCAGATCTTGCGGTCGCTCGGCGGCACCAGTTCACGGTTCTCGAGGTAGCGAAGGAAGCGTGCGCCGTACATCGCCATCATAGGGCCGAGTCCCATCGAAACGGTCGGGAACTGCCAGAAGTCCGGCATCAGCCACGGATGCGGATACGAGCTGAGTCCGTTGCCGGCGGTTTCACGGCGGAAGTTGGCAACCTGCTCTTCGCTCAGGCGTCCCTCGAGATACGCACGCGCGTAAATGCCGGGCGAGGAATGCCCCTGGATGTACACGAGGTCGCCGGGACCCGCGGGCGTGGACGCACGCCAGAAGTGATTGAAGCCGACTTCCCACAGGGTCGCTGCTGAAGCATAGGTCGAGATA
>JBHEOD010000228.1:0-2936 GCA_046261745.1 Binatia bacterium
GTGCAGAGCCACGCCAGTGCGATGGCCGGACGCCAGCCGCGCATCAGCGCGATGAAGGCGGACACGGCCAGAGCGGCGGTGAACGAATCGCCGAGGGCAGTCGCCACGGCGAAATCGCGCGGCATGCCCGGCGCCAGCGCCGGCACGAGCAGTCCGAGGCCGAGCCCGCGGAACATCTGCGGCGCAATCCACACCGCGATGCGGGAGTTTGTCTCGAGCGTGCGCGACCACGGCCAAAGCACGAGCCGCGCGATGCACGACCAGGCCAGCAGGAACCACAGGATCTGAAGGACGAAGATGGTGCGGTCTTCCACGGGGAACCCTCCGGTGGGCGGGTTGCACAACGCTTCAGCGCTGGATCTTCAGCAGCAGGCCGAGAAACTTCTTTGCCGTCGGCGTCAGCTTCGTGCGCATGAACGCGTTGGCGGCGGCCTTGATGCCTTCGGCCTGGGTCGGGTAGGGATGGATGACCGCCGCGATCTTCCCGAGGCCGAGTCCGCTCGTGATCGCCAGCGAGATCTCGCTGATCATCTCGCCGGCGTGCGTTGCCACGATGGTCGCGCCGACGATGCGGTCGCTGCCCTTCTTCGTGTGCACGCGAACGAAGCCGTCTGTCTCCCCGTCGCAGACGGCACGGTTCACTTTCTCGAGCGGGATTGTGAACGTCTCCGTCTCGATTCCTGTCATCTTCGCGTCGCGCTCGTAGAGTCCCACGTGCGCAATCTCCGGCTCGGTGTACGTGCACCACGGCATCACGAGGCTGCTCAGCTTCTTGCGGCCGAAGAACAGCGCGTTCTGCACGACGATCTTGGCGGCCGCGTCGGCGGCGTGCGTGAATTGCCAGCGCATGCAGCAGTCGCCCACCGCGAATACGCGCGGATTGGAAGTGCGCAGGTTGTCGTCCACGCGAATGCCGTGGGCGGCGAATGCGACCCCGCCGCGGTCGAGGCCCATCCCGTCGAGGTTCGCACGCCGGCCCGCCGCCACGAGAATCTCGTCGCAAACGGTTTCGTTCTCCCCGCGCCGGCCGCGGTAGGCGATGACCTTGCCGCCGACGCGGCTGGAGACCGACAGCACCTCCGCTCCGAGCAGCAGCCGGACGCCTTCCTTCTCGAGGCGCTGCTGCACGATCATCGCTGCGTCCGCGTCCTCGCGCGTGAGCAAGCGTTCCTCGCGGTCGATGATGGTCACGATGCAGCCGAGCCGTCGCATCGCCTGCGCCAGCTCGCAGCCGATCGGACCGCCTCCGATCACGACGAGGCGATGCGGACGTTCGGTGAGGTTGAAAACGGTCTCGTTGGTCAGGAAGCCGGTCTCGCGAAGACCGGGCACGCTCGGCACGTCGGCCCGCGCGCCGCTGGCGATCACCGCCTTCTTGAAGCGCAAGGTGCGTCCGTCGACCTCGACCGTCGTCGCGCCCGTGAAGCTGGCGTTGCCCTGGAACACGTCCACGCCAAGCTCGTCGCTATAGCGGCGTGCCGAATCGTCCTGACTGATGTCCGCGCGGATCTTGCGCATACGCTGCATGGCTGCTGCAAACTCGCGGTCGAGCACGGCATCGTCGAAGGCGCTGTCGCCGAGCAACTCGCGGGCTTCGGCGACGCGGCGCGCGTGTCGGATCAGGGCCTTCGACGGCACGCAGCCGTAGTTCAGGCAGTCGCCGCCCATCAGGTTGCGCTCGACGAGTGCAACGCGCGCGCCGAGCCCGGCACCAACCGCGGCACAGATGAGGCCGCCGGTGCCGGCGCCGATCACGACGAGGTCGTAGCGGGAGGCCGGCTCGGGATTCGTCCACCCCGTGGGCCGCACGTTGTCGAGCAGGCGCATGTTGTCGGCGTCGAGCGGAGCAACGGGACTGTGGTGCGGGGACTTGCCGTCGCCTGGCGCGGGGTCGGTGGGGCCGGTGTCTTCGCTTCGGTGCAGCGACAGCGCTTCGCTGGCCGGGCGGGAACCGAGAATGTGTTCGAGTGCCGCGGTGTCCATCCGCGCCGTTGCAAAGCCGGTGTCGAGCGGTGCGCGTGCGGTCAAGGTCGACGCGGGAGAATTGGCCCTTTCGAAAGCCCCGCGTGCCGACAGCAGCGTGCGAGCTCCGGTTGCCTTTCGGCTCGTGGCATCGGCAAGCGCGCGACGCGCCGTGCGCGTGACGACGGCCGTCACCGCGATGGTCGCCAGCAGTCCGAGCGCGAGCACCGCGTAGTACCCCGCGTCCTTTTGCACCGCCGCGCCGCCGGCCAGCGCCGCGACGTCGCCGGCCAGCTTGCCGTAGTACACGTAGAGCAGCGTGCCCGGCAGCATGCCCACCGACGCGACGAGGAAGTCCGCGTAACGCACTCGCGTGAGGCCGAGCGCGTAATTCAGCAGCGTGAACGGAAACGCGGGCGACAGACGCAGCAGGAACACGATGCGCCGGCCCTCGGCCGCCACGGCCTGGTCGATGGCGGCGAACGAGGCATTGCCGGCAAGGCGCTGCTCGATCGCGCCGCGAGCGATGTAGCGAGACACGAGGAACGCGAGCGAGGAACCGAGCGTGGCCGCACAGAACACGTAGGCCACTCCCGCGCCGAGCCCGAAGATCGCGCCGGCCGCCGGTCCGAGAGCCCCCAGCCCCTCGACCCACGCCGCGAACTCCGGAATTGCGCCCCCGGCCTTGCGCCCCGCCACCAGCAGCGCCGCGATCGCCACCGCCGCCAGCGCGAACCTGACGGCAGCAGCAGCGCGTGGGGCCTTGGGTGTGGAAGCAGCAACATTCATGACTGCCCGGAAGATCCCTCACCGCCGGGCGAGATGCTCGCCGGCCGCGACGACCACGGGCTGTGGCGGGAGTGGAGCAGCACGGCCGAGCCTCGTCCTTCCGGATTCTCATGTGTACACTTCATGGCAGTCGTGCGAATGCGCGGCGAGGAGCCGATGCATGACACCCCCCGTGACGACACCTC
>JBHEOD010000229.1:0-2918 GCA_046261745.1 Binatia bacterium
GAGGAAGCCGAGGAGCTGGCGCTCATCTACGCTGCGCGCGGCGTGCCGGTGGAGAAGGCGCGCGACATTGCGCACGTCCTCGTCAAGGATCCGCGCACGGCGCTCGATGCGCTGGCGCGCGAGGAACTCGGGCTCAATCCTGACGATCTCGGTTCGCCGCTCGGCGCGGCGGTGTCGTCGTTTGCGGCGTTCTCGGTCGGCGCGCTGCTGCCGCTGCTGCCGTTCGCGCTCGGTCTCGGCGCGCGGGCGCTCGTTGTGTCGATTGCGATCTCGGGGGTGGCGCTGTTCGTGGTCGGCGCGGTGCTGAGTTTGTTCTCGGGTCGAAGCGGCATGGCCGGCGGCGCGCGCATGATGGCGCTCGGTGCGGCGGCGGGCGCGGCGACGTGGACGATCGGGCGGTTGCTGGGGGTGGGGATTTCCTAGCGCGAGGAAGTTGGGGATTTCCGAGCGTGTGCGAGAAGCGCGGGACTCAAGCTGGGCCGGGCCGAGACGATGCTGGAAAAATGGGCTCATCGCGGATTCGTGTGGGTGGTCGTCGGGGCGAGATAGCGATCCCCGAGCAACCGCCCGAACGGCATTTCCCAGACGATGGCGTGCGGGGCCGTTCCCGACGCCCGGATGCGACCCACGTGGATCGCGCGCAGGTGATGCGCCGCGCAGACCGTGGTGCGGTTGCGCTGCTCATCGCCGCCGCCGAACGACCGGAACTTGACGTGATGATCGTGCAGTTCGCGCCGTGACGAGCAGGCCGGGACTGCGCAGCGCCAGCCGTCACGCTCGAATACCGGGTCTCGGTGGCGGGGGACCGACAGCCATTCGAGCATCGCCACCGCAAGCATGCGCTCGAAGACCCGGCCGCGCGGCTCGGAGCCCAGGCGGAGCGCGAAAAGCGTCTCTTCGACGAGGATCGCGACGGATACCGGCAGGAACACCCGAATCTGTACTGCGCCCGGCGGTGTCGTCTCCTTCACTTCCTGCGAACGCATTTGGAGCTCGGCCGTCGTGAGGTTCCGGAGCAGCGTGTCGGAGAGGTCCTGATCTTCCTCGGGCGGAGGCGAATCATTGCCGCACAGGCCGGCATCGCGGCGCTCGAGTGTCCAGCCGACTTCTTCCTGGAGACGGCGAAGCGTGACGCCGCGCGCCCGCTCGATCCACGCCACTCCGTGATGCGGGCCGACCACCGGCAGGATCTCGTGCGCGGCGAGCGTCGAGACGCGGCCTTCTTTCCACGCCGCGCCCAGAAGCGGGCAGGAGCGCCTCGTTCCCCGCTCGAGCGCGAGCAGGCTCCATGCCGTGGCAGGGCAGATGCCCAGCCTTGCGCGCACGAAGTCCTCGAGACTGCGGAACCCGAGCTCGCGGTAGATCCGCCAGTCGGCCGCTTCGCGAAGCAGCTCGGCGAGCTCGCCGTCGAGGCGCTGGGCTGCCGCTCGCACCTCGCGAAGCCGCGCATCGAGCTCGAGGGGATCGCAGTGTTCGAGTGCATCGAACGGTGGCGGCTCCCACGCGTCGCCTGCGGGCGAACGTGCGAACCATTCGAAGCCGGTGGCTCCGGCGACCACCCGCCGGAGCTTTTCGATTCGGGCGCGGAAGTCGGCGACCACATCGGCCGCACCTTCTTCGGCCGCAGCCTCATCGGCCGACTCGCGTCCGCTTCGCCCGGCATCCTCGCGGGCGCACTCGGCAAGAAACGCAGCGAGCTGCGGATCGCGAATCGCGATGTCTTCGGGACTGCCGTCGTAGAGTGGTCGCGGCGGGTTTGGCCGATCGCCACGCGCCGGGCCACTCGCGGACGCGGTTTCGTTCGCGGAGCCGCAATCGTTCGCGGAGCCGCAATCGTTCGCGGAGCCGCAATCGTTCGCAGAGGCGCAATCGTTCGCAGAGGCGCAATCGTTCGCGGAGGCAAAATCGTTCGCGGAGGCAAAATCGTTCGCGGGGGCGGAATCGCTCGCGGAGGCAAAATCGTTCGGGGAATGCTTCGCATCGTCCGCGGAGGCACTCCCAAGCAGCGCCCGGAGCCGGTCGAGCACAGCGGCATCGGCCGAAGATTCCCGCGCAGCTACCGGCATGCGGGCTGCCTGCGAACCCGACGCCTCCGCCGCAATGAACTCGAGCGCGCCGGCCGCGCTCAACGGTTCGCCCGCCGAACGCCGCGCAAGCTCGACAGCCGCCCGCCAGAGTCGCCGTCCCTCGCGCGAAACGCGCACGGACCAGGCCACCGTCTGCTCTTTGTCCCCGGCGCCGGTGTCACGTGCGCTGCGGCCCACGAGCGTCTCGAGCTCGCGCACGCCGAGTCCGGCGGCCTTGCGAATCCACTCCTTCTCGTCGTGAAGGCGGGCGACCCGCGTCAGCAGCCGCAGCTGCGACCAGGACAGCGTTCCTTTCAGGAAGGCCGAGGACATGTGCGGAAGATTCTCCAACGCGCAGGCGATGCGGGCGTCCTCCTCGAGAGTGCGGGCGCTCACGCCGAGACGTTCGCGCGTGAAGTCGGACAGCCGCACGAAGCCGAGCCGTGTCCATGCCCGGTGAGTGAGGAGCGATCTTGCGAGCGTGCCCTGGATGAAGCGGCAGTACGCATCGCGTCCCGCCAGGACGCCAAGACGGCGATCCAGCAATTCCGCCGCCGACGATCTCGCGTGTTCGTCGCGGTCCTCCGCAGCGGCAGCCTGGCCCTGGCCTGGTCCCCTCGCGACGGGCTGCTTTTCGCCGCGAAATTCATGGGCCTACCGTAGACGAAAAAAAGACGAAAGTCGAGAAATTTCTGCGGAAACAAGCTGATTTTCCTCGAACGTCTCCCGGGGAACCGGGATGGCAGGGTCGTGAGGTAGGACCACTGAGCCCAGGGCAATCTCGCCGGTGGATGGCGGGGCAGTGACGCCAGAGATGGAAGTGACGCCAGAGATGGCAGTGACGCCAGAGAT
>JBHEOD010000023.1:0-34104 GCA_046261745.1 Binatia bacterium
CTGACGATGATGCGACCGCCGATCGGATCGCCGGAGATCTTCGAAAAGGCCGGTGTGGCCACCCACACGAATCCGCGGAGACCCCCTCTAGCAGGCGCCCTCGGACCTTGCCGAAGCGCGCCGTCGCCGAATCGAATCGACGCGAAACAGCCCTGCGCCCAGGCGGTGGGCCCTACATCGCCGCTGCAAGCGCGCGAAGCGCCGCCGGATCCTGCGTTCCCGCCAGCAGCTTCGTGACCGGGCTCTTCTTCCACATGCCGAGTCGCTCGCGGATGCGCTCGGGCGGGCCGACCAGCGAGATCTCGTCGGCGAGCTGGTCGGGCACCGCGTCGGCGGCTTCGGCGCGCTTGCCCTCGAGGAAGAGCCGCTGCACCTCGGCCACTTCCTTCTCGAAGCCCATGCGTCCCATCAGGTTCATGTGGAAGTTCTTGTCCTTGGCGCCCATGCCGCCGATGTAGAACGCGAGCATCCATTTGACGGGAATCAGGCAGCTTTCGACGTCATCGCCGACGACCACCTGGGCCATGCACGCGATCTCGAAGCCGGGCCTCAGGTGCTGCAGGGACTCCGAGTACACGTCGAGGCGGTACGGCGAGAAGAAGAGCGGCAGCCATCCGTCGGCGATCTCAGTGGCCAGCTTCACGTTCTTCGGTCCTTCGGCGCCGAGATAGATGGGGATATGTTCGCGTAGCGGGTGCGTGATCGACTTGAGCGGCTTGCCGAGGCCGACCGACCCCGGGCCGTTGTACGGCAACTGGTAGTACTTGCCGTCGTAGGTGAGCGGCCCTTCGCGCTTCCAGATCGCACGCAGGATCTCGATGAACTCGCGCGTGCGCGTGAAGGGCTTCGCGAACGGCATGCCATACCAGCCCTCGACCACCTGCGGACCGGACACGCCGATGCCGAGGATCAGCCGCCCGTTCGACATGTGGTCGATGGTGGCGGCCGTCATCGCCACGCAGGCGGGAGTGCGCGCCGAGATCTGCACGACGCCGGTGCCAAGCTTGATGCGCGTGGTGTTCGCGCCGATCCAGCAAAGCGGCGAGAACGCGTCCGAACCGTACGCCTCGGCCGTCCAGACTGACTCGAAGCCGAGGCTTTCGGCCTCCTGGGCGAGCGAAACGAAGTCCCAGGGACCGCCGCCCTGCCAGTAGCCGACCATCAAGCCGAGTTCCATCGTCGATCCTCCCGCGCTGCGTAGGCACCGCCGCGAAGCGCCCTCATGTCGGCCGCGCGCGGCCGAGGCAAGCGGCATTGCGCCGCTCTTGCGCGCGAGGCTCAACCTCGCTTGCGAATGCGGCTCAGTCTCGCTTGCGATGCGGCTCAGTCTCGCTTGCGCGCGAGGCTCAGCCTCGCTTGCGAATGATCGACAGCCCGTCGCCGATCGTGAGCATCACGACTTCGACGCGCGAATCGGATGCGACGAAATCGTTGAACGCCCGGATGGCGACGACGTCCTCGCCTTCCATCGCCGGGTCGGCGACGGTGCCCATCCACAGTACGTTGTCGACGAGGATCACGCCGTTCGGCCGCAACCGCTTGAGGATCTCCTCGTAGTACGTGCGGTAGCCGCCCTTGTCCGCATCGATGAACGCCATATCCCAGGTCTCGTCCGCGGGAAGCGCGGCCAGGGTGTCGGCGGCAGGCGCGATGCGGAGATCGATTCGCGCGGCCAGCCCGGCCTCCTCCCAGTGGCGCCGCCCGATCGCCGTCCATTCCTCGCTGATGTCGCAGCAGAGCAGCTTGCCGCCCTCCGGAAGTCCGCGGGCGAAGCAGAGCGCCGAGTATCCGGTGAACGTGCCCACTTCGATGATGCGCCGCGCACCCAGCAGGCGCGTGAGCTGCTCCATGAACGCGCCCTGCTCGGGCGAGATCTGCATGATGGAAATGAAACCGAGGGCTTCGGTTTCGGCGATGAGCGAGCGCTGGACGTCGTCGATCGGCGCGCTGTGCTCGACGACGTAGCTCTGGATGGCCGGGGTCAGGTGGAAGGCCTTGGGCATGTCGGACATGGGAGGTCTCCTCGGAAGCGCCCGGCGGGCGGTTCGCAAAGCGATGGCGCGGCTCCTCGTGCAGCCGCGCCGCGCGCTGGTCTGTAGAACATGTTCTTGCTTCAGGTTGCGGCCTGAGGTTAGCATCGGCCTTCGCCCGAACCAGCCGTCCCGGCCGACTGCGCCGCCCGGCCCGACAAGGAGCATCCGCGAATCATGGGAGCCTCGCCCGAAGCCAACAAGAAAGTGATCCGCGACTATTTCGACGCCGTCGGCAGCGGCGCGTCGGACAAGGTGGTGGCCGCCTTCGCCGACGACATCGTGTGGTGGGTGCCGCCGTCATCCCCGATGGCCGGAACCTACGAAGGCAAGGATGCGGTGCTCGGCATGTTCGCCAGGGGCGTGTCGCTCTACGCCCCCGAACCGATGACGATCGAAATCCTCGGCATGGTGGCCGACGAGCACAAGGTTGCCGCCGAAATCCACATCACGGCCACGACCGCCAAGGGCGGCGAGTACTCGAACTTCTACCACTTCCTGTTCGAGATCGACGCGGGTCGCATCAAGGGCGTCAAGGAATACGTGGACACGCTCTACGCACAGCGGACCCTCTTCTCGTGAAATCCTGGTTCCACCTGAGCAAGGGCGAGGTGCCTCGCCAGGCCCACGTCAACGTTCCGCGCGGCCTCAAGGAAGAGGAGATCGGCCGCGGCGGCTTCCAGGGTCGCGTGGCCGAGGTGTATCGCCGTAACGAGCCCACAGCGTGGACACGCGTCGAAGGCGATTTCGCGCCACTCGACCTCGACGGCTCGGTCATCGAGGCAAGCGACCAGTCGGATGTGCGCGGCAGGCCTACTCGCTGCTTTTACAACGACGACGTCGTGATTTCCGTAAGCCGACGCAGCGAACCGATGCCATTCTGGGCGCGCAACGCCGACGGCGACGAGATCTGGTTCACGCATCGCGGCCAGGGCGTGGTCGAAACCGAGTTCGGCCCGCTCGACTTCAAACCCGGCGACTACATCGTGCTCCCCAAAGGCGTCACCTACCGCGTGGTCCCGACCACGCGCGACAACTACTTCCTGCACATCCAGAGCACCGGCGAGATCACACTGGCCGAGCACACGACGCTCGGCCGCCACAACCCCTACGATCCAACCGTGCTCGCCGTGCCGGAACCGAAGGCCTACGACAGCGACGGTCGCGACGAGTACGAGGTGCGCGTGCAGCGCGCGGGCAAGTTCACGTCGTTTTTCTACGCCCACCATCCGCTCGACGTGGTCGGCTGGAAGGGCGACCTGTTCCCGTTCCGCTTTCACAACCTCGACTTCCGGGCGGTGGTCAGCGATCGCAATCATGTTCCGCCGACGGCGTTCGCGCTGTTCGAGGCTTCCGGCTGGGTGATCTGCAACTTCGTGCCGCGACCGGCGGAGATGGAGCGCGGAACCGCGCGCCTGCCCTACTACCATCGCAACATGGACTACGACGAGATCGGCTTCCTGCACGATGGCACGATGATGGGCGCCCCGATGCTGAAAGCCACGTTCATGGTGCATCCGCGCGGCTCGGTGCACGGCCCCGGCGAGGACGCGCGCGCGATGGCCGAGCAGCACTGGGACGCCATCTCGTACTACGACCTGCAGGCGGTCAACATCGACGCAATCAGGCCGCTTACCATCGCGCCCGAAGCGCGCGCCACCGCACGAAGCGCAGTGCAACTCATTCAAGGCGGCTAAGCGATGCCAATCCAGCTTCTGCGCTATCCCCAACTCGGCCCCAGCCTGTGGTCCTTTGACAGCCTGCCTCCGGGAACGGCCGTGGAGAACATTCCGCTGGTTGCCGAGGACCGCGGGGAATCGCACGGCGTGCTGTACTCGCGCGGAGGCGAACGCACCGTCGTCTGCATGATGCACCCGCGCGGCGACATGAGCCGTCACTATGCGATTCCGTACCTGCTCGAAGCCGGTTACGCCGCCTTCGGACAGGCCGGACGCTGGGTGAACAACGACGTCGGGCTGATCCACGAAATGCTGATCCTCGACGTCGCGGCGTCCATGCGCGAGTTGAAGAAGCGCGGGTTCGAGAAGGTCGTGCTGCTCGGCAACAGCGGCGGCGGGGCGCTCTACACCTTCTATCAGTCCCAGGCCTGCACGGCGCAGCCTGGACGCCTCACCACCACCGCCGCCGGCGACCCGTTCAACCTCAACAATTTCGAGATGCCCGAAGCCGACGGGCTCGTGCAACTGGCGACGCACCTCGGACAGGGCGTGCTGATGCTCGGATGCATCGACCCGTCGGTGCTGCGCGAGGACGATCCTCTCTCCCTCGACCCGACCCTCGACATGTACAATGCCGCCAACGGCTATCGCGAGCCGGACGCAAGCAGCTCGTACAGCGAGGAGTTCCTCGCGCTGTACCGCTCCGCCCAGCGTGGACGCGTCGCCCGGCTGGACGCGATCGCGCGCAGCCACATCTACACGCAGCGCCATCACCAGCTCGAGATGGCCAACGAGGCGTTCGACGACCTGTCGCTCAAACAGAAGCAGTTCGTATGGCGGCGCGCGTTCGTCGGCCGCTTCATGGAGGTTCATCGTACCGAGGCCAATCCGGCCTATTGCGACATGTCCATCCACAAATCCGAGCGCGACTACGGCTCGTTCTTCTCTCCGCGGCCGGACATCTTCAACTCGATCGAAGCGGGCTTCGGCAAGTACCAGACTCCGCGTGCATGGCTGTCCACCTGGTCGGGCCTTTCGTCGCGCGCATCCACGCTCGAATGCATCCCGAAGATCGCAAGCCCCACGCTGGTGATCAGTTACACCGGCGACAATGTGGTCTGGATCCGCGACCTCGAGGCCATCCACAAAGCTTCGGGCGCCGCCGACAAGCAGATTCACTACGTCGACGGCGACCACCTCGGCCTGCCGCCCAAGTGCAAGCCGAACGCTCCGGGTCGCGGCGGCGCGATGAAGATCGTCACGGACTGGCTGCGCGAACGCTTTCCGGGGGCGTGATGCCGGTCGTGCGCTTCGGACATCTCGGCATCTGCGTGACGAACCTCTCGGCTTCGGTCCCGTTCTATCGTGACCATCTCGGCTTCCGTCCGCTCACGCAGGTGGAGGTCGCGGGTGCCGACGCCGATCGCCTGCTCGGCCTTGCCGGCGTGGACCAGACCACCGTCTTCGTCGAACGCGACGGAGTGCGGCTCGCGCTGTTCGAATTCCGCAGTCCCTCGCCGGTGGGCAACCCGCGGCCGCGCGCCATGAACGAACTGGGCATGGCCGCGATCATGCTGCGCGTCGACGACCTCGACGCAACGCTGGTCGGGATGCGTGAAGCCGGCGTGACCATCCTCGACGAGACGCGCACGGATTATCCGGCTTACGGCTCGCGGCTGGTCTTCATCGCCGACCCTGACGGAACGCTCATCGAACTGGTCGAGATTCCCGGCGACCCCTACACCCCCTTCGGCCAGCCTTACACCGGCGCCTGAAATCCGGGACAGGTACGGATTTCCCGCCGGGACCGGGCGCGAGCCTCGACGCTCTCGGAATCGGTACCTGTCCCGGATAACGCCTTGGGCCGGTTCGAAACTGGACGCGCACGCCTGCCCCGTATTCCCGAACCCGCCGGACGGCCGAAATCCGTACCTGTCCCGGATTTCCGCCGGAGCGGCGGGTCACAAATCACGCCGCCTTGCCCCGAGAGGCTGGAATCACCCGGAACGGGCGTGTAGAACACGTTCCAGCCGGCTCCGGCGCCCGCCGTTTGCGGGCTCCGCGGCCCACCTCGAGGAGAGATCACCTTGAAGCTCGACTTGTTCGCGATGCCCACCATCCCGTCCACCAACGAGGAGCGCGGTCTGCTGCGCCCCATCGGCCGCAACACCGAGCGCTACCAGATGATGCTCGAGGAACTGCGCCAGCTCGTCATCATGGCCGACCAGCTCGGCGTGGACGCGTTCTCGACGACGGAGCATCACTTTCACACCGAGGGCGGCGAAGTGTCGGTCAATCCGGTGCTGCTCTACGCCGACTTCGCCGCGCGCACGAAAAACATCACGTTCGCGCCGATGTCGATCGTGCTGCCCACCGCCGATCCCATCCGCGTTGCCGAAGACATCGCGATTCTCGACCAGCTCACCAAGGGCCGCGTCGCCGTCGCCTTCGCGCGCGGGTACCAGAAGAAATGGATGAAGGTGCTCGGCCAGGGCGCGGAGTCGGCCACCGGCCAGGGCGACAAGGGCGACGCGGCCAACCGCGACATTTACGACGAGAAGCTCGAGATCGTACAGAAGGCATGGACCGAGGACTGCTTCTCTTACGACGGCCAGCACTACAAGGTACCGTTTCCGTATGAAGGCATCGACGGCTGGGCCGCGCCGGAGTGGACGCGCGCGTACGGTGCAGACGGCGAGATCGACGACAAAGGCGTCATTCGCAAGATCGGTGTCGTGCCGCGCCCCTACCAGCAGCCGCATCCGCCAATCTGGGCGCCGTTTACGCTGTCGGAAAAATCGCTGATCGACTGCGCGCGCCGCGGCATCACGCCGTTCGTGTTCGAATCCTCACCCGAGGGGTTCCTCAAGTGGGCGAAGCTCTACCAGAGCGAAGCGGCCAAGGGCGGGCACAAGCTGGGGCTCGGCAAGGGGCTCGGCGCGGTGCGCGCGATCACGATCGGCAAGACCCGCGAAGAGGCTTTCGAACTTGCCGCCCGGACCACCGGCTACGAGTATCACCACTACTTCAACCTGTTCGGCTTCGGCGAGGTGTTCCGTTCGCCCGAGGACGACACTGCGATGCGACCGCTCAAGTTCAAGGACGAGGCTGCGGCCACGCGTCGCATGATCGACAAGGGTTACCAGCTGTGCGGCACGGTCGACGACGTGAAGAGCCAGCTCGCGGCGCTCGTGAAATGTCACGGCGACGGCGACCTCGAATGGATCTCGTGGAACTTCTTCTACCAGGGCACCGTTGAGTGGCAGGTCCAGGCCGACCAACTCGAGCTCTTCGTCACCAAAGTCCTCCCCGAATTTCACTACTAGAGGAGCCCCGAGCCGGCGAGGGGCGAGACCAGTTCCTCCAAAAGGAGCGCGCAGCGCGACGATCAGATTAGCCTCATCGGGCGAACCACGAAGAAAAGACAAGCGCGTGCCCCATTTCCGCGCCCCGCAAAAATGGGGTCAGACCCCATTTTTGCAAACCGGCAAGCGCACCCAGGACAACGCAACGAAAAATGGGGTCTGACCCCATTTTTAAGACAGCGGAGAGCCCCGATGGAACGCGTACGGCGGATCGCAGAGAAGGTGTCGAACTGGGGACGCTGGGGCGCGGACGACGAGCGCGGCACGCTCAACCTCATCACGCCCGACGTCGTCAAGCGCGCGACGGCGTGCGTGCGCCGCGGCGACGTGTTCAGCCTCGGTCTTTCACTCGGGCCGGAGGGGCCGCAGACCGGTTCGGTGATCGGACGCTTCAATCCGCAGCATTACATGACTGCCATCGGCACGCTGATCGGCGACGACCCGCGCGGCTTCTGCTACTCCGACGACGTGCTGTCACTGCCGCTGCAGTCGTCGACGCAATGGGACAGTCTCGCGCACGTGCACTACGACGGAAAACTCTACAACGGCTATGCGGCCGCCGAAGTGCTCGGCCCGAACGGTACGACGCGCAACGGCATCGACAAGCTTGCAGACGCCGGCATCATCTCGCGCGGCGTCCTCGTCGATCTCGCACGCCATCGCGGCGTCGAGCGTCTCGCCCCCGGTACCGCGATCCGTCCCTCCGAACTCGACGACGCGCTCGCGGCGCAGGGCGTGAAGCTGCTCCCCGGCGACATCCTCGTGTTGCGGACCGGCCACCTGTCGGTGTTCACGCAGGACGGCCAGCGGGAAACTTACCTGTGGCAGGGCCCCGGCCTCGGCCTCGACGCAGCCGAATGGATTCACGCGCACGACCTTGCCGCGGTGTGTTCCGACACCTCCGCCGTGGAAGTCATGCCGTGCGAAGACCCGAGCCTTCTCTATCCGCTGCACCTGCTGTGCATTCGTGACATGGGCCTGCCCTTCGGAGAGATGTTCGCGCTGGAGGAACTCGCCGCCGATTGTGCAGCCGACGGTTGCTGGGAATTCCTGCTGAGTGCACCGCCGCTCAAGGTGACAGGCGGGATCGGGTCCCCGATCAACCCACTGGCGATCAAGTAGGCCGGAGGGTCAACCCTGTTCCGGCGGAGCGACCGGCGCGGGAGCGAACTCCCCCTGCCCTGACAGGTAGCGCCCCAGCAGCGCACTGAACCAGCGACGGAAGCGAGCCTCCGCCCCTTCGTCGTCCTCGATTCCCATGCTGTAGCGCATCGCATCGCCGACGACGCCCGAACCGACGGCCGCGGCGCCCACCATCATCACCGTGAACATCATGTCCTCGAACTCGAACTTGCGCCCCTCGGTCCAGCCGCCCGAAACCATGCGCACATGCGCAGCCTCGGCCAGCGTCCGCATCATGCGCGTATCCTCTTTCGGGGTGTCGCCGTCGAGGATCAGCCACGCGATCAACCGCGCATTGCCGCTCTCGGCGACGATGCCGTAGACGGCGTCGAGGATGGACGCGATGTTCACTTCGCGACGCATCTGCTGGCGCATCTCATCGAGGATCTTTGCGCGCAGCACGTCGAGCGAACGGCGTACGACCGCCTCGACTAGGCCGTCGCGGCTTCCGAAATGATGGAGGATGGCCGGGTGGGACACGCCGACGTCGGCGGCGAGTTCCTGCAGCTTGATGCCGGCCGGGCCGAGCTCGCGCAGCCGCTTCTCGGCCGCGTCGAGGATCATGGACTTGGCTTCCTCGGCGGTGCGTCGCACCCGTTTCGGCTTCTTCTCAGTCACGGCGTTCTCAGTTCCTCATCTTCGAGATCACGTCGTCGGCGAAACGCTTGAGCGCATCCTTCTTCTCCTCGAGGGAGTTCGGATCGGCTCCGTAGAATACCCACGGCACCGTCGTCAGCGTCGTCGCACCGAGATCTTCGACGCGGCGGTAGCCGTCGATGTCGAACGCATCGGTGCAGGCCACGACGATCTCGAAGGGCTTGGCGTCGGTGCCGTATTCCTTGCGCAGCGCGCCGAGCTTGCCGAGCAGCTGGCCGAGCTCGGCGGTGGAGTGCTGCACCGCGATCCAGCCGTCTCCGAGCCGCGCCGCGCGCTTGAGTGCGACGTCGCTGACGCCGCCGACGAGGATCGGCACCGGCTCCCTGGGCACCGGGCTCATCTCGAGGCGGTCGAAATCGTAGTGCTTGCCGTGGTACTCGACCATGCCGCCGCGCCAGAGCGCGCGCAGGATCTCGACTTCCTCGTCCATGCGCTTGCCGCGCGTGTGGTAATCCACCTGCAGCAGTTCGAATTCCTCTTTCATCCAGCCCACGCCGATACCCAGCGCGACCCGTCCGCTCGACATCGTCGCGACCGTGGCAACCTGCTTGGCCACCAGCACCGGATTGCGGGCAGGCAAGATGTAGATGTTGGTGAGGAACTTGAGCCTGGTCGTCACGGCCGCCATGGCCGCAATGGAGGTCCACGGGTCGGGCCACGGCGTGGAACTGGACCAGTACGGTTTGCCATCCTTCGCATACGGATACGCGCTCGAAAGCTTCTCCGGGAAGACGATGTGGTCGGAGACCGCGAACCAGTCCCAGCCGCACTGGTCCGCCGTGCGGGCGAGTTCCAGGAAATGCATCGGATCGTTGAACGCGAGGGCGGTTGCGAATTTCACTGCTGGCGGTGCCTCCGGACCGAATCTGTCAAAAAACCCCCGCTGAGCGAAGCGACGCCATCACGAACGCGCACGAAGCAACGCATCCGACGCGCGCTCGAGCACGAGAGCCGACAACGCCGCATGCGGTCCCAGCGACGAAGCCACGGTGAACCGAAGTCCCGGATGACGCGCCGCAGCCTCCGCAGCCAGTCGAGGCACGTCGTTGTCGCAGTGGCGACCGGGCGCGAGGAAATAGAGCGCGACCACGACGAAATCCGCACCGCGGGCCACGGCGGAATCGAAGGCGTCTGCGATCGAGGGCACCGCCAGTTCCATGTGAGCCGGCAGGACGGCCAGGAACCGCTCGCCCGCCAGCGCGGCAATCTCGCGCACGACCACTTCGAGCGACGCGTTGGAGGCCTCGGCGCGACTGCCATGGTCCACCACCACCAGCGCCACCTTGTCGGAGTTCTGCACCGTGAAATCTTCCTGCACACGACACTGCCAGCACCGGGATGCGGGGGCCAGTGCCCGCATGGCGGAATCGGCCCGGGCTCGCTCGAAAGCGTTGGATGAGCTGCGTCCCCGCGTTAAAAGCGGACTCATGAGCTTCAACCTGACCGGACACGTGGCCCTCATCACAGGCGGCAATGGTGGAATCGGCCTCGGCATGGCGCGAGGCCTGGCAGCGGCCGGTGCCGCGATCGCAGTGTGGGGACGCAACGTCGACAAGAATGAATCCGCCGTCGCCGAACTCGCCGCCCTCGGCTGCAATGCGCACGCCTTCGCGGTGGACGTGACGAACGAAGAACAGGTCGTATCGGCCATGACGGCGACCGTCGAGCGCTTCGGCCGGGTGGATTCCTGCTTCGCCAACGCCGGCGTGGGCAAGGCCGTTGCGTTCACCGAGATGACGATTGCCGACTGGACGTCGGTGGTCGACATCAACCTGGTCGGTGCGTTCCTCAGCTTTCGGGAGGCAGCCCGCCACATGATCACGCGCGGCGGCGGCGGCAAGCTCGTCGGCATTGCTTCGATCGGATCGATCCACGGCATGCCTCGCCAGGCCCAGTACTCGGCCAGCAAGGCCGGACTCGGCGCGCTTGTCCGGTCGCTGGCGGTGGAACTGGCGCGGCACGGCATCCAGGCCAATACGATCCTGCCGGGATGGATCGAGACCGACATGACCGAAGGGGCCCGCGCGTGGGACAAACTTCGCGAGACCGTCGTGCAGCGCACGCCGGCAAGGCGCTGGGGGACGCCGGCGGACTTCGAGGGAATCGCGGTCTACCTGGCCTCCAGGGCCTCGGATTTTCATACGGGCGACACAATCCGGGTGGACGGGGGCTACGCGATCTTTTGAGCGTCGCCGCCGCGTTCGGCCGCCCCGCGGCACCTTGTTTGCACGACTAGAACGTGTTCTCCTCTGCGCGTTACCGGACTCCCCAGGCGACGGACGCGCCGTCCGGCCTTTTGCGTGAGCCGGTGATCCAGCGACCGGCAACGGCGGTCACGTTCCGGAGGACTCGTCCCTTGGTGCAACTCGACTACCTCAGCTTCGACGGCGACAACCACTACTACGAGACGCGCGACGCGTTCACGCGCTACATCGAGCCGAAGTACCGCGACAAGGCGGTGCACGTCGTCGAGGACAGCGACGGCAGCGAAAGCATTCGCATAGGTGACAAGCCCTTCACCTTTCTCGACGACATGGAGCTCAACTTCGATGTCACCCTCAAGCCCGGCTCGCTGCGTGACTACCTCCGCTACCTGACCGGCGAAAACGCCGGCGGCGACGACGGCGTCAAGCAGCCGGTGCAGCCTGCCTACGTCAACCGCGACGCACGACTCGCGCTGATGGACGAGCAGAAACTGGAGAGCGCACTGCTTTTCCCGACGCTGGCCGTATGCGTCGAGCACTTCATGAAGGACGACGTCGAGCAGAACTACGCGAACCTGCGCGCATTCAACCGCTGGCTGGACGACGACTGGGGCTTTGCGTACCAGGACCGCATCTTCGCAGCGCCGATCATGTCGCTTCTCGACCCCGTCGAGGCCGTGAAGGACCTCGAGTGGGCGCTCTCTCGCGGAGCCCGTATCGTCGGCATGCGCCCGGGCCCTCAGGGCGGAAAGTCGCCTGCCGACCCGGTGTTCGACGCGTTCTGGTCGCGCGTGAACGAAGCCGAAGTGTCGGTAGCCTTCCACGTCGGCGAATCCGGCTACAACGAGACGATGTCGACGGCGTGGGGAGAGAATCCCAACCCCAGCTCGCACAGCCAGTCGGCCTTCCAGTGGTGCAACTTCTACGGCGACCGTCCGATCATGGACACGATGTCGGCGCTGATCTTCCACAACCTGTTCGGCCGCTATCCGAACGTGCGCGTGGTCAGCGTGGAGAACGGCTGCCTGTGGGTGCCTTACCTGCTCAAGGCGATGGACAAGATGAAGGGGATGGGGCGCGGTGGCCCGTGGATCGGAGGGCGCTGGTCGGGCCGGCCGAGCGAGGTCTTCCGACAGCACGTCTACGTTTCGCCGTATCACGAGGAAGACATTCCTTACCTGTGCAGCCTGATCGGCGCCGATCACGTCGTGTTCGGCTCGGACTTCCCGCATCCGGAGGGCCTCGCCGACCCGATCGAGTTCGCGCACGGCTGCGACGCACTGTCGGCCGCCGAGACGCGCATGATCATGCGCGACAACCAGCGCCGCCTCGTCGGCCTGCCCGAATGACCACCGTCCCCGACCTTTCCGGAAATCCGGGACAGGTACGGGTTTCCGGCCGGAAACCCGTACCTGTCCCGGATTTCCGGATCTCTACAACATATGTTCGCGCGCAGTGCGCGACGTGAACCAGGAACCCAGGCATGTCGAAGGATTTTGAGAACAAGGTTGCCCTCGTCACGGGCGGCGCAGGCGCCGGCATCGGCAGTCACGCGGTGCGCCGCATCGCGCGCGAAGGTGGATCGGTGGCCGTCGTGGACATTCACGAGAAGCGCTGCCGCCTCGTCGCCGGAGAGATCGCCGACGACACCGGCGCCAGAGTACTGCCGTTTCCCGGCGACATCGCCGATCGCGAGCGAATGAAAGACGTCGTCGCGGAGGTCGAAGCCTCTCTCGGCCCCATCGACGTACTCGTCAACAACGCCGCCGAGAACGTGCTGGCGCCCATTCGCGAGTTCACGATGAAGGACTGGGACCGCGTGCTCGACGTCGACCTGACGGCCGCGTTCCACCTGGTGCGACTGCTGCTGCCGGGCATGATGGAGCGGCGCCGCGGTGCCATCGTGAACATTTCGTCGATCGCCGGCTGGCTCGGCGATGCCAACGAGGGACGCGAAGCTCCCTATGCCTCCGCCAAGGCCGCGCTGTTCTCGCTGACCCGCAGCATCGCGTTCGAGGGCGGCCCGTTCGGCGTGCGCTGCAACGCCATTGCGCCCGGCCTCATCTGGACGAAGTTCGTCGCGCGCTACCAGGACCAGTTCAAGGCGGAGATCGAGCGCACACCGCTTCGCCGCTTCGGCCAGCCCGAGGAAGTCGCCGAGCTCGTTGCGTTCCTCGGTTCGGATCGCTCGGCGTTCATCACCGGCGAGGCAATCAATATCAGCGGCGGCTGGTACATGAGGCCGTAGGTTGCCCGAGTCACAGCGCCCGAGCGACGACCTGGTCGCCGCGCGGCACCTCGTGGTGCCTGCGTCGCGGCCAGCCATTCCCGGCGACGCGCCGCAGACCGTGGCGGACGTACTCGCCGGACCTGTCGCACGTTGTTCAAACCGCATCGCCCTGGTCGGCCGCCACGCGCGCTACACTTACGCAGAACTCGACAGGACCGTCGAGCTCGCGGCCACCGCGCTGCACGGCCTCGGTGTGCGAGCCGGCGATCGCGTCGCCGCCAGCATCGGCAATCACCCTGAGATTGTCATCGCGTTCCTTGCCACGATGCGCCTCGGTGCGATCTGGGTCGGCATCGCGCGCCCGCTCGCGCCCGCCGAGAAGGCCTACATGCTGCGCGACTGCGAAGCGGCCGTATTTCTCGGTGACCGTGCAATGGCCGTTCAGGTCGAAACCGTGCGGGCGGAGCTTCCTTCGCTGCGCCATCTCGTCACCTGCGAACCCGGCGATGGTGAGTGCGATTGGGCGCGGATGCTCGACGCCGCGCGAGACCAGGCCCCGCCGCCTCGCGCCGAGATCGATCCGTTCGCACCGGCGGCCATCGCGTACACCAGCGGAACCACCGGCTTTCCCAAGGGCGCCGTCCACAGCCAGCACAACCTGTTGCTGCCCGGTGCGGTCGCGGCGGCGACCGAGGCGTATCCGCGCGGCCAGGTCCACGGCGTGCTGCTGCCGCTCAACGTGCTCAACCTGATGGTGCTGGTGCCGCTGCTGGCGTTCCAGATCGACGGCACGTGCGTCTGCATGGATCGCGTCGACGCTCTGGGCGTCGCCGAGTGGGTTCGCAAGGAAAGCGTCGCGCACTTCGCGGCAGTGCCCGCGATCTACCACGACCTGCTCACGCATGCCGACGTGCGCGGCGAAGACCTCGCCACCCTGGTGCGGCCCGAGGTTGGAGGCGCCGAGTGTCCCCCGGCATTCCTGCGGCTCTATCGCGAACGCTTCGGAACCGATGTCTCGATCGGCTACGGGATGACCGAAGCTCCGACGGCGGTTACGCGCTCGCTTGGCGACCGACCTCCCGAACCCGGACTCATCGGCCGCGCGCTGCCGCAGCTTTCGATCCGGCTCCTCGACAACGACGGAATGGACGTGGCCGACGGCGAGATCGGGGAGATCTGTGTCGCGCCGGCTACCGCCGGTCTTTTCGCCGGCGTGTACACGCCGATGCTGGGCTATTGGAACAAGCCCGACGAAACCGCCGCCGCACTGCGCGACGGCGTGCTGCACACGGGCGACATGGGGGTTCGCGACAGCGCGAGCGGACAGCTCTACATTCGCGGACGTCGCGGCGACCTGATCCTGCGCGGCGGCGCGAACGTCTATCCAGCCGAAATCGAAAGGGTGCTGCATGCCGACGCCCGCGTTGCGGCCTGTGCAGTGCTCGGCATTGCGGACGAGAGGCTGGGCGAGCGGGTCATCGCCGCGGTGCAGGTTGCCGACGGCGCGACGATCTCCGCGGACGAGCTACGCGAGCGCTGCGCCGCGAACCTGGCGCGTTACAAGATCCCCGAGCACTTCCACTTCGTGGATCGCGTACCGCGCAACTCGATGGGCAAAATCGTCAAGCGCGAATTGCGCGCCGCGCTCAAGCTTGATTCGTAGTTCGGCGCGGCGGCCTTGGGCCCTCCCGGGGCAGTGCCGCGCCCGCCGGGTTCTGCGCTAGCCGATGTGTCCCTTCCATACGCGCCGATCGTAGACTCGCTCCCGCCTGAGTTTCCTTACGCTGGCGGTCGTCTTCTTCAGCATGGATTCGAGCTTGAGCTGGTAGAAACCTGCGCGAACGTAGTCGGGATCCATCTGCAGCGTCCAGCAAATGCTCTCGAACGCGAATGGAGAGTCGTTCTCGACGGATCGCAGCCACGCTTCCACTTCGCGATAGCTCTGGCGTTCCGATGGAACCATCGAGTGGACGCCGCGGCGAAATGTGACGAGGGCCTCCTCCAGCACGGCAAGCATCAGCCTGGCCTCGGGAGTCTTGCAGACTTCCTCGGCCTGGGTGGCTTCAAGTCGTGCGGTCATCGGTCTGCTGTCGCTCATCCGGGTCTCCTCGTTCGCATGGTCGGCACTTGCGAGGCCCCATCGGCGTCATTGCCTCCGGGCTTTTTGCTGCTAGCGACGTATTCGTAGCGGAGAGATGCTATGGATTGCGGCGGCTGACTGCTTGACCCACGACGCCAACCGGTTGACCGCCGACGCCAATCTGCTGCTGCAGAGGCCCGGGAGGAGGTGTCACCATGATCGGAACATTCCTGGCATCGGAAGCCCGGATCTTTTCGCGCCTTTTGTCGACGTACGACGTTGACGCAGCGCAGCTGTATCGCGAAGAGGGCCTGGACTCCTCGCTCATGAACCGACCACGTGCCCGCTATCCGTTCGATCGCGTGGCGGCGGCCTGGGGCCGAGCCGCGCGCCTGACGGACAAGCCGCATATCGGGCTGGAAGTCGCCGAACACTACCGCCCCACCGACTTCCACGGTCTCGCCGTCGCGTTTCTCGCCAGCTACAACCTTCGCACTGCGCTCGAACGCTTCGCGCGCTACCACGGTTGCGTGAACACCGCGTTCGCGATGCGGCTCGAGTACACACCGGCAAGCATCGATCTTGTCTGTCCCACCATCGACGTCGATGAGGATGCGAAGCGGGTCATTCAGGATGCGCGCGCAGCCGTACTTATCGATCTTTGTCGCACGGGCTCCGACGGGAACCTCGACCCGCTGAGGGTTGTGTTCGCCTATCCGGATCCCGGGGATTCCTCGGAGCATTCGGCACTGTTCCGCTGCCCGGTGGAGTTCGGTGCGGACGAGTGGCGGCTGTCTTTTCGTACAAGCGACCTCGACCGGCCGTTCCTTGCCGACAATCGCGAGCTCGCACGCGCGAGCGATGCGGTTCTCGATGCGATGTGCAAGGGCCTGCGCAAGGAGGATCTCGTCTCTCGTGTGAAGCTCGCGATGGTCGAGGAGCTTCCGTCGGGAACTCCTTCGGAAGAGGCCGTCGCAAAGACCGTTTCCATGAGCACGCGCTCCCTGCAGCGCAGGCTCGCGGAGGAAGGCACCAGCTTCACGAACCTGCTCGCCGTGGTCAGGAAGGAACTCGCGGAGCAGTACGTGCTGGACAGACAGCTACCGGTTACCGAGATCAGCTATCTGCTGGGATTCTCCGACGTCTCGTCCTTCTCGCGTGCGTTCAAGCGGTGGACGGGGCACTCGCCCGCCACGGGCCGGCAGCAGGCAGCCTGACGGATTGCGGTCCTCGCGGCGAGGTTCGGCTGGGCTCCATTGACGGTGACGCGTCGATCTTCCGAGCTTCCGATCTTCCGATCTTTCCGAGCTTGGGATCAGTTTCCGCGTGTCCCCGGGACACGAGCGGCGGATTCCAGATGGGCGTGGCCCCGTTTTGCGCTGCGCCCGCCCCTCCTGGCCCGGAATTTTGCGCCACCACTGAGGATCCGGACGGATCGGCTTGCTGGGGGGGCACATAGACCCCTGCCTTCGGATCTGCCTGCCCCGAATCGGCCGGTGGACACGCCCAGGCCGGCGCCTATAATGCGCTACTGAAACACGTTCTAGCCGCGGCCCGAGGCCGCCCGCGAGGCTGATGATGACCCGAATCCCGCTGCCCCCCTTTCCGAACGGCTGGTACAACATCTGTTACACGCACGAGGTCGGCCCGGGCGAGGTGAAAGCCGTCCACGCCATCGGTCGGGACTTCGTCGTCTTCCGCGGCGACGGCGGCGCCGCTCACGTACTCGACGCGTACTGTCCTCATCTCGGCGCGCATCTCGGCGTCGGCGGCAAGGTGGAAGGCGACAACATTCGCTGTCCGTTCCACAACTGGTGCTGGAGCGGCGACACCGGGGACTGCGTCGACATCCCTTACGCAAAGCGCATTCCGGCCAAGGCGAAGATCGGCGCGCCGGTGGTGCGCGAGCAGAACGGCTTCATCATCGTGTGGCATCACGCCGAGGCAGTCGCGCCGCAGTGGACGCCGGAGGTGATTCCGGAGACCGCCTCGCCGGACTATCATGTGCACGCTCGCCGGCAGTGGGAGCTGACTGCGCATCCGCAGGAACTCTACGAGAACGGATTCGACGTGGCGCACTTCGCCACTCTCCACAAGATGAACGTGCGCGGCGTCGTGTACGACACCGAGGGCCCGATCTGCAAGTTGCACCTCGACTTCGAGCGCGAGTCGGCGCAGTCGAGCGCCGAGGGAATGGCGACGATCCGCTCGTTCATGTTCGGGCCGGGCCTTTCGCTTACGCGAGTGAGCGGGCTGATCGAGGGCGTTTCCGTGCAGTCGCTGACGCCGCTCGATCCCGAGCGGATGATTCTCACGCACAACTACTACGTGCGTAACGACTCCAACCTCGAGGTCGTGACGGGTTTCTTCGACTACTATGCCAAGGACTGGGAGCTCGACATGCCGCTGTGGAACAACAAGGCGTTCCGCGAGAAACCGAACCTGGCGGAGGGCGACGGCGACATTTCGCGCTTTCGCCGCTGGTACAAGCAGTTCTACTCGACCCCGGTCGAAGTCGCGTTCTGACCGGGGTCCGGCCGGCGTGCAAGACGCTCGCGGATAAACCCGAGCGAAGTTGCATCACAAAGAAAGGGGAGCCTCGGTGCGAGGCTCCCCTTTCTCGTTGAGCGCAGCGGCTCAGCGCGGCGGCATGCGCAGCGCGCCGTCGAGGCGAATGGTCTCGCCGTTCAGGTACGGGTTGGTGATGATCGCGCACGCAAGCTGGCCGTATTCGGCCGGGCGGCCGAGTCGCTGTGGGAACGGGATGCCGGCGCCGAGCGCCTTGCGGTTCTCTTCCGGGAGCATCGCGAGCATCGGTGTGTCGAACGTTCCCGGCGCAATCGTGCAGCAGCGAATACCGTCACGCGACAAATCGCGAGCGATCGGCAGCGTCATGCCGACGACGCCGGCCTTGGATGCGGTGTACGCCACTTGGCCGATCTGACCGTCGAAGGCCGCGACCGACGCGGTGTTGATGATCACCCCGCGCTCGCCGTCGTCATTCGGGTCGTTGGAAAGCATGCGTGTTGCCGCCAGGCGCAACACGTTGAACGTTCCGATCAGGTTGATCTCGATCGTCTTGGCGAACAGGGACAGCGGGAAGGGGCCGCCCTTGCCGGTTGTCTTCATGGCGGTTCCAATGCCAGCGCAGTTGATGGTGGCGTTGACCTTGCCGAACGCCGCAATGACCTGGTCGAGGGCCTTCGTCACATCGTCTTCGCTGCACACGTCCGCTGGAGTGAAAATCGCGCGGTCGCCGAGGCCGGCGGCGACTTCCACGCCGCTGGAACGCTCGAGGTCGAGAAGGGCGACGCGGCCGCCGCCGGCAAGAATGGCTTCGGCCGTGGCCAGGCCGAGGCCGGAAGCCCCACCCGTGACGACTGCGACGGTTTCGGAAAGAAGCATGCTCGGAACCTCCTTGGAAAAGCCGTCGTTTCAGCGACGGCGCGACGGCTACTTAGCAAGCATCGGGGCCGGCGCAAGCCGTGTGATGAAGACGGCGCGATCCATTGCCGATGTCACCGGGGTTGATAGTTGTCGCACCGCCGAACCGGCACCACGCGTGACGTGGGCGGACTGCCTGGAGAAATGGAGGACTTCGTCATGCTGAGCCCCATCCGCCTTCTTGCCACTTCCCTGCTCGCAGTCTTCGTGTCATGCACCCCGACGATGACGAGTTCCCGCGACGACGCGCCCAAAACGTCCTCGCCGTCTGCGCCCGCCAACTCAGCGCCGATCGCGCGGCGCAGCGGCCATGCCACGGCGAGCGACGGCGCCCGCATCTACTACGAGGTGTGCGGCTCGGGCCCGGCGATGGTGTTCGTGCACGGCCTCGGCGGCAATCACGCCGTCTGGTTCCAGCAGGTCGCGCACTTCGCCGCCAGCCACACCGTGATCACGATGAGCCAGCGCGGCTTCGCACCCTCGGGCGGCAACCAGGAACGATACGACGTGAAACTTCTTGTGCGTGATCTCGAAGCCGTGATGGACAGCGCGGGCATCACGCGAGCGGTCGTCATCGGACAGTCGATGGGTGGATGGACCGCGCTCGGCATTGCCCTCGAATCCCCGCAGCGCGTCGACGCACTGGTGCTGGCCGACACGCTCGGCGGTATCCACGACGACGAGATCGCCGTGCAGTTGCGTGCGATCGGCGAGTCGGCGGCACGACTTCGCAAGGAGCCGCCTCCGCTCGGCGTGCATCCGGCGCTGTCTGCATCCTTCTCGCGGCGCCGGCCCGACCTCGGCTATCTCTACCAGGCGCTGACGACCTTCGGCGCACCAGCGCCGGATTCGATCGTGCGGCAGCTCTTCGCTGCCCGCGTGACGCCCGCCGAGCTTGGTGAACTTCGCATGCCGACCCTCTTCATCGTCGGAAGCGAGGACACGCTCTTCCCGCCCGCGCTGCTGCAGAAGGCCGCCACCTACATCGCCGGCGCCGAGGTGAAGGTGATCGACGACGCGGGGCACTCGCCGTACTTCGAACAGCCGGCAGCGTGGAACGAGGCGGTAGCGAACTTCCTCTCACGCCGCTGAGCGAGAACACGTCGCGAGAATCCGGGACGCGTACCGATTTGCGTCTGCGGGGAACCCGCACACGCTTCGGAAATCGTCACCGCCCGGGACTTCAGAGTCGCGGATCCTGACGATTCCCTCAGTCGTCGTGATGGAACGGCAGGCCGAGGGCTTCGGTCAGGAACTCCATGAAGGGGGCCAGCGCGGCGAAGCTCTTCGCAACGTCTTTGACGAAGTCCTTCGACTGGATCGCGTCGGCCTTCACCGTTTCGACCGCGAAGAAGCTCAGGCGCTTGATGTCGTCGATTCGCGGATGGTCCGGATCGAAGCCCATCGGCGCGCGCTGGAGGCTGTCGCCTTCCACTGCGCCGAAGCGGCGCTTGAAAGCCGGTGACCGCGTGATCTTCGTCCAACGTTCCGGGTCGGCCGCGATGGCTTCGCGAACCGCGCGCAACTGCGGAGCCGGCGGGCGCCAGATGCCGCCGCCGAAGAAGACTTCCTTCGGCTCGAAGTGCACGTAGAAGCCGGGTGCGTGGGCGTCTTTGCCGGCGCCATGCCGGAACTGGCAGGCCGCGTGCTCCTTGTACGGCTTCGCATCGTGGAAGCGCATGTCGTTGTAGATGCGGAACATCGATCCGCCCTGGCTGCGCGCGTCGGCCACGAAACAGTCGGCGATGCGACCGAGTGGAAGGTCCATCGCCGCAATGAACGACAGCGTCGGCATCTGCACCGACGAATGGAACCGCTCCTTGTTGGCGGCGAACCATTCGCGGTTGTTGTTCTTCGCGACCTCACGGAAGAACGCCAGGAAATCCTTCGGGAAACCGGAGAACGGGGGCGGCACGGCGGCGATCCGCTTCGCGGCGGCTTTGGAGATTTTTTTCGGCACGGCCGCAACTTCGCTTTGCCTGGCCGGCCGCGTCCTGGCTGGATCGGCGACGCCCCCGGCTTTTGTACGGCTCGTAGCCGCCGCGGCTGTCGGTCGCGGTTTCTTCGCGGCGGAGCCCCCTGCCTGGCCCTTTTTCGACGGTGCTTTCTTCCCGGACTTCGCCATCGTCACTCCTGCGTGCGCGGCACCTCGCTGCCGCGCATGAATAGTCTGTAAGCGGGATTGTCGGTTTCCTCGGCATACTCGAAGCCGAGATCGTCGAGGCGGCGCCGGAAGGCTTCCCTTTCTTCGCTTCCCACCTGGACGCCAACGAGCACGCGCCCGTAGTCGGCGCCGTGGTTGCGGTAGTGGAACAGGGAGATGTTGCAGCCTTGGCTGACTGCATCGAGAAACCTGGCCAGCGCGCCCGGACGTTCCGGAAATACAAAACGATAGAGCACCTCGTCCGGCACGGACGCGAGACCGCCCACCATGTGACGCACGTGCAGCTTGCTGGTCTCGTCGTCGCTGAGGTCGAGCGTCGGCAGACCCGCGCGATGAAGCGTGGCGACCAGCGACGCGCGCTCGCTGCGGTCGGCGATCTGCAGTCCGACGAACACATGCGCTTCGCTGGCCTTCGAGTAGCGGTAGTTGAATTCGGTGATGCCGCGTCGCCCGAGCAGCGTGCAGAACGCGCGGAAGCTGCCCGGCTTCTCCGGAATCGTCACGGCAAAGAGCGCCTCGCGCTGCTCGCCGACTTCAGCGCGCTCGGCCACGTGGCGCAGGCGATCGAAGTTCACGTTGGCGCCGGAAGCCACCGCGACCAGGTGCATTCCGGTGCATCCTTCACGCGCCGCCCAGGCCTTGAGACCGGCCACCGACAGCGCCCCGGCCGGCTCGAGCACCGTGCGCGTGTCTTCGAACACGTCTTTGACCGCCGCGCAGATCTCGTCGTTGTCCACGAGAATCACTTCGTCGAGGAGCTCACGGCAGATGCGAAACGTCTCTTCGCCCACCTGGCGCACGGCCACGCCGTCCGCGAACAGCCCCACCTGCTCGAGCACTACACGACGCTGCTCGCGAAGCGAGCGCTCCATCGCATCGGCGTCGTCGGGCTCCACGCCGATCACACGCACCTCCGGTCTCAGCCGCTTGACCACCGCCGCGACGCCGGCCGCGAGGCCGCCGCCGCCGATCGGCAGGAAGATCGCGTCGAGGTGACGTCCGGCCTGTCGAAGAATCTCGAGCCCGACGGTTCCCTGCCCCGCGATCACGTCCGGATCGTCGAACGGATGCACGAACGTGAGACCGCGCTCCGCTGCCAGCGCCAGCGCGAATCCGGCCGCGTCGGCATAGGTGTCGCCGACCAGCTCCAAGTTGGCGCCGAGCGCGCGCACCGCATCCACCTTGATCGACGGCGTCGTCACCGGCATCGCGATCCAGGCCGGGCAGTCGAGGCGCCGCGCGGCGTACGCCACGCCCTGCGCATGGTTTCCGGCCGAAGCCGCCACCACGCCGCGCGCGAGCACCTCGGGTGCAAGCCGCACCATCTTGTTGTATGCGCCGCGGATCTTGAACGTGAAGATCGGCTGCATGTCCTCGCGCTTGAGCCGAACATCGCACTCGACGCGAGCGGACAGCTTCGGCACGAAGTCGAGCGGGCTCTCGATCGCCACGTCGTAAACCGACGCGTTGAGGCTTCGTTCCAGATAGTCGGACAGCGTCGAATCCATGCGTCAGCTCGCTGCGAAAGGCTGCGGCGCCTGCGGCACCGACGTCCACGCCTCGGGATCGTGACCGTAGATCATCGTTGCGCCGCCTGCGCGCAGCGCCGCGAGACGTTCGAGCGACGCCAACATGCCCGCGGGATCGAAGACGACGCCCGGCAGCGCCAGCTCGTCGAGGTTGCGGCGCAGGTAGCACGCGTCGGCGCACAGGATGACTTCCCTGCCGTCGTCGAGCCTCAGGCGCAGCGACTGGTGACCGGGCGTGTGCCCATGCGTCGGCAGGCACACCACGCGTCCATCGCCGAACAGGTCGTGCTCGCCGTCGACGAGCTGGACGTCATGGCCGAGGCGGTAGTCGCGTGCATCAAACGAACAGCGAGCGGAGACGTCGTCGGCGGCGCCGGCTTCCCACTCGCGCTTTTGCACCACGAGCTTCGCATTCGGCAGCAGTTCGGCGCCGCCCGCGTGATCGAAGTGAAGATGGGACAGCACCAGGTGGTCGATGCGACCGGCGTCCACGTCGAGGGCGGCCAGTCGCGCGGCCACGTTCTCGGAAGGCCCCAGGTGAACGTCGAAGAAGTTCGACAGCAGGCCGAGCCGTGTCTCCGGATCGGTACCCGCGGCCGGATGCATGCCGGCGTCGAAGACCACCCTGCCCCTGGGATGGTCGACGAAGAAGACGGGCACCGGAACCTTGATGCGGCCGGTCGTGCCAGCCACGAACCCGGCCATGTCGCCGGTAAGCCAGCCGCAAGCGAACGCATAGACGCGCATCAGCGTTGTGCTCCTTTGGGCCGGGCCAGGCCCGCCCCGGCCATCGTCTCCTCCAGCAGTGCCATCCGGTCGTATCCCCAGAACGGCTCCCCGCGAAACACGAACAGCGGCACGCCGAACACGTGGTCGTCGGCGGCCTCCTGCTGGCAGACCTCGAACTCGGCCACCCCGGGGCCGGCGAGGTACTCGAGGAACCCGGCGCCGTCGTGGCCGAGTTCCCCGACCAGCGCGGCCACCGCCGCCGGCTGATCGATCTCGAGCCGGCGATCGAAGAAGCGCGCGTAAACCTGGTCGGCGTAGTTGCGGAAGAAACCCTCGCGCATCGCGTACAGCGCGCCGACCAGCGACGGCACCGAGTCGTAAACCTTGAGCGGCCCCTTGATCGGGAAGCCTCCGCGGCGATTCGCCCAGCGTCGCGCGTCCATGTACGAGTAGCGCGCTTTGTACTCGGAATAGATGCTGCGTTCGCCCTTGCCCTTGATCCTCAGGATGAACGGAATCCAGCGCAGAGAGACGTCGAAACGGTCCGTCAATGCGAACGCGGGATCCTTGGCCAAAAAGGCATATGGACTCTTGAAGTCGAAGTATAACTTTAGTTCTTCCAAGGCCCCTCTCCCGAGTGCTTCCAGCCCGCGACCGCGCGCGCGAGCGGGACTAGAACAGAGGACGAATGGAGAGCCAAGAGTCTCCCGCACGCGCGCAGTCGATCTTACAAACCTTGACCACCCCACAGACCTTACGTAAGGTCCGCCGAATGAAGCCGCGACCGAAGAGCGTCGTCCTCGACCTGCTCTCCACTCTGAAAGGGCACTCCGCACCGGTTCGCTTCCTGGTTGCCGCCGCCGAAATCTTCGACATCGATCCGAACGCCACCCGCGTAGCCATCACGCGCCTGCTCTCGGGTGGCCTCATTGAGCGCGACGAGCGCGGGGCCTATCGCACCGGCGCGGCCGCCTCCCCTATCCTGAACCGCCTAAACTCCTGGCGGAGAATGCAGACGCGCACGCGGCCGTGGGACGGCTCGTGGATCGGGGCTACGCCGGACGGCTGCGCCGCTTCCAAGGAGGAACGGTTGATCGGCATCCGGGCCTTCGAGTTCACCGGCATGCGCGAGTTCGCGCCGGGCCTGTGGATCCGGCCGAACAACCTCGACGGCGGGCTCGAGGCGGCCCGTGAGGCGCTGATCACGCTGCGCCTCAACCCGGGCTGTCCCGTTTTCACGATCGGCGACTTCGACGAGGCCGGCGAAGCCCGCGCCCGCGCGCTGTGGGACGCCGCCGCGATCCGCGAGCTTTACCGCAGCCTCTCCCTCGAACTCGAGCGCAGTGCCGCGCAGCTCCCCAATATGGATGAACGCCGCGCGATGGCCGAGTGCTTCCTGCTCGGCGGCGAGGCCATCCGACGCATCGTGCTCGACCCGCTGCTCCCGGACGCCATCGTGCCGACCGTCGAGCGAGACAACCTCGTGCATGCCATGGTGGCCTACGACGAGGTCGGCCGCCGGGTGTGGGCGCCGTTCCTCAACCGATTCGGCGTTCTTGCCAGTGAGTCGCCGGTGGACCGCCAGATCTGGCGCGAAGCCGCCGCCGCCGCCGACATTGCTTCCACCCCCCTCTAGGCGGAGCCCAGCATGAACGACCGAACTGACATGGAGAATCCGGGCGCGCTTCACGACGGCCAGGGCACCTCCGCCGTGCAGGGCGGCCAGCGATGGCTCGACCACTTCACGCGCGAAGAGATCCGGGAGCTTCTCGAGTTCGACGACCGCCGCGCGTGGGCTTCCGTCGTCGTCAACTGGGCTTTCGTGTTCGGTTCCATGGCGATGGTGGCGCAGTGGCCGAACCCGCTGACCATCGTGGTCGCGCTGTTCGTGATCGGCGGTCGCCAGCTCGGCATGTCCATCCTGATGCACGAGGCCGCACATCGCACGTTGTTCAGGAACCGCGCGCTCAACGACTGGGCCGGCAACTGGTTGGCCGCGTATCCCGTCTGGGCCGATCTCGCGCCGTACCGCCCGTATCACCTGAAGCATCACGCCAAGAACTGGACCAAGGACGATCCCGATCTCGACCTCGTCACGCCGTTTCCGATCACGCGCTCGAGCCTGCGCCGCAAGATCCTGCGCGACCTCTCCGGACAGACCGGCTACAAGCGCCTGCGGGCTACGCTGCGCCGCGACCTTTCGATGAGCAACGCCGGCAAGACCAACCGCGAGGGCCAGAGCGCCGTCTCCGCGCTGCGCGGCGTAGTACTGAGCAACCTCATCCTGCTCGCCGTTGTCACCGCCGCCGGCCACCCTGCCCTGTACCTGCTGTGGCTCGGCGCATGGCTCACCACTTACAGCCTCGCGTTGCGCATTCGTGCGATTGCGGAGCACACGATGCCGGCCGACGCCGCCGATCCGTTCCAGAACGCGCGCACCACGCTGGCACGCTGGTGGGAGCGCTTGCTGCTGGCGCCAAACTACGTGAACTACCACCTTGAGCATCACCTGCTGATGACCGTGCCCCACTACAAGCTTCCCGTCTTCCACCGCATGCTGCGCGAACGCGGGCTGCTCGGCCACGCCAACGTGATGCACGGATACGCCGAGGTGCTCGCGCTCGCGGCTTCGAAACCTGTCAGGGCAGGCGCCTGAAACATACTCGCAAGTCGCTTCACGGATGGGGACGCTACCCGATCGTCGACGCCGTCGAAATCGAGGGCAGCGACCTCGAGGAAATCACGCGCGACGCGGTCCTGACGCGCGGGCTCGGCCGCTCGTACGGCGACGCCTCGCTACCGCCCCCGGGGCGCGGGCCGGTCGCGTCGAGCGTAGCGGCCGACCGCGTGATCGCGTTCGACGAAACGACCGGCGAACTGCGCGTCGAGGCGGGCCTTTGCCTCGGACGCATTGCCGACCTCTTCCTGCCGCGCGGCTTCTTCGTCCCCGTTACGCCCGGCACCCGCGAGGTGACCATCGGCGGCATGGTGGCTGCCGACGTGCACGGCAAGAACCATCACGTCGCCGGCACCATCGGTGCGCATGTCCGGGCGATGCGCATGCGCCTGCCCGACGGCCGCATCGAGGACGTGCGCGAGGAAACGCACTCGGAACTGTTTCGCGCCACGCTCGGCGGCATGGGCTTGACCGGCCACATCCTCGACGTGACGCTCATGATGGAACGCGTGCCTTCGCGCCACATCGTCGAAGATTCGCACACCTTCCCGGACCTCGAGTCGCTCATTGACGGGCTCGTCGAGGCCGGCCGCACCTGGCCGTTCACGGTGGCGTGGTCGGACCTGCTGGCACCGCGCGCCGCGCTCGGTCGCGGCATCCTGCTGACCGGGCGCTGGGCCAGCATCGAGGAAGCGGCAACCGACCGCTCGTTCGGACTCCCTCGCGTATCCGTTCCGTTCGCGATGCCGCCGTCGCTGCTCACCAACGCCACCGTCTCCACCTTCAACGCGCTTCGCTACGAGGCCGCGCGACGCGTGAGCGAGGCCTCGCGCCGCGCTGGCAGCGGTGGGCACGCACGCAGCGCCGAGTCGTTCTTCTATCCCCTCGATGCGCTGCGCGACTGGAATCTCCTCTACGGTCGCCGCGCGTTCACGCAGTACCAGTGCGTGATGCCGGCCGATCCGTCGATGCGAAGCTACCGCCGGCTGGTCGACGTGGCGCGCAGCGCGGGACCGGGGCCGTTTCTTACCGTGATCAAGGACTGCGGCGCCGAGGGAAAGGGAATGCTGTCGTTCCCGATGCCGGGGATTTCCTTCGCTCTCGACTTCCCGATTCACGACGGCACGGAAGCGCTGGTCGAGAGGCTCAACGAAGTGGTCGCGAGCGTCGGTGGTCGCATCTATCTCGCCAAGGACGCGTTCACGACGGCGCGGCGGTTTTCCGCGATGGAGCCGCGGCTCGGCGCGTTCCTCGAAGCGCGGGCGCGAATCGATCCGGACGGCCGGATCGACAGCGCGCTCGCGAAGCGGCTGTTCGAGAACGATGCGGTGCGGGCGGTGAAGGGGCGGCAGGCCGGCGGCTGACGATTGCGGCGGGGCAAACCATGCTCGCCCCTTCAGTTCACCGCCATGGCAATGCTGCCGGCTTCGTTCACCGGGCCTCCGATTGCATTGAGCACCACCGGCTCGCGCCTGCCGCGCAGGCTGACCGAATCCGAACTGCGCACCGGGACGTCGAAGCCCCCGGCGCGCGCGAGCGCACACGATTCGGCCGACGCGACGATTCCGCCGAAATCCTTCGCCGCTTGTTGCAGGCGCGCCGCCACGTTCACCGTGTCGCCCACCACCGTGTACTCGTGGCGATCCGGCGATCCGATCACGCCTGCCACGACCTCTCCGCTGTGAATCGCGATGGTCACCGCGAGCGGATCCTTGCCGGCTTCGGCGCGCCTGACGTTGAGCTCGCGAAGCCTTTCCTCGAGGCCGAGCGCGCATCGGAGCGCCGCCACGGCAGCTCTCTCGGCAACCTGCTCCGCGCCGTCGTCTTCGAGCAGGCCGAACACGACAAGCGCGGCGTCACCGATGAACTTGTCGACGATGCCGCCGCATTCGCGTACCCACACGGTGGTCACCGTGAAGAACTCGTTGAGGGTTGCCACGGCTGCCTCCGCACCCTGGGCTTCCGACAGTGCGGTAAAACCGCGCAGGTCGCAGAACAGAACCGTGGCCGGCCGCCGCTCGCCTCCCTGCCCCACCTGACCGCCGAGCAGCCGGTCGCGCACGCCCGGTTCGACGACGTGACCGAAGGTGACGAGTATGCGTTCCCGGTCGCGCAGTGCAGCGACCATGCGGTTGACGCCGTCTTCGAGCACACCGATCTCGTCGGCCGAGTCTACTCTCACGCGCACGTCGAGATCGCCGCCCTGCACGCGCTTCAGCGCTGCCGCGGCTTCCTCAAGCGAACGCGTCACACTGCGTGTGACCAGCGCGGCCAGCACACCGCCTACCAGCACGTACACGACGAACGTCGCCTGGCTGGCGCTCGAAAGTTCGTGAAGGAGCGTCGTCGGATCGAGGCCGCGCGCGAGGCGCACCTCGGCCGCACGCGTCAGGCCGAGCATCACGAACATCGGGACGAACGAAAGCGCGAGCAGGAGCTGGAAGAATCGGCCGCGCACGCCCAGCACGAACGCGCCGGGAACAGAGGTGAGGCCGCCCTCCGGGAACACCTTGGGATAGACCACCGACCGGTAGATCCGGTCCACGACGAAGTAGGAAATGGTCGCAGCGAGGTAGCCGTTGACCATCGGCGTGAAAATGTGCTGGGACGCCAGCTCCGGCGACCAGCGGCCGAACGCGCCGAGCGTGATGCCGATGAAGAGAGGGATGCCGGTGAGCCACGCCACGAAGCCCGACAGCGCGGACACCAGCGGCGCGCTGACCACCCGCCTTTGCACGAGCAGCGGCGCGGGCTGCGTGCAGCCGCGCTCGAACCACGTCAGCACCGGCCGCAGGTACCAGTAGAGGAAAATGATGACCGACGGGTACGCGACGGCCGTCCAGTACATCACGAACTGCAGCGTGTGGGCGCGCACCGTCTCGGCGAAGACGCTGACGCGCGACATCAGCGCGATCGATTCCTCCGCGGCAAGGCCCGCCACGCGATTGGCGACGATCGACACCGCGAACGACAGCCAGAACCACGCCGGCGGAATCGGAAAGCGGCGCAGCTTCACAGCAGCCTTTCGAAAAAGGGGTCAGACCCCATTTTTCTCGGGAAATGGGGTCTGACCCCTTTTTTGTCGGCAGCGGGCGTGAGCGTCACCTCAGACCCCGCCGCTCGAACACGGCACGCGCCAGCGCCGGAAAGTCGCTCATCAGCCCGTCGATGCCGAGGTCGAGCAGCCTGTCCATCTCCGCCTCGTCGTTGATCGTCCAGACGTGCACTTCCATGTCGAGGTCGTGCGCGGCCTTCACGAACTGCGGCGTGACGATCTCGATGTTCTCGTGAGACGGCGGCACCTGGAGTGCCTTGCCGGGCGGCACGTAGTCGTGCAGCGAGTCACTGATGCAGCGGCCAAAAAACTCGGCGACCTCCTCGGCCGACAGGCTCGTGACCGTTTCGGGAGCAACCGCGCGGAGCCGCTTGACGATCGGATCTTCGAACGCGGCGGCCAGCACGCGGTCGCGCGCGCCGTGGCGGTCGAGGACGTCGTAGAACGCCTCCACCGTCGTGCCGTCGTCGTACTTCACCTCGACGTTGAGCGAAACATCCGGAAACGCCTCGAGCACCTCAGCCAGCGTGGGAATGCGGACGCCCTTGCCGCGATAAGGATATCGCCCGGGTTCGATCTCGAAGTGGTAGCCGGCGTCCAGCTTCTTCAGCTCGGCCAGCGTTCGCTCGCGCAGGAAGCCGCTCGCACCGGTGGTGCGCACCAGCGTCTCGTCGTGGAACACGACGAGGTGACCGTCCGCGCTCGCATGCACGTCGAGCTCGAGGCGGTCGGCGCCGGCGGCGATGCCTTCGAGAAAGGCCTCGATGGTATTCTCCGGAGCAGTACCGCTGGCGCCGCGGTGAGCGAAGAGGCGAGGACGGGGGCCTTCGAGATACGTCACGGTTGGGGACATTAACGCCGCCCGCCTCCCTGCGAAAGCCGCGTCTCCATGCGAAAGCTGCGACGCCGGTACGGTGGGAACCCCTGCGACGGACAACGCCGCGGCAACCGGTCAGGACGCGACGCCCGCCTGTTCCTTCGCCCAGCGATAGTCAGCCTTGCCGCTCGGGCTGCGCAGGATCTCGTCGCGGAAGATGAAGACCTTGGGGAGCTTGTAGCGCGCGAGGCGCTTGGCAGCCTCCTCGAGCAACTCCGCCTCGCTGGCCGTCGTGCCGTCGCGCAGCGCGACCACGGCGACCACTTCCTGACCCCAGCGCTCGCTTGGACGGCCGCAGACCACCACGTCGTAAACAGACGGGTGGTGCTTGAGCGCCTGCTCCACCTCCTCTGCGAAGATCTTCTCGCCGCCGGAGTTGATGGTGACCGAGTCACGGCCGAGCACCTCGATGAGCCCGCTCGCGAGATGCCGCGCGCGGTCGCCGGGCACCGAGTAGCGCACACCGTCGAGCAGCGGGAAGGTGCGCTCGGTCTTCGCCTGGTCGCCGAGGTAGCCGAGCGGCACGCGACCGGCCTTCGCGAACCAGCCCATATCTTCGCTTCCCGGTTCGAGCACCGCGGAAAGATCGGCCGCGAGCACGCAATTGCCGGGCTGCGGCAGGAAGCTGCCTGTCGAAGCTCCCATGCCCTTCGAGCTCATGTTGGCCGCCTGGCTCCCGGTTTCCGAAGAGCCGATTCCGTCGAAGATCATCACGTCGGGTATCTTCTCGAGGATCTCTTCCTTGATGCCCACGTTGAGCACCGCACCGCCGCTGACAAGAAGGCTCAGGCTCGAAAGATCGTAGGACTTCCTGGAGAGCTGGTCGAGCAGCGGCCGGGCGAACGCGTCACCGACGATCAACAGGCCCTGCACTTTTTCCGTTTCGACCACGCTCCATATGTCGTCGGTGTCGAGTCGCTTCGTATCGTGCTGGATCACCACCGTGCCGCCGCCGTTCATCGCGTTGAATGCAGCCCAGTGCGCGGCACCGTGCATGAAAGGCGGAGCGGGCAACAGGCGCGGTCCACCGCCTGACATCGACAGCACCGACTCGATCGACTGGTGCTCGCCCATGCCGGGCATCGTGCCGCCGAGCGCCGCAAAGTAGATGTCGGACTGGCGCCATAGCACGCCCTTCGGCATGCCCGTGGTGCCGCCGGTGTAGAGAATGTAAAGGTCGTCGGGGGAACACACTGCCGCAGGCTTCGCGTCGGATGACGACGCGAGCGCTTCCTCGTAATCGACCGCGCCCGGCAGCAACGCGTTGCCCGAGTCGTCGGAAACCTGGATCAGCACCTTGATGCCGGGCAACTCGGGCAGCACCTTCGCGAGCGTCGGCGCCATCGCGGAGTGGTAGATCACGGCCTCGGTCTTTGCATCGCGGAAGAGATACAGCAGTTCCTCTTCCACGTAACGGTAATTCACGTTGAACGGGGCGACGCGCGCCTTGAACGCGCCGAGCATGCCTTCGAGGTATTCGGGGCAGTTGTAGAGGTAGAGCGCGAGGTGGGACTGGCCCGATTCCCAGCCTTCGAGACTGGAGCGCTCGCATTTTACGCCGAGGCCGCGGCCGGCAAGATAGTTGGCCAGGCGGCGCGTGCGTTCGGTAATCTGGCCGTACGTGAGCCTGCGGTCCCCCCACACGATGCATTCACGGTCGGGACAGGTGGCGGAGACGGCTTCGTGGATGTCGGCGAGATTGAACTCCATCCGTGGCGAGTTAGCGGTCTGCGGGAGGCAAGTCCAACAGCGCGCCGACCTGAACGGAGAGCACTTCCATGAGCAGTTCGACGGGCTCGACCTTTGGACTGCCGCCCTTCATTCGGACACCGCGAGAAAGTCGGCAATCGCGTTCGCGAATTCCGGCTTGGTGACCGCTGTCATATGATTCCCCGGGACGGCGACGTAGCGCGCCGACGGCAAGGCCCGCGCCAACTCGAGCCCGGAACCCGTGTCGTCGTCGTCCGTCCCGCAGACGACCAGAGCCGGCATCGCGATCGCGGAGAGTTCCTCCCTGCCGATTTGCACCTGGGATCGGAGCACGTGCGCGGCGGCCTCCGGATCGATGCCGTTGCTCTTCATGAACTGACCGGCAAGCCATTCGGGACTGCCGGGCGTTCCAGGCTCGCGCGATTCGATCACGCGCAGGAAGTAGCGCGTTCGCCCGTCGAAGTTCACGACTCCATCGAGACCCATGCCGGCCAGCACCACGCGCCGCGGGCGCAGTCCGCGCACGACGAGCCGCACTGTCGTGCGGGCGCCGAGCGAGTAGCCCGCAAGATCGAAGTCGTCCAGCGCGAGATGCGCGACAAGCCGCTCAATATCGAGTGCGAGCACATCCGGCGGATAGGCGGCTGCATCGCCCGGAGCCTCGCTGCGGCCGTGCGCACGAAAATCCGGCATGATCGCGCGAATGCCGGCCTGCGCGAGTACAGTCGCGGCCCCGCGCCGAAGCCAGTTCACCTCGGCGTTGCTGAAGAGCCCGTGCAGCAGGATGGCCGCCCGCCCCTGGCCGAGTTCGCTCCAGGCGATCTTCACCCCGTCGAAAGAGCGGAACTCGTGAGTGGATGCGACAGCGGTCATCGGGAACCTGCCCGGAAGCATACCGCGCGGAGCGGTCTTTCGAATGACGACGGCATTCGCGCGCGAAGCCTCAGCGCTCGACGGTGCGCCCGTACAGCGCCTGCACGTGTCGGGCGTTATCCCCTTCGATCGCGTTAATGCGCTGGATCTGGCGGGGAGAAGCCTCGATGGGCTGCTTCAATACCAGCCACTCGACGGTCTCACTGTAGGGTGGGGTCGTCAGCGAACCGACGTAATGGAAATACGACGGGACCTGCCCCGGGGGCAGCAGGTCGTCCACGTAGACGCGCTCGGCCGTCAGGTCCTCGTGGCCTCCCACCGTGGCAGGCATCAGATCGAGGAAGCTGTCGAGAAAGGCACTTGCCCGGCCCATGCGAAAAAGGAACGAGACCACCAGAAACTCGGGCGGTGCACCGGATTCGACGCCCCCGCGCACGTTCACGATGTGCATTTCCATCGGGTAGGTAACGCCATCCACCTGGTGCTCGGACGGTGTATGGAAGTGGAGCTGCTTCAGCTCGTACGTTCTTGCATCAAAGTCGATGCTGGAGCCGCGCGGGAAGTCGACTTCCACGGTGTGGCCCTTGTTCTCGATGAAGAGCGCGCTCTCGTGGGAATAGTGCACGGCGACGGCATGCTTTCGGTCGATGGTCTCTCCGCTGAGGATGTTGACCGGGGACTGGACCAGGCCGTGGTCGAGGTCGGGTGCGGCGTAGTAGCTGGTGCGGACGGCGCCATCGGTCTCATGGGTTGGCGCCGCGCAAGGGGACTCAGAAGGCTGCGGGGTGCACTGACAAGCGGACGACGGATTTGCCGGTGCACGGACCGCCGGCGAAGCGGTACAAGCGGCGAGCAGGCAGAGCGCCAGCGCCATAGGGAGCCATTCAAGTCCGGCAGCTTTCATCGTCGCAGCCGTTCTTTGCCGGAGATCCTCGCCAGGAAAAAGCGACGTGGGAGAGCCTCGGCAGAACTCCGCGCAGGACGGCCGATCTTACGGATAATAGCGAAGCTCGACACGATTGCCGTCGGGGTCGCGTATGTAGATCGACATGCCATCGCCCCGCGCCCCCGAGAGCATCATCGGTCCTGCTTCGATCTCGACGCCTGCCCTCTCGAGGCGGGCAAGTTGCGCGTCCCAGTCGCCGGATTCGAGCGCGATGCAGAAGTGGTTGAGGTTCGGCCACGTGTGAGCCGCCGTGTCGCCGCCGTTCCAGAGCACCGGCGGCAGCAGATCGATGAGGGCGCAGTCGTTGATGCGCGCACACGGGAACAGCGCGGAGCCGGCGCGATACTCCTCCACGCGATGCGGCGCCAGTCCGATCACGTCGAGATAAAACTTCAGCATGGCGTCCATCTCCGTGACGGCCAGAACGATGTGGTCGAGCTCGAGCTTCATGACTTCATCCTTTGCTTTTCGTCGCCCGCCGTTCGCGTTGCGCGGGCCCAACCTCGCCTTGCCTCCGCGGGCCTTCAAGCGACGCTCGCCGGGCGGCGCGGTTCTGTGGAGCGCGGCGCAACCAGCCGCGTGACCTTCAGCTCCACATGACGCGCGTTCCACCGCGCCGTCAGTTGCCCGCGTCTTGCCCCGACGTGCACGCCGAAACCGGCGCTTAGCCTCG
>JBHEOD010000230.1:0-2756 GCA_046261745.1 Binatia bacterium
ACTTCAAGCAGCGGGTGCACGTGTTCCTCGACGCGCGCCGCCACGCTATTCAGCACTCGCAGCATATCTACGGCGAACGGACGCGCGCTCAGAATCCGGTCCTGCGCGCGGCGCAGCTTCGATGCGCTGACGGCCTTCATGGCCTTCGTAATCTGCTGCGTCGATTTCACCGCGCGAACGCGGCGACGAATGTCGATGAGGGATGGCATCGTTGGGCTTTCGGATCGGCACCACTAAGCATGGTGCCCTCCATCGTTCGGCTTAGACGGCGACGGCCGCTGCGCGGCTCGACCTGAACTGCTCGCCGAATTCCTTCAGCGCCGCCTTCAGCTGGTCCTTCGTTTCATCATCCAACGTCTTCTTGTCTCGGATGGCGGCAAGGACGTTGCCAAAACGTGTGTCGAGGAAGCGGAAAAGCTCGTCCTCGTAGGCGCGGACGTCCGACACCGGGAACTCGTCCAGGTAGCCGTTCGTGCCCGCAAACACCATCGCCACCTGCTGCTCGACCGAGAGGGGGCGGTACTGCGGCTGCTTCAGCAGCTCGACCAGCCGCGCGCCGCGATTGAGCTGCGCCTGAGTCGACTTGTCGAGATCCGACCCGAACTGCGCGAACGCGGCCAGTTCGCGATACTGCGCGAGATCGAGCCGCAATGTGCCGGCCACCTGGCGCATCGCCTTGATTTGCGCCGAGCCGCCGACGCGGGACACGGAGTTGCCGACGTTGATGGCGGGCCGGATGCCCTGGTTGAACAGGTCCGATTCGAGAAAGATCTGCCCGTCGGTGATCGAGATCACGTTCGTGGGGATGTAGGCCGAGAGGTCGCCGGCCTGCGTCTCGATGATCGGGAGTGAGGTCAGGGATCCGCCACCCTTCTCGTCGTTCAGCTTCGCGGCACGCTCCAGGAGCCGCGAATGCAAGTAGAAGACGTCGCCGGGGTAGGCCTCTCGGCCGGGCGGACGACGGAGCAGCAGGGAAATCTCACGATAGGCCTGCGCGTGCTTCGAGAGGTCGTCGTAGACGAGCAGCGCGTGACGGCCGCTGTCGCGGAAGAACTCACCCATCGCTGTCGCCGAGTACGGGCTGATGTAGAGCATCGGCGCCGGATCCGACGCCGTGGCGGCGACGACGATGCTGTAGCGGAGGGCGTCGTTCTCTTCGAGCGTCCGGACGAGCTGTGCGACAGTCGACTGTTTCTGGCCGATCGCGTTGTAGATGCAGATGACGCCGGTGTGCTTCTGATTCAGGATCGTGTCGAGCGCGACGGCCGTCTTGCCCGTCTGGCGGTCGCCGATGATGAGCTCGCGCTGGCCGCGGCCGATCGGCACCATTCCGTCGATGGCCTTCAGCCCGGTCTGCATGGGCTCGCGCACGGGCTGACGATCCACGACGCCGGGCGCGATGCGTTCGATGGGCGAGAACTGTGTGGTGAGAATCGGGCCCTTGCCGTCGATGGGCTGTCCGAGCGCGTTCACGACACGGCCGAGCAACTCTTCGCCGACGGGCACCGAGATGATGCGTCCGGTGCGCTTGACGGGATCGCCTTCCTTGATCGCGCGGTACTCGCCGAGGAGCACGACGCCGACGCTGTCCTCTTCGAGGTTCAACGCAATGCCGAAGACGCCGTGCGGGAACTCGAGCATCTCGCCCGACATCGCCCGTTCGACCCCGTGCACGCGCGCGATGCCGTCGCCCAGGCTGATGACGCTGCCCACTTCGGCCACGTCCACCTCGACAGCGAAGCTGCCGATCTGGTCGCGGATGATCTTGGAGATTTCGTCGGCTCTGATGTCCATGGTTCTCTTGTGGTTCGCTTCGCTCGCACTGTCAGCGATCGGCTTTCAGCTGTCGGCTTTTGGCTCTCGTCGCACCTGAAGCACCTGAGGGACCTGAGGCACCTGGCAGTACCTGAGGCACCGCACCTGAGGCACCTAAGGCACGCGTGGCACCCGAGGCACCTTGCGTTACTACTGTGTTAACCGTTCGCGCATTCTCTCGAGTTGTGTGCGGACGCTGCCGTCATACACGGTGCTTCCGATCTTTGCGACGAGGCCGCCGATGAGGGTTGGGTCGACCGATGCTTCGAGCACGATCTGGCGGCCGGTGACGCTCGCAAGCCGCGCTTCGAGACTCTTGGTCCGCGCCGCGTCGAGCGGCGCCGCCGACGTCACGTCGGCACGCACCACGTGCTGCTGTTCCTGGAGCCGCTCGCGATACACGACAGCGAGATCGTCCAGGATGTCGAGCCGGTCGCGCGTCGCCAGCAGTGCCAGCAGCTTCGCGACGGGCGTAGCCAACTTGAGCTTGTCGCCGATCGCTTCCACAATCGCGCGCTTCCCGGACGCCGGCACCTTGGGAGACGCCAACGCGCGCCGCAGCTCGTCGTTCTGAGAGACGACGGTCGCAAACGCCGTGAGGTCGTCGCCGGCCTTCACGGGATCGGTTTCCTTCGTCGCCACTTCAAGCAGCGCACGGGCGTAACGGGTAGCGGATGAACGGGTAGACATCTACGACACTCTCGGCTTTCGGCTGTCGGCTGTCGGCTGTCGGACGTCGATCGCCTTCATGGTTTGACCTGATCCAGATAGCGATCGACCAAGCGATCTTGATCGGCGGGCGTGATGTCATTCCGGATGCGCTCGGTCGCGAGCTGCACCGAGAGGTTCGCGGCGTGTTCGACGAGCTCCCGCTTCGCGAGGCGCAGTTGCAGGTCGATTTCGCGGCGTGTCTGCTCGAGCAGGCGCTCGCGCTCCGTGGC
>JBHEOD010000231.1:0-2663 GCA_046261745.1 Binatia bacterium
CTGACGATGATGCGACCGCCGATCGGATCGCCGGAGATCTTCGAAAAGGCCGGTGTGGCCACCCACACGAATCCGCGAAGACCCACTTCTTCTATCGCAGTGGGGCGCACGTATGGGCTTGTGCGGCGCGCGTGCGGGCTGGTGCGGCCCTTGTGCCGTGATCGCGCCGTGATCGCGCCGTGATCGCGCCGTGATCGCGCCGTGATCGAGCCGTGATCGAGCCGTGATCGAGCCGTGATCGAGCCGTGATCGCGCGTCGCGCGGCGCGCTCACACAGGCTTTGTGCGGACGCGTGTCGCCGTCGTGCCGCCGTGTCAGGGCAGGATCTGCAGGCCGAAGACAATCTGCGCCGCGGCCACCAGCATCGCGAGCACGCCGATCCACGGGTGAATCGCACGTACCCGTTCCACGTGCATCCAACGCGACGAAACTGCGCTTGCCGTCAGCACCGCCACCAGCGCAATGCCTACGCGAAAATGAAAGCTGGTCGCCAACTCGGCCGGCGGACGCAGCATCCACATCGACAGAAGACCCGTCGCCCAGGTGATCACGATGCCGGCATACATCCATCGTCCGAACTGCGCGTGGCGCCGAAGGTGCAAGGCCCGGTCGCGACGGTCGTTGCGTGCGCGTACGCCGAGCGACGCCACGTGCGCAAGCAGCGCAAGGACGAGGACGGCGAGGAAGGGGTGGAGGTAGGCGAGCATCGTCTGCGACTGCGGGCGATATGATTGCCGGCAGCACCTTCCTTGCAGATCGCGCCGGTTTCTCCAGCCGGCGTCCTCAGGGCTCGCTGGAAACGGACACGCCGATCGTGACCGTCACAGGAACGAAGGCAGAATCGGTCGCTTCGTTGATCGTGACCACAAAATCGCCGGGCATCGGCGCCTCGTCTGCCTGGAACGTGCACCGCACCAGGTCTCCGGGTCCGCCGTGGGGAGGTTCTGGAAAGATAAAACCGATGACCAGCTCGCGGTCTGCATCGCGGTCGTTCGCCGCGAACAATGCGTTCGCAACCTTGCTCGAACAACTCACGGCGCCGGCACTCCCGAGAAAACCGCCTTCGGTATCCGTGTAGTCCACCGTAAACATGATCGAGCCCAGCGGCGCGCTGGCGGTGTCGATGCTGAACAGCACGGCATGGCCGTCCGGCGGCAGCGTAGTCGTGGTGGTCGTCGTCGTGGTCGTCGTTCCTTCTTCCACGGTGGTGGTGGTCTGGCCTTCGTAGGTGGTGGTCGTCGTCGCGTTCGCGACGTCGCAGCTCACCGACTTCACGACGATCGCCGGCGCGGGTTCGAGGAGGGCGAGATCCGGCGTGGCCGCTTCGACGTCGCCGATGACGAAATCCGATGGCAACGGGTCGGTCAGCGAACGGAACGTACACTCAGCCAAATCGCGCGGGCCGGCGAAGCCGTCAACGCTGATCAGCCCCGATTCGAGGAACTTTTCGAGGTCCCGGTCGTTGAAGGCAGCCAGCGCTCCTTCCACCAGGCTGGCACATTCGACGGTGTCGCCAACACCAAGGAAACCGCCGGAGACGCTGCTGTAATCGGTGGTCCACTGCAGCGACCCGATCGTCACCTCGTTGACCAAGCGAAAGACCAGCGTGCACGTTTCCTCCGGTGGCTGCTGCGTGGTGCTGGTGCTGATGCTGGTCGTCGTGGAGAGCGAGGCGAGCGACGTTGTCGTGGTCGGCATCAGGCACTGCGCGGCGTCCGAGCAGTCCGGGTCCGCGCAGTCGGTGAGGCCATCGCTGTCGTCGTCGTCACCGTTATCGCAGTGGACGGCTTCGCAATCGGCGAGCGCAGGGGCCTCGCCGACGCAGGCCGACGGCGTCGTGTCGCAGCCGGGGAGCTGGCACGAACACTGCGCGAATGCCGATTCCTGCAGACGCGAGATGTCCGCCTCGCGGAATCCGCAGCGGAAGAGGTCGGCGGCCGGCGGGATGGTGCAGCCGGATACGACGGCGCGCAGGTCGCCGCCGGGCTGGGTGAACTCGATCTCGCAACCGTCCTGGTCGAGAGCGGCATCGAGCACACAGTTCACGTCCCCCGAGTTGCCCTGTTCGATGACCGAGCCCGCGAGATCGATATCGATCGTCACCGACTGGCACGCGCCATCGCCGCCGATGCCGAAGTGGATCACCAGAACGCTGTCCGCTCCGCCACCGCCGCACGCGGAGAAGACCGTCCCGAGCACGACGGAAAGAAGAGTCCCGCGAAGTCCTCGCTTCCACCTGTTCATCCAAACCTCCATGTCCGGGAGAGCAGCAAAAGATCGGGCGGACGCCCGCCGTCCACTGCCCGCGGATCCTAAACCTCTGCGCGCGTCCTGGCGAGAGACAATCCGGTTCAACGCGCAGCATTCCCCGCGTGAGGTGTGACCCAACTCGCGTCATGAAAATCCGGGACAGGTACGGATTTCCACGGAAATCCGTACCTGTCCCGGATTTTCTCGCGGCGCCTTTCTCGAAGAGCGGATATGCCCACGAGCGAATATGTCCGCGGCATCCCAACGAGCGGGTTCGCCGCTCTATCTCAACGAGCGGCGCAGCCGCGCTATCCCAACGAGCGGCGGCAGCCGCTCTATCCCATAAAGAACGCGTTCAGCTTGTTGCCGTCGGGGTCGCGAAAGTAGCCGGCGTAGAAGCCGTCGCCCCGAGG
>JBHEOD010000232.1:0-2570 GCA_046261745.1 Binatia bacterium
GCGTGGCGAACAGGTCGACGCTGGTGGTCAGCGCCTCTCTGCTCGTGCCCCCCGGCTGGCCGGGCCAAGACACCAGCAGCGGCACGTGGCTCATGACCTCGTAGAGCGGGACGCCGGGCTTGCCCCACACGTCCTTCTCGCCCAGGTGGACATGACCACCTGCCGGCGCCCCGGTCCTCCCAAACCACGCCCTCTCTGCCGGCTTGGCCGGGCAGGTTTCAGTCGCACTGGCCGGGCGTGTTGACGCCGCAGCTTCCGGTACAGCATTCGGCACCACAGTCGCACTCGACCTGTGGACCTTTGCAGATCCCGAAGACCCGGCACGTGCCGCCGCAGCAGGTCGCAGGCGTGGCTTCAGCCTGCACGCTGCTGTGCACGGTGAGGGCCGGCGGCACATCCACGGGACAGCAATCCTCGCTGATGGAGCACTGCTCGCCGAGCTCGACGCACGGAGGCGGCGAGCAATCCGGGCACTCGATGGCGACGTTCTGGCCGACCGCGCGCTTCAGAAGCAGAAGTGCATCGGACGCGACGAGGCTGCCCGAGCCGTCGAGGTCGCCGCAGGTGTCGGGCGCGGCCAACGCGGGAGTGACGATCCCGATCGTGGCAACTGCCAGGGCACCGATTGAGGCGCGCCGCAAGGCGCAGATGAACCCTTGTACGTTGTGCATGCCGTCCTCCATCCGTAAGCGGTCGTGTACAAATTCTACCCGGTCGAAGCGACGTGCGGCAAGATCCTCGGGTCGGATGTAGAACCGCAGGACGCCTTCGGCGAAGTGATGGCCGATCGCCGAGGCAGCCGACAACTCGAGCAGCATCAGCCATTCGCGGGCACGTTCGGCGGCGTCCCCGTCGCCAACGCGCGGTCGTCCGAGTCGTCGGCTCGCAGAATCCCTACTCCGAACCTCGAGGTACGGCCACCATCTGCCGCAGGCGCTGCGTCGTCTGTTCGCGATCCAGGCAGCTTGCAGCCACGCCGAGAGTCAGACCTCCCACTGCTGCCCGTCCACGGTCGGCTCCAGTCCGGTCATGCGAAGGAACACGAGGCAGGCAGCCAGTGCCGCCCTCTTGATTCAGCCCCCGAAGCGCGAGATCGCCTCCGCGTGGATCTCGATCCCCATCTCGACGTCGAAGTGAAGGCAGTCCGCAACGCCGGCGCTCACGCCAGCTTCTTCATCGTTGCGGCGTAGTCGATCATCACTCCGTCGATGAGGCGTGTGACCGTTTCGCGCGAGGGGCGCGGTCGAATCGGCGTGATCGTGATGGTGCCGCCATCGTGAACCTCGAGGTTCGCCTCGTCGCCGACTTTCAGATGCGCCAGTTCCAGGAGCGCAGCATCGAATATCACGCCGTGGGAGTTCCCGATCTTGGTGATGGTCTTGATCATGGCGGTAAAACTATGTTTTACGTCCCTGCCGTCAACCTTGCCTCTGACGAGCGCATTCGATGGCAGCGTGAACCCGAACCCGGTCATCTTCAGATGCAATTCGGAACGACGTGAGACGCCTCGAGCAATAGACAGACTATTGGGCCGGCACTACGCCTTCGGCTGGATCTCCACGCCCTTCCAGAACGCCACCCGCCCGCGGATGTTCTCCGCCGCTGCTTTCGGCTCGGCGTAGTACCACGCGGCGTCGATGTTCTTCTCGCCGTGCACCTCGAGCGTGTAGTAGTTCGCGGTGCCCTTCCACGAGCACACCGTCGTCGTCGAGCTCGGCACCAGCACGCCCTGGTTGACGGAGTCGGCCGGGAAGTAGTGGTTGCCTTCGACGACCACGGTGTCGTCCGAATCCGCGATGATCGTTCCGTTCCAGACTGCTTTCATGGATCCTCCGTTGCCTCCTCCGCGCCGAGGAAGCGTGTCGTTGTCAGATCACGAAACGCGCGCTGCTTCCCGAGCGACCCGGAACGACTTCGAGACGCGCCCCCACTCTCTCCTTCAGTTCGGGTACGTGCGAGATGATGCCTACCAGGCGCCCGCCTGTCTGCAGCTCTTCGAGAGCGCGCATCGCAAGGTCGAGGGCTTCCGGGTCGAGCGTCCCGAACCCTTCGTCGACGAACATCGTCTCGAGACGAATCCCTCCGCTGTGCGACTGCACGACGTCGGCCAGGCCAAGCGCCAGCGACAGCGACGCGAGGAAGCTCTCCCCGCCCGACAGCGTGGCGGCCGGGCGCGCCACGCCGGTGTGCGCGTCGAGTACCTCGAGGTCGAGACCGCCGCCTCGGCGCCGGTCTCGCCGTCCACCGGCGCGTACGAGCTCGAAGCGTCCCTGGCTCATCCTCACCAGACGCTGCGTCGCCGCGGCGAGCACATCGTCGAGCAAGGAGGCGAGCACGAAGCGTGCGAACGACACTCCCGCGGTGTTGCCGCCGGACGCAACGCCGGCCACGCGCCCGACGGCGCGATAGCGACGTTCGGCGTCGGCGATGCGCGCGGCGCCGTCGCGAACAGCCGCCAGCGTTCGGCGCGTGGCCGCCAGCGCTTCGTTCGTGCGGCTGTGCTCGGCGAGTGCGGTTTCCTGTGCGGAGCGCGCCGCGGCGGCGGCGGTTCGCACTGCTTCGAGATCGGG
>JBHEOD010000233.1:0-2557 GCA_046261745.1 Binatia bacterium
CCATCGGCAGCCTCGATATCGATGCCGCCGAGGGACAGGTGGCCTCGCTTTCGCCCGTCTGCGGCGATTCCATCCTCGGCCCCACGCAGCAGTGCGATGGCGGCGACGATCTCGCGTGTCCGGGACTTTGCAACTCCTCGTGCGCGTGCGTGTTCCCGCCCGATTGCGGCGACGGCAATGCCGTTCTTCCGGAGGAATGCGACGACAGCAACCAGATGAACGGCGACGGTTGTTCGTCGTCTTGCACGCTCGAGGATGCGAGCGCACTTTGCGCGGGCGTGCCTTCTGCGGCGGGCACGGCCATCGATGCCGTTCTCGTCAGCGCGGCCTTCATTGCGCCGATCCATGCAACCGCGCCGCCCCTCGATCCCTCGCGACTGTTCGTGGTCGAGAGGGAGGGCCGAATCCGTATCCTCAACCTGGCGGACAACACGATCGAAGCCACGCCGTTCCTCGACATCGTCGACATCGTCGATACGGCCGGCGAAGGCGGGTTGCTCAGCATGGCCTTCGACCCCGCCTACGATACCAACCGGCGCTTCTTCGTCTACTACACGAACAACAGCGGAAATATCGAGATCGCGCGCTACGAAACATTGCTCGCGGATCCGAACGTCGCGGACGAATCGACGGCTCAGCTTGTGCTGGGCATCTCTCATCCCTTCGCGTCCAATCACAACGGCGGTCAACTCGCGTTCGGCGCGGACGGTTACCTGTACGCCGCTACCGGCGACGGCGGCACCGGCGGCGACAACGCCCAGGACGACGGCTCGATGCTCGGCAAGGTGCTGCGCTTCGACGTGGCTGTCGACGCTCCGCCTTACTTTGCGGTGCCGCCGACCAATCCGGGCTATGTGGACGGCTCGAGCCAGCTGGAGCTCATCTGGGCCAAGGGCCTGCGCAATCCGTGGCGCTTCAGCTTCGACAAGAGCACAGGAGACATGCTGACGGCCGATGTCGGCCAGAACTCGCTGGAGGAGATCAACTTCCAGGCCGCGTCGAGCACGGGTGGAGAGAACTACGGTTGGGATATCTTCGAAGGCACGTCCTGCCACGACCCCGATCCGTTGCCGATGTGCCCGGCGCCTCCCACCGGGTTCACGATGCCGATCCACGAGTATTCGCACGCCCTTGGGTGCTCGATCACCGGCGGCTTCGTCTATCGCGGCTGCGCGATGCCGGACCTGGCGGCCAATTATTTCTACTCGGATTACTGCACGCCGTTCCTGCGGACGGTGGAGATCAGCGGCGGGGCGGCAATCAATCCCGTCAACCGCACGAGCGATGCGACTGACGGAGGCGCCACCCTCAACAACATCCTGTCGTTCGGAGAGGATGCGCGAGGCGAGATCTACATCCTTCGCCAGAATGGCGTGGTGTACCGGATCGAGCCGGAGTAGGCGCGAGAGGACGCGCGGTCCTGCAGTCAAGCAGCGACGCGTGAAGCAGAAACGTGGCGGACGCGGCGCCCAGTGCCGCGTCCGCCGATCGAATCGCCGCGGCGAGGAGGAGGCCACGCCGCAACGGTCCGAAATCTCCAGCGGCGGTTCAGCCGCCGAACAAGGCCTTCTCTTCCGTGATGAGCGCGGCGAAGGAAGGGCGCGCCATCATCTTGTCCACGTACGCGGCCAGGTTCGGCCAGCGCGTCTTGTCCACCGTGAACTGCGCGTGCGCGAGGTTCACGAACTGGCTCGTCACGGCGATGTCGGCCACGGAAAGCTCCCCGTTGACGAGAAATTCCTTGCCGCCTGCGAGCTGGGCTTCCAGGTAGTCGAACATCGGCGGCACGTCCTCGTCGATGGCTTTCTGCACGATGGTCTCGTCGGTGGGCTGGCCCAGGAAACGCGGACCCACGATTCGCTGGAAGAAAATGGCGCCGGTAATTTTGGCGGCGATGCCGCCGTCGGCGTATTCCTCGAGAAAGACCGCGCGGCCGCGATCGCGGGCGTCCTTCGGGAAGAGCGCAGGCGTGGGATGCGACGCCTCAAGGTAGTCAAGGATGGCCGAGGAGTCGGGCAGGTAGTAGTCGTCTTCCTGAAGCACAGGGATCTTTCCGAGCGGGCTGATCTTCTTGAAATCCGCGCTGACTCCGAATGGAAACACAGGCTCGAGCTCATAGTCGAGCCCCTTTTCGGCCAACGCGACGCGAACCTTGCGCACGAACGGGGATGCACCCACTCCATGTACCTTTCTCATGATCCTGCTCCTCCTGGATAACCGCTTTCGGCGGCCGGTTTCAGCTTGCGCCGGCTGGCGCGGTTGGCTGGTGATTGGTCGGACGGGGAAATTGACGGGGTCGGCGTGGCCGGGGTCGGGGTGAAATCGAAGAGCGCGGGAATCCTGCTTGCCACGCCGGCGTCGCCGTCGAAGCGAAGCGGGCCTGTCGCATCCGGCGGGAGAAGACCGCTGGCAAACATCACCATCTCGGTAGGTGGAGCGCTGACAGTGACCTCGTGAGGAAGCGGAGTGCTGGAGACGGTGGTCCCGCCGCTGCCGCCGCGCACGTAGACATCGACGGATTCGGGGCCGCCCTCGACGTGCAGGCGCGCGCCGATCT
>JBHEOD010000234.1:0-2306 GCA_046261745.1 Binatia bacterium
CTTCTTCTCGATGCGGCCGAACTTCTCCATGATCTGCGCGAACACGAAGCGGCGCGACATGCGCAGGTTGCGCATGCTCTGGGCCGGGTAGCCGCCGCCCATGTTGATCTCTTCGATCTCGATGCCGCGCTTCTTGAGCGCGCCGACCAGCGCGAAGATCTTCTCAAGCGTGACGAGGTAGCGGCTCGGCGTGAAGATCTGCGAGCCGATGTGCGTCATGATGCACTTGAAATCGAGTCCCGGCAGCTTCGCGATCTCGACCACGCCGGCTTCGGCCTGCGAGATCGGTAGACCGAACTTCTCCTTGTAGGTGGAGATGACCTTGTCGTAGTAGGGCTTCGACAGCTCGGGGTCGATGCGCAGCCCGACCTTCACCTTCTTGCCGAGCTCGGTGGCGATCTTGCTGATCAGCCGCGCCTCGGTCAGCGATTCGATGTTGATGAAACGAACGCCCCACTCGATGGCGGCGCGAAGATCCTCTTCGGGTTTGACGGGTCCGTCGTAGACCACCTTGTTCGGATTGACGCCGGCGCGTTTGGCGAGCTCCATGTCGAGCGCGCCGGAGATCTCGCAGCCGCAGCCTTCTTCGACCAGCGTGCGCAGCACGATACTCTCGAAGTTGGACTTGACCGAGTAGTACGTCTCGAGGCCTTCGACGCTCGCGAACGCCTGGCGCAGGCGCCGGTAGTTGTCGCGAAGCTGACCCTGGGAGATCAGGTAGAAGGGGGTGGGGTACTTCTTGGCGAGTTCTGCGAGATCATAGCCGTCGATCGTAGCCTTGCCCGAAGGTTCCCAGACGAAGTGCTCCGCTTGTTTCTGCGTCATGCCGTAAATCTCTCCTCGAACTTCGAAATGTCTTTTGTGGTCCGTGACGCCGGAGCAATCGCTGCGTCGTGTATCCGTCGTCGTGTCACTTGACTGGTGGTTGCCCGGCGCGCTGCCTTCGTCTCGTTACTTGCGTACGCGCAACAACCGGCTGCTCGCCCGCACGAGCCCCGGCCATGCAGATGGCCGCAGATAAAGGGGATCCCGGAAGGTCCACCAATTGCCCATCATGGTAGAGACGGCACCTATCATCAAGCGAGGAGGTAACGCCAATCCGTGACGCCGGGGCCGGTAGCAGCGGCCGAGGAAGGCCATCGTTCCGCGCGGCGACACCCATTCGTGTTGCAAACGGGCGTTTGCCGGCGGTTTTATGACGAGGCCGGTGGCCTCGCCGTAAGCTTTGAGCAGCAGGTAGTGCCCGCTGCGCGTGCCGAGGTTCAGCCACAGCCAGGTGCGAGGGTTGGCGTCGAGCAGCTTGTACTGGCCGGTGCGGACGTCGCGCTTGAACTCGACGTCGCAGATTCCCCAGTATCCGAGCTCCCTCAGCAGGCGGACGCAGGGCTCGAGCAGGCCGGGGTCCGGGATGGTGCGCACGATCAGGCCGTCGCCGAACGGCTCGGGGTACTCGTACTGCTTGACCGCTGCGAAGTAGTCGAGCACGCGGCCGTCGCGGCCGAGGCTGACGGCCAGCGTCACCAGGTTCTCGAACGGGCCGGGCACGGCCTCCTGCAGGATGGTCGGAAATCCCGCGGCGATGACCTCGCGCGCGGCCTTGGCCGGATCGCCGCCGATGGCTTTGGTGGCGCCGGTGGCCTGCAGGAACGTGAAGATGCCGCCGTCCTCGTGAAGGCGGTAGCGCACGGCCGGCTTGATGAGCCAGCCGCTGGCCGTGAGGGCCTCGATGTCGGCCGCGTCGGTTACTTCGCGCGACGCCGGCACGCCGACGCCGACGCGCTCGGCGGCTTCGTAGAGTCGACGCTTGTCGACGACGCCGAGGATCACGCCGGGAGCGGGATGCGGCTTGTCGAAGTGCCGCGTGAGTTCGTCGTGGTGCTTCTCGGACGCCAGCAGGCCGGCGTCTTCGCTTGCGAACAGCACGGGGCGGGCGGGCTGCTTCGCGCCCCATTCGCACAGCGCCTCGGCCCAGCGCGCGGTGCTCTGGTAGAGGTCGGGCACTTCGAGGTAGGTGGCGAAGCGCGAGCGTGCGGCGGGGCCGCGCTTGGGACCGGCGACGACGACGGGGATTCCGGCAGCGCCGAGCTCGCGCGCGGCGGCCAGCGCGCCGAGGTTGTCGGGGAAAACGACGGCGGTGGGGCGGGCGATCATCTGGGCGCTCCATCGACAGGCTCGTCGCGTGCGGGCGCTCCGTCGACGGGCTCGTCGCGATCGGGCGCTCCGTTGAGGGGCTCGTCGCGTGCGGTTCCGGCGTGGTTGCCGTGATGGACGCGGGCGATCATTCAGGCGCTCCGTCGACAGGCTCG
>JBHEOD010000235.1:0-726 GCA_046261745.1 Binatia bacterium
CAAACGGCGTGCGCAGCTTGATCTCCTGATAATCTTCCAGCCCGTAGATGCCGCCCTCGCGGCCATTGCCAGACTGCTTGAACCCGCCGAAAGGCGAGCCGTAATTCGCGGCCTGCCCGTTGATGTTGATGCTGCCGGCGCGCAGACGCCGCGCGACGCGCCGCGCGCGCGCCTCGTCGCCGGTCTGGATGAAGGCGGCCAGCCCGTATTCGGTGTCATTGGCCAGCCGGATCCCGTCGGCCTCGTCCTCGAACGGGGTGATGACCAGTACCGGGCCGAATATCTCTTCGCGCGAGATCCGCATGGCGGGGTCCACATCGGCGAAGATCGTGGGTTTGACATACCAGCCATCCGTGAACCCCTCAGGCTTGCCGAGCCCGCCGATCAGCAGCTTTGCCCCCTCGTCGATCCCCACTTGGATCATCTCCTGCACGCGGTGGTACTGGATCTCGTCGAAAAGCGGGCCGATATGATCACCCTCCTGCGCGGGATCGCCGACCTTTTGCGCGGCGGCCGCCGCGGTGGCGAGCTCCAGCACCTCGTCATAGCGGCTGCGCTCGACCAGCATGCGGGTGGGCGCGTCGCAGGACTGACCGGTATTGTAGAAACACGCGTCCACGCCCTCGGTCACACGTTTCTCGAGATCGGCATCGGCAAAGATCAGGTTCGGAGATTTGCCGCCAAGTTCCAGGGTCACACGCTTGAAATCATCAGCGGCGTCGTGCG
>JBHEOD010000235.1:790-2002 GCA_046261745.1 Binatia bacterium
CACCGTGGGGCCGTCGCCCTGAACCAGATTGAACACGCCCGCCGGGTAGCCTGCCTCGTGCACCATCTCGGCATAGATCTGCGCCGAGAGCGGCGTGTGCTCGGACGGTTTCAGGATGCAGGTAGCACCCGTCGCCAATGCCGGAAGCACCTTGAGCACGATCTGGTTGACCGGCCAGTTCCACGGCGTGATCAGACCGCAAACGCCGATGGGTTCGCGGCTGAGGATATCGCCATTGGGCAGCACCTCTTCCTCGTCCTGCCCCTCGAGCGCGTCGATGAACGCATCGAGATGGCCGAGGCCGGAATCGGCCTGCACGTCGCGCGCCATGGTCATCGGCGCGCCCATCTCGGTCGAGATCGCGCGCGCCATCTCGTCCATCCGGGCGACCGTGATCTCGCGCAGCCGGCGCAGCAGTGCGAGACGCTCGGATTTGGAGGTCAGCGAAAAGGTCTCGAAGGCCTGGCGCGCTGCCGTCACGGCCCGGTCCACGTCGGTCGCGTTGCCAAGCGACAGCGTGCCGATTTCGGTGTTGGTGGCCGGGTTCATGATCGGCATGGTCGTGTCGGAGGCAGGCGAGACCCACGCCCCGTCGATATAGAATTTATCGAGTTTTTCCATGTTTTCCTCTTTTGTCAGATGGTTGTGGCGTCTTTTGAACGTAACGCATTACCCGCTTGCATCTTCCAAGATAAGCTCGGCGGCGCGCATCGCCAACATCATGGTCGGCGCGTTGGTATTGCCCGAAGTGACATTGGGAAAGGCCGAGGCATCCACCACCCGCAGGCCCGGCACCCCGTGCACCCGCAGCCGCGCGTCGAGCACCGAGTCCTGCGCCGAGTGGCCCATCCGGCAGGTGCAGGACGCGTGATAGACGGTCGAGGCGCGGGCGCGAAACGCCTCCATCAACCCCGTATCATCCAGCCCGGTCAGATCCGGGGCCTTGGCGGAACTTGTGACGGCGCGCAGGCTCGGCGCGGCGGCGAAGCGTTGCAACAGCCGGCTGGCCCGCAGGGCGGCATCGCAATCGGCCTCGGTCGTCAGCGACTGCGCATCGATCAGCGGCGCGGCGTGCGGGTCGGGCGAGGCGATCCGCACCGCGCCGCAGCTGGTCGGGCGGCAGGGTTGCGCGGATAACAGGTATCCCGGCTGCCGGTCCAGAACCACCTTGCCCGCGCCATTCATCTCGTAAGAGGCCGGGTTGCAGAACAG
>JBHEOD010000236.1:0-1663 GCA_046261745.1 Binatia bacterium
ACGCAAGGCTTCGTGCTGCATCCCGTCAGCGCGCTCGAGAATGGTGCGCCGGCCACGTGGTTTCTGGCACAGGGCGATCCGCAGCAGAAACGCAAGGCCTGGATCGCCGCGATGAAACCCAAGGGACGGCTCACCGTCGATGCGGGGGCCGCTGGCGCGCTTGCCCGTGGCAGCAGCCTTCTGCCCGCCGGGGTGGCGCAGGTCACCGGGCGTTTCGGGCGCGGCGATCCGGTGGAGATGGCCGACGAGACGGGCCGCGTGCTGGGGCAGGGGCTGACCCGTTATGACGCCGAGGACGCCGCCCGGATCAAGCGCCTGCGCTCGGATCAGATCGAGCCGGTGCTGGGATATCCCGCGCGCGGGCCCTTGATCCATCGCGACGATATGGCAATCTGAACTTTCTGGAGTGTGCGCCGATGAAGGACGAGATGGATATTGCAACCGTGATGGCCGATATCGGCTTGCGCGCGCGAGCCGCCGCAGCCGACCTGGCTGTGGCCGACCCCGAGGCCAAGCGCCACGCGATCGAGGCCGCCGCCGATGCGGTCTGGCAGGACCGCGACGCGATCCTTGCCGCCAATGCCGAGGATCTGGCGCTGGCCCGCGACAAGGGGCTGGCAGGCGCGATGCTGGACCGGCTGACGCTGGACGCAGAGAGGATCGCGGGCATGGTCGCCGGGCTGCGGGCCGTCGCCGCGCAGGACAATCCCGTGGGCGAGGTTCTGGCCGAGTGGGACCGACCGTCGGGCCTTCACATCCGCCGGGTGCGCACGCCTTTGGGCGTGGTGGGCGTGATCTTCGAATCGCGCCCCAACGTCACCGCCGATGCGGGCGCGCTGTGTCTGAAATCCGGGAATGCGGTGATCCTGCGCGGCGGGTCGGAAAGCTTTCAGTCCTCGGCTGCGATCCATGCCTGCCTCGCCCGTGGGCTGCGCGCGGCGGGTCTGCCGGAGGACGCCATCCAGCGCGTGCCGACCCGGGATCGGGCCGCGGTTCAGGAAATGCTGACCATGACCGACACCATCGACGTGATCGTGCCGCGCGGCGGCAAGGGCCTTGTTGGCCTCGTGCAGCGCGAGGCGCGGGTGCCGGTCTTTGCCCATCTCGAGGGTATCGTGCATGTTTATATCGACAAGGACGCCGATGCGGACAAGGCGCAGCGCGGGCCGGTGGGTGCCGCACAATTGACCAGTTTCAAATACCTCGTCGTGGGCGACGGGACGACGCGCGGCTAGACGGTGATCACGAAGTCATCCGCGTCAAGCCGTGTCGTCATCGAGATGCCCTGTGCGGCTAGACAGAGGCGCAGCATGTGAAAATGCGCCTGCCGCGGATCCGGTTCTGGCAGGGGGGCCTGCCCCGTGACCCCGTCCCAGAGGTCGAGATCGGGGGTTGGCGGCGTGCCGCGCGCCGTGATCCGCGCCACGTGCGCGTCCCCCTCGACCCAAAGGCCGCCGCCGCGATGCACGGCCTGTTCAGCCGCGAGGCAGGCGAGCATGATGATCTGCGCGCGCGCGCGCGACTGCGTGCCCGATAGCTGCCAGTCCAGCGACAGGCGCGGCTTGCCCGCGTAATAGTCCGCCGCGATCGCGCCGAACGCCTCGCAACTCAGGCTTTCTCCGGGGGCGGTGCGGCCATAGGCGAGGCGCGAGATGTCCAGCAC
>JBHEOD010000236.1:1672-1940 GCA_046261745.1 Binatia bacterium
ACGGTGCCCGCCGGCCCCGAGGACTGGGGCCGCGAATATCTCGACAGCATCATCGCCGCAAAGGTGGTCGAGGATATCGACGCGGCCATCGCCCATATCCGGCGATTCGGCTCCGATCACACCGATTGCATCCTCACCGAGGATCAGGGCGCGGCAGACCGGTTCTTCTCCCGGCTCGACAGCGCGATCCTGATGCACAACGCCTCGACCCAGTTCGCCGATGGCGGCGAGTTCGGCATGGGCGCCGAGATCGGCATCGCCACCGGCA
>JBHEOD010000237.1:0-1931 GCA_046261745.1 Binatia bacterium
CGCATGGCACGTGCGGTTCCAGTTGACAAAAACGCCAGTCTGACGGACGCTGAATACGAGGGCATTCAAAAGGGAGGTCCCGCCATGCTGGTCCAGCATATCCTGAAATCCAAGGGCAATGACGGGGTGATCACCGTGACGCCGGACACGCTGGTCTCCGAGGCCGCGCAGATCCTGGCAGAGCGCCGGATCGGTGGCGTGATCGTGTCCCGCGACGGCAAGTCGGTGGACGGCATCCTGTCCGAGCGTGACATCGTGCGCAGCCTCGCGGTGCGCGGGGTCAGCTGCGTGCAGGAAAAGGTCAGCCAGATGATGACCCGCAAACCGGTCCATTGCTCGACGCAGGAAACCTCCGATCAGGTGCTGCAACGGATGACCGACGGGCGCTTCCGTCACGTGCCCGTGGTCGAGAACGGCGAGCTTGTCGGCATCGTCACCATCGGCGACGTGGTCAAGGCGCGGCTGGAGGAGCTGGCGATGGAGAAAAACGCCCTCGAAGGCATGATCATGGGATATTAGGGCATGGTGCGCAAAAGTTGATACCGGTTTTGCGCGCCTCGAACATGCTAAATCAATAGCGCGTCTTCGGGGGCTTGCATTCACGGGCGCGATATCGTTGCGTGATGGCCACCTGAACAACGGAGCAGCCCCATGCGCATCGGTCTCTATCCCGGCACCTTCGATCCGATCACCCTCGGGCATGTCGATATCATCCGCCGCGCGGCGATCCTCGTGGATCGCCTCGTGATCGGGGTGGCGATCAACCGTGACAAGGGCCCGCTTTTCGATCTCGAGGAACGCGTGGCGATGATCGAGGAAGAAGCCGAGAAACTGTCGGCCGAGACCGGCACCGAGATCGTCGCGCACCCGTTCGAGAACCTGCTGATCAGCTGCGCGCATGACGTGGGCGCGCAACTCATCGTGCGCGGCCTGCGCGCGGTGGCCGATTTCGAATACGAGTTCCAGATGGTGGGGATGAACCGCGCGCTCGACAGCACGGTCGAGACGGTGTTCCTGATGGCCGATGCCAACCACCAGGCGATCGCCTCGAAACTGGTCAAGGAAATCGCCCGGCTGGACGGGGACGTCACGAAATTCGTCTCGCCCAGTGTCAAATCCGCGCTGCTGGCCAAGTTCGCCTGACCGGCGTCACATTGCTGCCTTGCCCATGGCCGCCGCCACGTCCAGCATGCGGTTGGAAAACGCCCATTCATTGTCATACCAGCTGAGCACCCGGCACATGCGTGCGTCCATCACCCGCGTCTGGTCGAGCGCGAAGATCGAGCTGTGCGGATTGTGGTTGAAATCCGACGAGACAAGCTCGCGCCGGGCCACGTCGAGGATGCCTTTCAGCGGGCCAGCCGCCGCCGTCTCGATCGCGCCGTTGATTTCCTCGATGCTGGTGTCGCGCGCGGCCTCGAAGGTCAGATCGACGACGCTGACATTCGGGGTGGGCACGCGGATCGCCGTGCCGTCGAGCCGCCCGTCAAGCTCGGGCATGACCAGCCCGACCGCGCGCGCCGCCCCCGTCGTCGTCGGGATGATGTTCAACCCGGCGGCGCGGGCGCGGTAAAGATCCTTGTGCATCGTGTCCAGCGTCGGCTGATCGCCGGTATAGCTGTGCACCGTGGTCATGAAACCGCGGGTGATGCCCACGGCCTCGTGCAGGACCTTGGTCACCGGGGCAAGGCAGTTGGTCGTGCAGGATGCGTTCGACACGATGATGTCCTCGGCCGTCAGATCCCCCTCGTTGACGCCAAAAACCACCGTGCGATCCGCGCCCTTGGCGGGGGCCGAGACCAGCACGCGGCTTGATCCGTTCTTGAGATGCGTCGCGGCCTTGTCGCGGTCGGTGAAGATCCCGGTGCATTCCAGAACCACGTCGATATCCGACCAGGGCAGATCCGCAGGATCGCGGGTCGCGTTGACGC
>JBHEOD010000238.1:0-1888 GCA_046261745.1 Binatia bacterium
GTTCGAAGCGGTCGACTTCGGTGGAGCCCCAGACCCACGGCAGGTAGCCCCATCCGTTCGAATAGAACCCCGCGCCGAGTTCCGAACTGAGGATGCGTCCGCCGGCCGCATCGTCCGAAACGGTGGCGAGCAACTCGCGCTTGCGGAAAGCCTGGACGGGAATGCCGGCGATGGTCACACGCGCCGAAACCAGGAGATCGCCCGGCCTGGGCAGCGGCGCCGTCGACGTCACGATCGAAGCGCCTGCCCTCTCGGCGTACCACTGAAAACCCCAGTGCGCGTTGAACCAGACGCGCTCGCCGGCCGCCACGCGCGGCACGACCAGTTCCTCGACCGCGCGCTTGCCGAGACCGGCGAAGGTCGCGTCCGCCTGCAGGATGAGCGTGCCGAACAACGCGCCGCCCGCCACAGGCCCCGCTCCCACAGCCATGGCCCCGCGCTTCGGAAGCTCCAGCACCGCAGCGGCCGCGACGATGGCGGCCGCCGGCGCGCACGCAACGAGATACTTCGACGGGAAGTGAAGGTAGACGACGATGGGTAGCGCAAGAAGCAGCCACAGGCCGAGCGCCACGCGATCTGCGCTCTGTTCGCGCCAGCCGTCGAGAACCACGTCGGCCACCACCGCGATGCCGAGGCCTGCCACCGGCGCGATCCACAGCCAGCGCGTATCGTTGGCGAGGGCGGAAGCCGCCGCAGCCATTCCAAGCCACGGCACCGGTGACAACCAGAAGCGACGCCCGCGCGTCACCATCCACGCGAGCCCGAGCGGCAGCAGCATTACCCAGTGCACGCCGAATGCGACCGCATTCGAGCGAACGTTCGCCAGGCTGCTGAAGAACCCCGCTGATCGCGCCATGTCGGCCGAACCCCCGAGAGGATCGCGGGTAAGCAGCACGATCGCCATTGTGATTGCCGGCGCAGCGACAACCGGCACCCACTGGCGCCACGCGTCGCGCCGCCACGGATACTCGAGCACGCAGACGGCCACCGCCGGCAGCAGCAGCAGGTGCGTCCGCGCGAGCGGCGCCAGACCGAGGCAAAGCGCCGCCATCACGCCGGCCGCTGCGCCGCGTTCCTGCCGCCAGGCGTAGAGGCGTTCGATCCCGACGAGTCCGAATGTCATGGCGGCAACGTCCGGCATCGCGGTCCCCGCCATGCCGAGCACCGCGGGCGTTGCGGCGAGAAACAGCGCCGACAGTCGCGCGACGGATTCGTCGTAGCCCATCCGCAGCGCCAGCACCGCCACCTCGAGGATCGCGATCCCAAGGAGCAGAAGCTGAAGGAGATGCGCGACGACCTCCGACCCGCCGGCAAGGGCGGCCGGCATCAGCAGCCATGCCATCAGCGGCCCCGTCGGCATCACCTGGGATAGCCGCATCGGGCGCGGAACTTCCGACCACACCATGGTCAGCGCCGATGGATGCAGCGGATCGCTCAGCGCCCACTCGGCCTGGCGCATGAACAAGGTGTCGTCGATCGTGAAAGCCTTGCCGGCGAAAGGTATCAGCAGGACCGCAGCCAGCAGCAACGCGGGCGCCGACGCGGGCAGCGCGCGCCGCCAGCGCGGCTCAGGCGAGGGCGCGCCCGACGGCGCGGCGGGGCGCAGATCGGCACGCGGTTCGCGCTGCGAATCGGCGGAAGGCACCGGCGCGTCGGCGCCGCCTGGCGCGCACGGATCGCACTGCGAAGAAGGCGGCGGCCCCGCCTCCACGGAAAAGGGCCGGCGGTTTTCCCGCCGGCCCTTCCTGCTCTTCGCCACCTCGGACTTCTCAGCGTCCGGCAGCGATGATCTGGCTCAGGTCGAAGTACTCCTCGCGCGTGCCTTCGGCATCACCGAGGTTGATGTACCAGCCCTGCTCGCCGGGGAAGCGTGCGCTCGGCAGCGCGC
>JBHEOD010000239.1:0-308 GCA_046261745.1 Binatia bacterium
GGCTGTTGCGTGGGGAGGTTGGTGAGGCATTAAACCTGACTGTTTCGCGGACCGGCATGGCTGAACCCTTTGAAGTGACCCTGGTTCGCGAAATTATTCAAGTACAATCAGTGCGCAGTCGCTTGCTGGATAATAATTATGGATATCTACGCCTGATCCAGTTTCAGGAGCGCAGCGGCGAGGATGTCGCCGAACATCTGCAGCAATTACACAGCAAAGCTGATGATAGGCTCAACGGACTGATCCTCGACTTACGCAATAATCCCGGTGGACTGCTCGAAGCGGCTGTTGCTGTGGCGGATCTGTTT
>JBHEOD010000239.1:318-688 GCA_046261745.1 Binatia bacterium
CAGCAGGATTATCAGAACCTGGAACTGTTGATCGATGTGCTGACGCTGGTGCGCGACAACTATGTTGAAGAGATCAGTCTTGAAGAATTGATTGATGGTGCCGTGCGAGGCATTTTTGACAATCTTGATCCTCACAGCAATTATCTGACGGCAGAAATGTATGATGATCTCAAAGTCGAGATCCAGGGACAGTTTGGTGGCATCGGCATCGAACTGGCAATCCGGGATCGTGACCTGGTGATTGTTGCACCGATAGAAGGTACTCCGGCTTACCGTGCCGGCATTCTGGCCGGTGATCAGATTATTGCCATCAACGGCAAAGCGTCCCGCGATATTGACATGATAGAGGCGGTAAGGCTGTTGCGTGGGG
>JBHEOD010000239.1:937-1202 GCA_046261745.1 Binatia bacterium
AATACCCAGCCGGACTATCCGCTGGTGGTGCTGATCAATGGCGGCAGTGCCAGCGCTTCAGAGATTGTTGCCGGCGCCCTGCAGGATCATCAACGTGCGGTTATTCTTGGTGAACAGAGCTTCGGCAAGGGGTCGGTGCAGACCATCATCCCCCTGCCTGATCATTCCGGATTGCGGCTGACAACAGCTCACTATTATACGCCCTCAGGACGCTCTATCCAGGCGCTGGGAATTACTCCTGACATTCTTGCGCCACAGATGGTTC
>JBHEOD010000239.1:1502-1845 GCA_046261745.1 Binatia bacterium
CCCGCCAGTATGATTATGACGATATCTTCAGGCTGGTGGATCTGCAATTAATCAGTGGTCCTCAATCACAAGGGTGGCGTCGGATTTCAGCCCCCGGCGCGGTTGATACGCGTGAAATCTTCGGTGATTTTCCTCCTCCTGGACGTTTGACCGAGCTGGCGCAGCATATAGAGCAAACCCGTGCCCCGGCGCACCTGGACATTGCGGAAGCACAAGGGGTTGTCCAACTGTTCTGGGATGGACAACTCCAACTGAAGTTGATTTTTGAGCCACCCGTTCCTGTAGACGTTGCGCAACGTTCACGTATCGCCATTATTATTGATGATCTTGGTCCGTCATTAAC
>JBHEOD010000024.1:0-23173 GCA_046261745.1 Binatia bacterium
ATGCCGCGGGCCGCTCCGCAGCGCGTCGCCGCTCTACGGATCGTGTCGCGATGGCCGGCCTGAATAGCCCGGGTAAGCCCGAGGATTCGCGTGGGTGATCGCCGAGGACTCCGACGACAGTGTGCTCGTAGCGAAATCCAGCGAAGCGATAGGAATCAGACGGGCGACGAAGCGGCTCGCGTCTCGACATCGGCAATCCGTGCCAGGTTTCTTCCCCCTCGCAACAGCAGCCTGGAGCTATCCGGAAGGCGGTTTTCCCTCAGCCAAGGTGGCGGGAACACCCAAAGCCGCGATGAGCCAAAGAAGTTACTCGGCGCGCGGGATCATCTGCGCGGCGAGGTCCTCGATGGCCGCGAGCGGAACGGAGCGCATGCCTTCGACGATGCGCGCGCTCGACGCGCAAAGGCGCGCCGACAGCGCCGGCCAGTCCACGGCCACCAGCTTCCCGTCACGCTTCACGCACTGCCCCGCCACCAGCACGGTGTCGACGTCGCCCGAGTTGGCGTGGAGCACGACCGCGCCGACGGCGTCGATGGCCGGTGTCATGTGGATCGAGTCGGTGCGGATCAGCACCACGTCGGCCTGCTTGCCGGCCTCGAGAGTGCCGACGCGTCCCGCCAGGCCGGCGGCCTCGGCGCCGGCGCGCGTCGCGAGGTCGAGCACGTCGCGGGCCGTCACGCGGATGGTTCGCGGCGCCCGGCCGCGCTCCTCGTAGCCGCGGTTCTCGAGCGCACGCGACGCCTGCAGGCACATCCGCATCTGCGCGAACATGTCGCCCGAATAGTTCGACACGATGTCGATGCCGAGCGAACTGCGTACGCCGGCATCGCGCGCCCGGATTGCCACCGGGAACCCCATGCCCATCTGCATCTCGGTTTCCGGCGTGGCCGACACCGCCGCGCCGCTGCAGGCCATCATGCGCAACTCCTCGTCTGTCAGCGACGATCCGTGCACGAAGAGCATGTCGTCGGCCAGCAGGCCGTCGGTGCCCATGCGTTCGACGAAACGCTGACCGGAGTCGTAAGCGCCCATCGCGACGTGGCAGGAAATGCGCAGAGCCGCGAGCTCGCGCGCGAAGCGGATCTCCTCGACGTTGGTTTCGTACGGATTCGCGTCGATTTCGGCCGGCGCAAAGCCCATCACGATGCGGTCGTCGCGGGAGGACAGGCGGTCGCGACGCAGCCGCGTCGCATCCGTGCGGCGCCAGCCGGCCGGCAGCGACGCGCGCACCGGATCCTCGCGATACGACGGGCTCTCGAACAGGCCGTAGCAGAACACCGCACGGATTCCGGATTCGGCCAGGCCGCGAACCGCCTCGTCGGTATGCTCGGGCGTGTGCAGGATATGGCAGTGATCGACGACCGTGGTGATGCCCGCGTCCAGCGCTTCGAGCGCCCCGACGTGGTTGCCGAGAAACACGTCGTCCGGTTGGTAGAAGGCCGAATACATCAGCCGCATCTGCGTGAAGTAGTTGAAGAGGCTCCAGTCGGCGGCCACCGTGCGCAGTTGGGTCTGCCAGACATGGCGATGGGTATCGACGAAACCCGGCAGCACGATCATGCCGTGCGCGTCGATCACCCTGGCGTCCGGACACGAGATGTCCGGTGCCACCTCGGCGATGCGAGCGCCGCGCACGAGCACGTCGGCGGCGACTTCGCCGGCACCGGGTACCATCGTCAGCACGCGGCCGCCGCGAATGAGGATCTGTTCCGTCACGGTCGTGCCCTCTGGGCGGCGACGCTCGGGTGTTGCTACCCGTTCAGGCCGGCGTGAGGCAGGCGCAGGGTGAAGTGATCTCGTAATCCGCGCCGTCCCAGGCCTTGCGGAACTCGGCGTCTGCGCGGGCCGCCTCGGCCGTCTTGCCCTGGTCGCGAAGGCTCTTCGCAAGACCGAAGAGCGCCCAGCCGTTGTTCGGCAGTTGCTTCAAGTCTTCGCGGAACACGAGCTCGGCCTCGCGTGGGCGCTTCGCATCGAGCAGCGCGGCGCCGAGCGTATGACGGGCGGGAAGAATCCACGACGGCGGCTCGTCGTACTTGAGTGCGCTCTCGAGTTCGACGGCGCGGCGCAGCGACACGAAGGCGGCCTGCTGGTTGCCTTCGCGGTAGGAGATCTCGCCCTCGAGCACACTGTCGGCCACGGCCAGCAGGTCGGGCGCCTTGTTGTTGCCGAAGATCGAGTCGGCCGGCAGCGCGGCGCGTGCGGCCGCGAAGGCCTGCTGCTCGGCGCGCGCGGCCTTCGTGTCGCCCTTGGCCGAGTAGGCCACGCCGCGTGCGTAGTGCCGCATCGCGCGCGCGAACGGGAAGATCTTCGCCGGCTCGGGCGCGGCCAGCACCTCGTCCCACGCGCCGAAACGTACGCGCACTTCGATAGGCATGGCGAGGAAGCCATCCGCGATCATTGCCCACTGCTCGGCCCAGGCCGGCGGGATCGCCGAGGTCATCGTGTCGATCGCGCGCGTGGCCTCTTCGCGCCGTCCGATCATCATCGCGGCGAACGCGAGCATGTGGTGGTTGTGGGCCATGTAGAGGCCGTAGAATCCCTGGCGCGGAACAATCGAGTGGTACTTTTCGTCGGCGCGGATCGCCTTGGCATTGGCGGTGACGGCTTCGCGCCAGCGGCCGCGGCGTACGTCGATGTGGCTGGGCATGTGCACGAGGTGGCCGAGCCCGGGTTGCAGGTCGCGCAGGCGGTCGGCCGGTGCATCGGCACGGCCAGGCTCGCGCGAAGCCTCGACGGCGTGGATGTAGAGGTGAAGCGCGAGCGGATGATCCGGCTGCAACTTCATCACCGCCTCCAGCGTCGCCAGCACTTCGGCGGTGCCGGGCTGCGCATCGCCGGCGGGTGTCCACTGGTTCCACGGCCGCAGGTCCATCAGCGCTTCGGCGAGCAGCGCGCCGACGTCGGCATCGGTGGGGTAGCGTTTCCAGACCTCGCGCATCGCATCGGCGTAGGCCACGTCGAGAGCCGTGCGGTCGGCGGGGGCGGGATTGGCGTATCGCGCCGCCAGCGCATCGATCAACGCGTTTTCCACCGGACCGGCGGCGCGCGGCTCCCGGCGGGCGCGCTCGAGCGCGCTCCATGCCGCGGCGGCCGACTCCGGCGACACGAACGGATTGTTGATGTGCGGTCCGTTGGCCAGCGCGATGCCCCACCACGCCATGGACGCATTGGGGTCGAGCTCGGCGGCCTTGCGAAACGAACGGATGGCTTCATCGTGGTTGAACGCGAACATGAAGCTCAGGCCCTGGTCGAAGTAGCGCTGCGCTTCCGGGGAAGTTGTGGTGATGCGCCGGCCGTTGGTGCCGAGACCTTCGAAGAGCGGGACGGACCCCTCCGCTTCCATTGGAACAGGCTGGACGGGCTGCCGCGTGGACGCGCAGCCGGCGAGGACAACGAGAAGGGGGATCGCCGCATGACGTAGATTCATCGAGTGCCTCCGGGACAGGGGGGATGACGGGCGCCGGATTCTGGCACCGCCGCGGCGGCTTGAGAAGGGAAACGCGGCGTTCGCGCCGAAGTTGGCCGAGGTTAGTGGTAACCGCGGCTTCCGCTGAGCAGGCTCACGACCTCGTTGGCATCGCCGGCCGCCTTCAAGTTGCCGTCGAGTGTCAGTTGTGAAGCGGCCAACTCGGCCCGCCTGAGCGCCGTCGAACCGTCGGCGGCCTTGAGGTTCGGCCTCGCGCCGGCGTCCAGCAGCAAGCGGGCAACGTCGGCATAGCCGGCCAGCGGAGGCACCCGCCGGCTGGCCACCAGGTGAAGCGGCGTCTGCCGGGCGTGGTCGCCGGCGTTCACGTCGGCGCCGGCCGCGACCAGCATGCGGGCGAGTTCGGTGTGGCCCCACGCGGCGGCGGAGTGCAGCGGCGTGTGGCCGTCGGCGTCCCGCGCGTTCACGTCGGCGCCGGCCGCGAGCAGGATCCTGGCGATCCCGGTGCGTCCCTGCATCGCCGCCGCATGCAGCGCGGTTTCCTTCTGCTTGCCGGGAGCATTCACGTTCGCCCCGGCCGCGATGAGTACCTTGGTGGTCGTTGCGTTGTTCGACGAAACGGCGGCCTCGAGATTTTTTTCCAGGTTGCAGGTGCCGTTCTTCAAGCACCAGTACATGTGCTCTTTGACTGACTTGACGTCGCCCTTCTTCAGTGCGGTTTCGATTGCGACCTTCGGGCGCGGCATCGCGGCGGCCGTACCGGAGAAGGATTCCTCGAAGATGGTGTGGCGAATGACGCGGGGCTGGTTCGTGGCGACGTAGATGAAGGAAAGATTGACGAAGGAGGCCAGGATGACCGCGATCGCGAACAAAGAGAGCAGGGGAGTGCGACGTTCCACGGTCGTCGTTCTACTACCTCACGCGGTCGCGTGGCAAGGCGGTTGGAGCGGGTGAGATTTTCTGTGTGATTTTTCCGCACGCTTCTCGCGGAATATGTGTGGCGGTACGCGATTGCGTGCACGCGGAACATCGATCGTCGCGCGCAACGCTTCCCTCGAAAGAGGGGTCGCCTCGCGAAACAGAAGCCAGAATGCAAGACGGCCCGGCGCAAGCGCGCCGGACCGTCTCATTTCAAGTCGCTGTCGTGAGACAGGTATTTTGGCGAGACTAAAGACTCGCCGTCGTCCGGCTAGTTCAACTCCACCGACGTGTAGCCGAGCACCGCGCGCGCGATGATCAGCAGGTTGATCTGCTGGGTACCCTCGTAGATGTCGGTGATCTTCGCGTCACGCATCCACTTCTCAAGCATCAGCTTGCGCGAGTACCCGAGCGCGCCGGCCAGTTCCACGCACTTCTGGGTGATGCGCGTGACGGCCAGCCCCGCCTTGGCCTTGGCCATCGACGCTTCCTTCGAGTTGCGCTGCCCGCGATCCATCATGTTGCAGGCCTTCCAGGTGAGCAGTCGCGAGGCCTGGAGCTGGGCTTCCATGTTCATGATCTCGCGCTCGAGCACGGTCTGATCGGCGACGCTGACTTCGTAGCGCACCTTGATGCCGGCGTCCTCAACGGCTTGCTTGAGGAACTCGAGCGACGCGCGTGCGACGCCGATACCGCTGGCGGCGACGATCGGGCGCGTGCTGTCGAAGGTGGCCATCACGCCGCCGAAGCCGGCTCGCGAGTCCTTGTCGACGATGTCGGCGGTGCCGAGGATGTTGTCGGCCGGGATGCGCGCGTTGTCGAAGAGGATCATCGCGGTATCCGACGCGCGGATTCCCATCTTGTCTTCGATCTTGCTGACCGTGACGCCCGGCGTGCCGGCCGGTACGATGAACGACTTGATGGCCGAGCGTCCCTTGTTCTTGTCGAGCGTTGCCCACACGACGACGAAGCCGTCCGACTTGTCGAGCGCGCGGTGGCCTGACGTGCAAAAAATCTTGGTGCCGTTGAGCACCCACTCGTCGCCGTCGCGCACGGCGGTGGTGGCCACCTGCTTGGAGTCGCTGCCGAAATGCGGCTCGGTGATCGCCATCGCGGCCCACTTCGGCTTCCCGTCGTAGAACGTGCCGAGGTAGCGCTGCTTCTGCTCGGCGGTGCCGACGGCCTGCACGGCTGCGCCGCCGAGCCCGGGATTCGGGATCGACAGGTAAAGACCCGCATCGCCCCAGGCCAGTTCCTCGATCTGCATGCACGCGAGCAGCGTGTTCTCGGAGTGGCCGTTGGAATGGCCATTCGTCGCTTTTCTACCGCCGCCGCCGCCCGACATGCTCGTCTGGTCGCGGTTGGCCTTGCTGATGTCCCACATCGAGTTGAAGAACTCCCACGGATCGGTGTGTTCCTCTTCGTCATACTGGCGCGCGATCGGGCGCATCATGCCCTCGGCGGCCATGCGCGACATGGCGATCCTGTTCATTGCAGCGTCCGAAAGTGAGAAGTCCATGGTGGTGCTCCAGTGGCGGCCCGTGCCCGCCCGGTGTTCGTTGCGTTGTCGTGCGGCGTCGAGGCCCTGGCCTCAGACGCTCGCGATGCCTTCGAAAATCGCGAATCCGCGCGCATTGCGCGCCCACATCTCGACCGGATGGTCCCGGATGAAACCGTGGCCGCCGAGAACCTGCAGCCCGTTGTCGGTGACGGCCATTGCCATGTCGGCTGTGTAGCGATGTGCGATGGCCACTTCGCGAGAGGCTTCGTTGCCCTGGTCGAGGTTCCACGCGGCCTCGTAGTTGAGCAGACGCGCGGCTTCGGTCTCGGTGGCCATGTCGGCGATCATGAACGCGATGGCCTGCTTCTGCGCGATCTTCACGCCGAACGCGTCGCGCTCCTTGGCGTACACGATGGCGTAGTCGAGCGAGGCCTTCGCGATACCGACGGCCATGGCGGATTGGGCCACGCGTGAACGCCGCAGCATCACCGTGGCGTCGCCGCCGAGGCGGGCCGACGCGGGCACGCGGCAGCCGGAAAAGGTGATGCCGTAAGTTTCGAGACCGCGAAGGCCGAGGTTCTTTTCCCTCTCGCCGATGGTCATGCCGTGGCTGCCGGCGGGCACCACGAACGCGCCGATGCCGTCGGCAGTGCTGGCGTAGACGATCACGTGAGGAGCCGCGGCGGCGAGCACGGCCTGGCACTTCTCGCCGTCGATCACCCAGTCGCCTCCGTCTCGTCGCGCGGTGGTGCGCATCTTCGTGAAGTGGAAGCCGATCCACGGCTCCACGACCGCGGCCGAGCCCGGCGTGAAGCGTTCGGACATGTAGGTGGGAAGAATCGCGAGCTTCTGTTCCTCGCTGCCGAGGCGCAGCACCGGGTCGACGACCAGGCGCGGCGACAGCAGGTGCAGCGCGATGGAAAGGTCTCCCTCGGCCAGGCCCTCGGCGACGATGGCGCCGGTGATGGCCGACGGCTCGGTGGCCGCGTAGCCGCCGTAAGCCTCCGGGACCGAGCCCTGGATGAGGCCGAGTTCCCAGGCTGCCTTGACGATCGACTCGGGGATGATCCCGGTCTCGTCGGCCTCGCGGGCCGCCGGGCGCAACTGCCCGGACGCGAACTTGGTGACGGTTTCGCGGATGAGCTGCTGCTCTTCGTCGAGTTCAAAATCGATCATGGGTTGAGTGTCTCCTGCAAAGGGGCGGATCGGTCGGGTTGGGCGCCGTCGGCACGAAGGTCACGGCAAAGCTGGGACACGAAGGCCTCGAGGGTCTCCGCGAGGCGGAAGCGTTCGGGATCGAGGTAGTACTGGGTCTCGGCGCCGATCACCGTGCTGGTCAGCGTGGCGGCGATCGCGTCGGCATCGGCGTCGGCCCGGAACGCGCCGTCGTCCTGGCCGGTCCGGACGATGTTGCGCAGGAAGGCCCGGAAGCGCTTCATCATCCCGCGCATCTTGTCGAGGAGGGGGTCGTTGGTGTCGATGGCCTCGACCATCAGCTTGATCGCAAAGCGCGGGCGGTCGTTGGAGATCGCGTGTTCCACGCAGACGGCCACCACCCGGCGCAAACTCTCGTCGGGGCCCAGTCCCTTGCAGGCGCTCTGCACGCGATCCTCGAACTCGGCGACCCGGTCGGCCACGGCGGCCGAGAGCAGGTCGTTCTTGTCCTTGTAGTGGTAGTAGATCGCGCCCTTGGTCACGCCGGCTTCGCGCGCGATTCGGTCGATCGACGTGCCCTGGTACCCATAGCGGGAGAAGCAGTCGATGGCGGTCTCCTTGAGATCGCCGCGGGCATCCTCGCTCCTGCGTGCTCGCTCCGGTTTGGACATACCGAGCGTTTAGTACGCGAGCCCGAATGGGTCAAGGCTCTTTACGCAACTGTCAGCACTTTCGCGCCGGGCCTGCCCGTTTGACTGACCCGGTTCGCGTGGGGATGCTGCCCGCCGCCATGGCCTACATCCGACACATCGCCCCCTCCCAGGCCGGCGGCCGCCTGGCCCAGGTCTACCGGGAGGTGCGGTCGGAGGTGCCGAGGGTCCCCAATCTGATGCAGGTTTTCAGTCTCCGCCCGGAGACGATGGAGGGCGTTTACCGACACTGGATCGCCCTCATGTGGAGTCCGAGAGTCCCGCGCCAAGTCAAGGAAATGCTTGCGGTTTGCGTATCTGTGGCCGCGCGATGTGACTACTGCGCAGACGCCCACATGATCTACCTGCTCGCCAGCGGCATGGATGGCGACAAGGCCCGCGATGTGACGGCCCGCCTCGTCGACGCCGACGGCATGACCGACGCCGAACGCGAAGCGGTGCGGATGGCGCTGCGCCTGACGACCGATCCCCGAAGCATGAAGGACATCCACCGGACCGAGTTGGCGGCGGCATGGCCGGTTCTCGAACAGCGCATCGAGATCGTGGCCGTGATCGCGGCTTTCAACAGCGTCACACGCATGGCCAACGCCCTCGGCGTCGACTCCGAGATTCCCGCTCCGCTGCGCCGTTTCGAAGCGGGCAAGCGCGGAGCCATCGGCCTGCTCGCGCGCCTGGCCTCCTTCAGCATGAACATGGACGAGAAGACCCTGCCGGGCCTTCCGCCCGAAGTAGACCGCGCAGCGATGCGCGAGCTCTTCCTGCACCAGATCGGCTTTGCGTCTTTGCCCCCCGGCTTTGACCTGCTCGAGGCCTGCCCCGAGATCTTCGACGTGCAGTTGCGCGCGCTGCGTACGTCCGCCGCGGTGATGCCGCGCGACCGCTGGATCCGCGTGGGTCTGGTCGTCTCGCGGCTGACCGGCTGCGAGTATTTTTCGACCAACTGTGGCGACTGGCTGAGGCAGCGCGGCGAGAACCCGGCCGACGTGATTGCGGCGGCCGAAGGCTCGCCGACGAGCCTTCCCGACGTCGAGCATTGCTGCGTGCGTTTCGCGCGCGACATGACGCTGCACTCCCACACCATCACGGAAGACCGCATCCACGAACTCAGGCGCTGTGGTCTCAGCGACGGGGCCATTCTCGACCTGGCGTTCGTGACGGCTGTGTTCAACGGCCTCGTCCGCTTGGTGCTCGGCCTCGCCCCCAATTAGAATGCTCCCATCCTCCCCAAGGGGTTCGAACCAAGTGGAATCCGCGCAGATCTCCGGAAAAGTCTTTCGCTTCCTGTCGACGATGCACCCGTCGCTGTCCAAGCCGGAGCGCAAGCGCTACGCCGAGTTCGATCCCGACAAGTGGTACCCGTGGACGGCCGACATCGCCGGCGAGTTCACCGATCTGATGCGGCGCTCGCCGCGCGACACGAGCTTTGCGCGCGGACTCGCCTACGCCGCCACCAAGGGTCTGCCGGAGGACGCCAGGCTGTCGGCCACCGACATAGTGGCCGGCCTGCCGACGCTGCCCGCGGCCTTCGTCGGCCCATCAGGCAGCGGTTTCGAAGTGAATATGGATGAGCCTGGAATTGCAGAGGTTTTGTACCGAGGCATGCCGGGCTTCTCGAACGTCTGCATCGCCATCGCCGGGGAACTGACGCAAAGGCTCCTGGCCGTCGGGGCGCGCGGTCTCGATGTGAAGCATGCCGAAGGTTGCCGCCTGCAGGGCGCCGAGGCCTGCCGCTTCGAGGTGCGCTGGTCGGCCGATGCTGGCGACAGGGCGGAGCCGTCCGGTCGGTCCACCGAGCGCGTCTTCGAGCGTCCCGTCGAGTCGTCGTCGCGAGCTTCGAGCCAGGTCTCCGAACGCTCTCGCAACGACGACGCGGCGCCGCCGCGCGCCGCGGTCTCGGCAAGACCGGCCCCGCCGCCGGCTGCGGCCGTCCACGCCCCGACGGCGGCCCCGTCCACCGGCAACTCGGCCGAAGACCTCTTCGAGCAACTTCGCTCCCGCCTGGTGGACGCGGAGCGCCAGACCGCGCGGCACACCGAGCTCGAGAGTCACATCGCGGCGCTTGACGAGCGCGCCGTCGAACTCGAGGCAGCGCTGACGGCGGCCCAGGCCGACGCCGATGCGGCCCGCGGCGAGCTGGCCGAACTCAAGCGCCGCCTGCGCGAACTTGTCGGATAGTCCCGTCCCGGCCTCCGGCGCGGCGCCTCTCACGAGAGCTCCTGCAGGCCTGCGCGTGGTGCTGCTCGGCCCGCGACGCGGGTCCAACGTGGGCGCCGCTTGCCGAGCCATCAAGAACATGGGCGCCGGCGAACTGGTGGTGGTCGGCGGCGACTACGACCCGGAGGAAGCTCGGCGCACGGCGGTCCACGCCGGCGACGTGTTCGCGTCGCGCCGCGAATCAACCACTTTCGAGAATGCGGTCGCGGCTTCCACGCTGGTCATCGGCACCACCTCGCGCGAGGAGCCGTGGAGCATCCCCGTCGAGGAAGTCGGCGAGGTGTTCGCGCAGGCGCTGGCCCAGGGGCTGCCCGCGTCCGACGTTGCGCTGGTGTTCGGACCCGAGGATCGCGGCCTCAGCAATGAGGAACTGGCCCGATGTCATCGCCTGGCCTTCGTTCCGACCGACAACGACTATGCGTCGCTCAACCTCGCGCAGGCCGTCGTCGTGTGCCTTTACGAGTGGCGGCAGTCGGTGCGAAGACGCGCCGGGACGCTCCGAACCGACGATTCCGTGCGCGAAAGCCGCGAGCCGACCGGCGATGGCAGCGACACGACCGCCGCGCGCCCGGGCGCCCGCGCTCGAGCGGCCGCGCAAGCGGCGGCGCTCGCCGACTGGCGAAGCGTGCTCGAAGAGATCGGCTTCCTGCACGGCGACCAGGACGAGCGAGTGATGGCCACCGTCACTTCGATGCTGACGCGCGGCGGGCTCGACGACCGTGAGGTGAGCATCCTGCGCGGCATCGCCCGGCAGATGCGCTGGGCCGCCCGCCGCCGCCCGCCCGCCACGCAAGGCGAGCAGCAAGGCGAGGAGGAAGTCGAACAGTGAATCGCGGCGTCGATGCCGCGTTGTTGCATGGAAGGTAGTCGGCAAGTAGGTTTGCGCCGCTCCCGGGATTCATCAGTCACCGGGCCCCCGGGAGGAACATCGATGGTTGTCGTCGTTGCCAGGATCAAGGCCAAGCAGGAGGTCGCCGACGAGGTCGCCGGCCATTTTCGCGACATGGTGGAGTGGGTCGCCGCCAACGAGGCCGCCACGATCTCGTACGCGTGCAACCGTTCGCAGACCGATCCCGGCGAGTTCGTCTTCTTCGAACGGTACGCCGACATGGATGCGTTTCAGGCCCATTCGGCCTCGGCGCGCTTCGGCGAGCTGATGGGGCAGCTCAAGGGCAAGCTGGCGGCCGCCCCGATCGTCGAGATGCTCGACGAGGTTGCCGCCAAGCTCTGACCCGGTACGAGAAACGGAACAGGGCAAGCGACCGCGCGCAGGCCGGCCGCAGGGATCGCGCGGAGCACTCTTGCCGGGGTGATTTTTGATTCGTTCGATTCGCTCACTCGCCAGGTATCCGCGCACGTCCCTTGCCGTCATGGTGGCGGTGACGCTGACGGCGCTTTCCGGCATCACCCGAATCACCTTCGACGGCTCGCTCGCGTCGCTCAGCGTTTCCGACGATCCCGCCCGCATCTTCAACGAACAGGTTCGCCGCGAGTTCGGTGACGAGGAGATAGGCATCGCGCTGCTCGAGGGCGACGATGTCTACAGCGTCGAGAACGTCACGGTTCTGCGGGCGCTGACCGACCGCCTGGCCGAGGTGGACGGGGTCACCCGCACGCTCAGCATCACCAACGCCAGCGACCCGGTGGCCGACGTGTTCAACCCGCCGCCGCTGCTCGCACCGGGGCCGATCACCGCCGCCGGCCTCGCCGCGCTTCGCGACCGCGTCCACGCCAATCCGATCTACGTGCCCAACCTCGTGGCGGCCGACGGCAAGGCGGCGGCCGTCACTGTCTTCTTCGAGAACGCTGTCACCACCGACGACGAAGCGGCGGTCGAGCGCGACGTCCAGGCGGTCCTCGACGAATACAGGGTGGGCCGCAAGATTCGCTATACCGGCATGTCGCACATCCGTGTGCAGGCCGTCGAGCGCATGCAGAGCGACCTGCTCGACTTCCTGCCGGCCAGCCTCGCGCTGATGGCGGTGGTGCTCTTCGGCATCTTCCGCTCGGTGCGCGCGACGCTGCTGCCGCTGGCGGCTCTTGCTCTCGACGTGGGCTGCCTCGTCGGCCTGATGGGCTGGTTCGGCGAGCCGATCACGCTGGCGACGCTGGTGCTGCCGTCGCTGCTGCTGGTCATCGGCGGGTCCTACGCCATCCACATCGTCGACGCGTACATGGAACTGGTGCGCAAGCCCGAGTCGGCCGCGCTCACATCCGAGCAGATCTTCGGCAGCGTGCTCGGCGCGGTGGGCCTTCCGGTTTCCGTGTCGGCGCTCACCAACGCGATCGGTTTCGGCTCGCTTGCCATCCACCCCATTCCGGCCATCGCCGGCCTCGGCAAGTTCGCGGTGCTCGGGATCGCGGTGGTCACCGTCGGATGCGTGCTCGGCATTCCGCTCGCATTGCTGAGCATGCCCGGTCGCCGCGCCCTGCCGGCGCCGGCCGGCGGCGAACCGGCGCCGTCGCCCGCACCGGACGACGCAAACGAGGGGCGTGCGCACCAGCCGCCGCGCCTCGAGCGCGCCGTCGCGCGTCTTGGCGGAGTCTGCGTGGATCATCGCATGAAGGTGCTGGCCGGCGCCGCGTTCCTCACGCTGCTGGCCGCCTACGGCGCGATGCGCGTGAAGGTTGACACCGACTTCCTGATGGCCTTCCGCGAGGGCTCGGAGATACGCGAGAGCTTCTCAGTCATCCAGCAGAAGCTCGCCGGCCCCAATCCGATCTCCGTGGTCATCCAGGGCCCCGAGCCGGGTTACTTCCGCGACATCACCGCGATCCGCCGCGTGAAAGATTTCCAGATATTTGCCGAGGGGCTCCGCGGCGTCGACGAGAGCCTCTCGCTCGTCGACTACCTCGACGAGCTCGACCTCGGCCTGCAGCAGGCCGGCGGAGAGATGATCCTCAACGAGGCCACTGGTGAGATCATCGAGTCGCCGCCTCCCAAGAGCTTCTGGGAGTCGCCGGACAAACAGCTTCCCCAGGTGCTGCAGCTCGTCTCGGCGAACCCGCGCTCGTTCTCGGGCGTGGTCGACCGCGACTTCCAGCGCCTGCACATCACGCTGCGCACATCGCTGACCGGGTCACTCGAGACCTCCGCCCTCGTCGAGCAGGTGAAGACTTACGCGGCCGAGGCGTTTCCGCGCGGCGTCGACGTGCAGATGACCGGCACGCTCGTGGTGATGGCATCCATCTCCGACCGCATCCTGCAGGGCCAGGTCGAGAGCACCGTGGTGGCCTATGGGATCATCTTCATCGTGCTGTCGGTGATGTTCCTGTCGCTGCGTGTCGGCCTGATGGCGATGATTCCGAACGTGATCCCCAACGTCGTGTTCTTCGGCGTGATGGGTTTCGGCGGCATCGAGCTGAACCTGGCCACCAGCATCATCGCAGCCATCGCGCTCGGCGTGTCCGTGGACGACACCGTTCACTACATGGCGCGCCTGAACCGTGTCGTGAAGACGACCGGCACGCAGCGCGAGGCCTTGCTGGCCACGCTGCACATCGTGAGCCGCCCGGTCATCGCCACCACGATCACGCTGGCCGCCGGCTTCATGGTGATGACCACGTCCAACTTCGTGATCATTTCGACGTTCGGCTGGCTGACCGCGCTCACGATGATGGTGGCCCTGCTGACCAACCTGTTCCTCGTGCCGGCCATCCTCGCGACGGTTCCGGTCATCAGCGTCTGGGACCTCGTCTCCTCGCGCCTCGGACCAAGCCCGCACCTGACCATTCCGCTCTTCGAGGGCCTCGGCCGCCTGGGCGTGCGCCTGGTGGTGCTGCTCGGCCGGCTACGCACATTCAAGAGCGGCGAGTTCGTGGTGAGGCGAGGCGACGAAGGACGCGAAATGTACCTTGTGCTCACCGGCAGCGGCCAGGTGCTGCTCGACCACGGCGTCAACATTCCGCTGCCGCGCGGCGGCATCGTCGGTGAGATGGCGCTGCTGCGCCGCGCCCCGCGAGGCGCCGACGTGGTGGCTTCCACCGAGCTCGACGCGCTGGTCATCGACGAAGCCTTCCTGCGCCGCCTGCGCATCCGCTACCCGCGTTTGGCTTCGAAGTTTTTCCTCAATATCGCCCGAATCCTGAGCGACCGCCTCGACGTCGCCAACCGCCGAGTATGACATCGCCCTAAAAGGTAAAGACGCGTACAGAAGAACGTCGCGTACAGCAGAACATCGCGAGCGGCGGGGACGGGGGGCGTGCTTGCTCGCGTCTCCGGAGCGAGCAAAGCGAGTGAGGACCTAGCGAGCGAGCACGCCCCCCGTCCCCGCCGCCCACCGAAGGGCGATGGCACGGGCCAGCCGCCCCCAAAACCAGAGGAGAGAGAAATGCCCCGCGCCGCCGTCGTCTACCAGAAAGATCAGCCGCTCAAGGTCGAAGAAGTAAGCCTGCGACCGATTGCCGACCACGAAATCCTCGTTCGCGTCAAAGCCTGCGGCGTCTGCCACAGCGACCTGTCCGTGCTGAACGAGTTCTTCGCGTGCCCCACCCCCGTCATCCTCGGCCACGAAGCCGCAGGCATCATCGAAGCCGTCGGCAGTGCCGTGACCGGACTCGCCGTGGGTGACCACGTGGTCGCCGCGTGGTCACCGTCGTGCGGGCAGTGTCGCTTTTGCAAGGGAGGCCGGCGCCACCTCTGCAATCTCGCCGACGATCCCACGTCCCGTGCGATGGACCGCGTGACCGCCGCGGGCACGCCGGTGGCTTCCTTTCTCGGCGTCGGCGGCTTCGCCGAACAGATCATCCTGGCCGATAACGCCGTCATCAAGATCGACAAGGATATGCCGTTCGACCGCGCCGCACTGCTCGGCTGCGCCGTCATCACCGGCTACGGAGCAGCCGTTCACGCTGCCAAAGTGAAGAAGGGCGACGACGTGGCGGTGTTCGGTTGCGGCGGCGTCGGTCTCAACATCGTGCAGGGCGCGCGCATGGCCGGCGCCGGGCTCATCGTGGCCATCGACCTCGACGACGCGAAGCTCGAGATGGCGAAAAAGTTCGGTGCCACCCACACGCTGCGCGGCGACACGCCCGACCTGCACAAGGCGCTGCGCGCGCTGACGCGCGATCGCGCCGGGCTCGACTTCGCGTTCGAGGCCGTCGGCAACGCCGAGATCGCGCGCGTCGCGTTCCTGTCGATCGCGAAGGGCGGCGAGGTGATCCTCGTCGGCATCGCGCACATGAAGGAGAAGGTGTCGCTGTCGCAGATCGCGGCCGTCACGCAGGAGAAGGGCATGCGCGGAACTACCAACGGCTCGGCCGACTCGTGGACGACGGTGCCGCTGCTGATCGACCTGTACCACAAGAAGGAACTGATGCTCGACGAACTCGTGTCACGCACCTACACGCTCGACGAGATCAACGAGGCGGTGGCCGACCTTCGCAGCGGCCGCAACGCCCGCGGCGTCGTCGTGATGAGCTGAGCATGCGCTGCGCGTTCGCCCGTTCCGTCGTCTCGTTGCTGGCGGCCGCGACCGTGCTTGCGGCGACGGGTCGCGCCGGGGCGACGGGCGCCGCGCCGTCTGCCGCCAAGCCGATCGAAGCTGCGCCGGCTCCGGCCGCCCCCGCCGTTGCGGCGCCGGCAGCGCCGTCTGCCGTGAGTCCGCCTGCGGTCGAAACACCGGCCGCTCCTACGCCGATGGCCAGCCCGTTCGGTCCCGGTTACGACCCGACGCGTCCTGCGCCGGTGGAACCGAAGCCAACCGGTCCCGGCTTTGTTTCCGCCACCGTCGTGGCGGCCGGAATCGGCGAAGTTGACGAACTCGGCGACACCGGCGATCCGCGGCGCTTTGTCGTGGTTCTCGACGTGCGCGTGGCGGCGGGGTCGACGACGGCGCTGCTCAGTGCCGAGTCGGTGATGGCGAAGGCAGAGAACGGCAACTCGACGCCGCTGCTGGCGGCATGCACGCCGACGATGGCGGATCCGCTCGCGGTCTACCATCGGCCGGGCGCGCGGATCGCGTCGTGGCACGTCGCCGTGGACGGGCAAACCTGGCACTGCGGAGGACGCACGGCCCGCCTCGCCGTGATGATGGAAACCGGAGGCTTCGGCATCACCGCCAAGCCCGGCGAGTGGAACGGAGAGTTGGTCCTCTTCTTTGCGATTGCGCAGGACGCTCCGCGCCGCGTCGTTCTCCCGGGCCTGACGGTGGAACTGCCGTTGCGCAGCGACGCTGGCAAGGACGACGACGAGGCCAATTGAGTTCGGCCCGCGACCGCGCGATAAGCCCCGGTTCGCCGCATCCCGCGCTCATCCCGGAAAGAAGGAAACGAACCCGTGGCAGTCATCCGCAAGAAGACCGGCAACTTTCTCGAAGACTTCAAGGTCGGGCACGTCATGCGCCACAAGGGCGGCAAGACGGTGACCGAGGGGCTCTTCAACACCTTCACCGAGTTCAACATGACCACCAACCCGTTTTCGAAGAACCGCGAGTACGCGCGGCTCTACGGGTACGACGACATCGTGTGCCCGCCCGGCCTGGTGATGCTGGTGGTGTTCTCCCAGACCGTCGAAGACGTCTCCGAGAATGCGCGCGCAAACCTCGAATACATCGACATGCGCTTCGGAGCGCCGGTCTATCCCGGCGACACGCTCGAAGCCGAGACCACCGTGCTCAGCGTGACGCCGTCGTCGAAGACCCCCGACATCGGCGTCGTGCACGTCTCCAGCGTCGGCCGCAAGCAGACCGGCGAAGTCGTGATCGCGTTCGAGCGCAAGGTGCAGGTCTGGAAGTCGGACGTCTCCGCGCCGCTCGACGGCACCGTTCTCGCAAAGAAGCCCGTCGTCGAATGCACGCCGTGGATTCCGGCGTACGACGCGTCGCGCAAGTACAAGTCCAAGGCCCACCTCTCGAACGCCGACACGTACTTCGAGGACTTCCACGCCGGCGACACCTACGAGCATTCGCGCGGGCGGGTGATGACCGACGAGCACATCGCGCTGACCGCGCAGCTCGACAACACCTCGCAGGTGCACTGCAACCAGCACATGATCGACATGAACCCCGACAAGTACCTCGGCGGTCGCCTGATCATCTTCGGCGGAATCCCGTTCAACCTGTGCCTCGGCGTCTCGTGCCCGGACATCGCCGACAACGCGATGGCCGACGTCGTCTACACCACTGGCCGCCACGTGGCGCCGCTGTTCTCCGGCGACACGGTCTTCGCGGCCACCGACATCCGCGAGTGCCGCGACTATCCCGACCGCGAGGATCTCGGTCTCGTGGCCGTCACGCTGCGCGGCCACAAATTCCGCAAGCCGAAGGACGGCGAAACCGGGCCGCAGAAGCTGGACATCTTCGTGCTCGAGCGCGAGATCGCCGTGAAGCGACGCAGCCACTACGCATGAGATGAGCGACGCGCGGGCCCCCTCGACGCTGGACGACTCGTACGAAGGTGCGCCGGCATCCCGTGGCGATGCCGCCGCCGATTGGGCCGCGCTCGATACGGCGGCCGGCATCGTCGATTCACGCTGGCGCCGCTTCTTCCCGGCCACGGGCGAGGAACGCCGCGAATTCCTGCACGGGCAGACGACCGCGCACGTCACGTCGCTGACGGGCGGCAGCGGCGCGGCCGCGCTCGTGCTGACGGCGCAGGGAAAGCCGCTGGCGATGCTCGCGCTTTACGAGAGCGGCGAGCGCCTGTGGATCTCGACCACCGCCGCCCGGTCGGCCGCTGCGCGCGCGGCGCTGTCGCGATTCCTCGTCGCGGACGACTGCGATTTCGAGGACGACGTGGACGCGTGCTGCGTCACCGTTGCGGGGCCGCACGCGGCCACGGTACTCGCCGCGGCGGGCGCTTCTGCTGCGGCCGCTCTCGACCCATGGGCGATGGGCGGAGCGAACATCGCCGGCCAGGCGGTGCTCGTGTTCTCACGCGGCGATTTGCGTGTTCCGTGCTTCGACGTGCTCGCTTGCGACGAGGAGGGCCGCGCGAGCGACGGCGCGGCCGTGCGCGCGGCCATCGAAGCGGCCGGTGCCGCGCGCTGCGGCGTGGCGGCGTTCGAAATCCTGCGCGTCGAGAGCGGCGCGGCGCGCTACGGTGTGGACGTGGACGAGACGCGCCTGGCCGTCGAGGCGCGGCTCGAATGGGCGATTCACTTCAACAAGGGCTGTTACGTCGGCCAGGAAGTCGTCGAGCGGGCAGTCAGTCGCGGCCGCATCAATCACGAGCTCTGCCTTCTCAAGCTGTCGGGCGAAGCGGCGGCCGGCTCGCGCGTGGACGGCGGCAACGAAAACGACGTCGTGACGAGCGTGGTTCGCTCCCCGCGCCTCGGCACCATCGCGCTTGCCTACGTGCCCAGGGCCAAAGCCGACGCCGGCACTGCCGTCACCGTGCTCGCGGACGGCGCCAGCGTCGAAGCCGTCGTGCTCCCGTGGCCCCGCCAACGAACCCTCACCGGCCGCCCAATCAAAAAAATGGGGTCAGACCCCATTTAAATTGGAGCAATGGGGCCTGCCCCAGGAAATCGGGGACAGGTACAGGTTATCGAGATGAACCACCGCGCCGGTCACGGAAAATGGGGTCAGACCCCTTTTCTTCGAAAAAGGGGTCTGACCCCATTTTTTCGCCGGCGCCTGACGGCGTGAGCGACGCGAGCGCGATGTCACCGCAGAACTCTTTACCCTCCCCGGGTTTTCGCTGGTTCGTGCGCGGGGACGTGGACGGGTTCTTCGGGCTGGCGCTCGACAACCTGGTGCAGCTGCTGGTGATCGTCGGGCTGTGCCGCTCGGTGCTCGGCTTCAGCGACGAACTCCTCCTCGGCCGAGTGCTTCCCGGCGCCGCCGTCTCCTTGCTCGTCGGCAACCTCTTCTACGCTTGGCAGGCGGCCGGCGTCGCGCGGCGTACCGGCCGCAGCGACGTGACCGCGCTTCCGTACGGCATCAACACCGTCAGCCTGTTCGCGTTCATCTTCCTCGTGATGCTGCCGGCCAAGCTGGTCGCGCAGGCGTCGGGCATGCCGGCCGACGAAGCTTCGCTGGTTGCCTGGCGCGCGGGGCTGGCGGCGTGCTTCGGCAGCGGCGTGCTCGAATGCGCGGGGGCGTTCGTGGCCGAAGCGCTGCGCAAGCGCACGCCGCGCGCTGCGCTGCTGTCGTCGCTGGCCGGCATCGCGGTGTCGTTCATCGCGCTCGGCTTCTTCTTCAAAGCCTACGCATCGCCGATCGTCGGCATCCCGACGCTCGTCATCGTGCTGGTGGCGTACTTCGGTCGCGTGCGCTTCGTGGCCGGCATCCCGGGTGGACTCGTCGCCGTGGCCATCGGGACGCTGCTGTGCTGGGTGAGCGGAGTTGGCGCCGCCGACGATGCGGCCTGGCAGGGAGCCATCGCGAACCTTGGCTTTCGGCTGCCGGTGCCCGTCCTCGGCGACCTCATGCGTGCGTTCGGCGACGGAAGCCTCGTCGCCTACCTGTCGGTGATCGTGCCGATGGGCGTCGTCAATGTGGTGGGCTCGCTGCAGAACATCGAGAGCGCCGCCGCGGCCGGCGACGAGTTCGAGGCACGCCCGTCGCTGCTCGCCAACGGCGTCGGCACGCTCGCGGCGTGCCTGTTCGGAAGCTGCTTCCCGACCACCATCTACATCGGACATCCCGGCTGGAAGTCGATGGGCGCGCGCGTCGGCTACTCGGTCCTCGGCGGCATCTTCGCGACGGTGCTGTGCCTGACCGGCGCCGCAGCTCTCGTTGCGCTCGCCGTCCCGATCGAAGCCGGCATGGCCATCGTGCTGTGGATCGGCGTGGTGATCGTTGCGCAGGCCTTCGACGCGACGCCGCGCCGTCACGCGGCCGCCGTCGCGGTCGGCCTGCTGCCCGGCATTGCGGCGTGGGGAACGCTGATACTGAAGACGGGCCTGCGCGCGGGCGGCGTCGGCATGCCGTCGGGCCCGCCGTTCTCGTCGTCGCTCGAAGGCACGCTCGCCGGTTTCGACGTCGCGGCCCGCGGCGCGTTCGCGCTCGAGCAGGGCTTCATCTTCACCGCCATGATCCTGGCGGCCGTGACGGCCGAGATCATCGACCGCCGCTTCGCGCACGCCGCCGCGTGGTGTGCGGCGGCCGCGGCGCTTTCGTTCGTCGGCCTGATGCACGCGTTCCTGTGGACGCCGGGCGACACGATCGTCGCGCTCGGACTTGGAACCGGTGCAGCGTGGGCAGGCGCGTACGCGATGGCGGCGCTGGCGCTGCTGGCGGTTCCGTACGTCAGCACATCCAACCCCGATTTCCAGGATCGCGCGGCCCCGGGAGAACCCGTACCTGTCCAGGGTTTCGACTCGATATCGCGCGATGGGGTTCGGCGCGCCACAAAAGAGAAACCCCGCCAGGCGTGAACCTGAACGGGGCTTCTCTTGCGGGGCGGTCAGAGCCCCACACTCTCTGGATTCCCGGTCAGGGGGCCGCAGGATTCCACGTCGACAGCGACCAGCCGGTGCGCTCGTGGCCGTACCGGTTCCAGATCGGGCTCTTGCCGCCGGTGAACGAGGTGTAGCGCGGAGCGCTCGTGCCCGAACCCGTGCCGCCGAACCATCCGACGCTGACGGTCGTCCCCGTGTACGTCGGATGCGTGTTGTCCGACTGGATGTAGTCGTAGCTGGTGCTGGACGTGGCGAAGTGCGTGTTCGCGTCGATGATCGTCGACTTCAGCGTGCTGGTGATGCGCGTGACGTAGGCCGCCTCGCTTTCACCCTGCACGTACTTGAGAGCCTCGGAGTCGATCTGGCCGTCGCCGTTGCGATCGTAGTCGGCGCCCATGTACTCCGCGAAGTTGTCCACACACTTGAAGCCGTAGGTGTTGGCGAAGTTGCAGGCCCTCCAGTTCATCTTGGCGATGTAGGGGAGGAACGTGTCGCGCATGTTGACCTTCGCACCGTTGACCGTGCAGCCGCTCAGCACGTTATCGGCGTTGTAACCGGGGTAGTGCAGGGTGGCGATCACCTTGAGCTTGGTGGCGGCGTTGGCATTGGCGTTGATGTACGACATCGCGGCGGCCTGGTAGGTGGTGCAGTTGTTCAGCGCCGTGTTAAGCACGCCGAAGTTGCAAGTTCCGGTCTGGCCCTTGAAGCTGCTGCGCGCCTGCAGGCCGTCGTTGCCGCACATCTCGAACGTGACCACGCGGGTGTTCGCCGTCTGCATGTACGAGCGCTCGGAGACGATTTTGTTGTTGTAGATGTCGCCGGCGACTGCGCCCGACTTGGTGCGGCGAATGCTCTCGATGTCCGCGTTCCACAGTGCCGACAGGTACTCCGCATCGACAGTGGGACTGGCGTAACGGGCAACGTTGCCGAGCGAGCCCTTGTATCCCGCGTAGATCGAGTCGCCGTACGCGGCGATCCGGTACTTCGCGGTCGTTCCGGAACGGTCGATGGTCCACGAAACGTTCTGGGTAACCGTGCTGGCCGCGGCCTGCGAAGCCATGGCGACGGTGCCGATGATGGTGATGAGCGCGAGGCTCTTCTTGAGAGTGGTGTGGTTGGTCATTCGTTCCTCCTCCTTGGGGGACGTGGGGATGGTGTGGTCCGCGCAACGAATTTTTGTTCCGCGCGCAACATACTTACCATTCAGTCTGTAGATGTGACCAGCTCTGCGAAGGTGGGCGAGAAGATTTTTTTGGTTGTCCGCACAAATCGTACCAAAGTGGCAAGTCCCACTTCCTACTCAAAAAACTCGTCCAGAACCTTGGGCCCGCGGCGCGACTCACCGCGTCGCGAGCAGTGTCGTTTCGCCCTCCTCCTCCCGCTCCAGGACGGCGTCATCCAGCAGGTTGACGGTTGCTGACTCGGGTTTCCTCTCAGCCTCAGACGCTTGCTCAGCCGATGGCAGATAGGGCGCCGACGTCGTCGACACGCCGCAACACGCGTTACCCCGTAAGGCTTCAGTCGATCAGGCCGACTTGGGTACCCCCCTGGAGCACTGTCCACCAGAACGACGGCGGCCGCGTCGCCCGCGGTCATCTTTTCGACGGCCGGCTGCGTCAGGTGACGGACCGGAACGACTCGAGGGTGCGCAGCTGCGTGCCGTCGTCTGCGAAGTTTTCGCGCGCCAGCCAGCGATCCAGGGCCGCCTTCAGCGCGGGCCATTCCGTGTCGAGAATCGAGTACCACGCTGTGTCGCGGTTCTTTCCCTTCGCCACCATGTCGTTGCGGAACGTTCCTTCGAACCTGAAACCGAAGCGCACGGCTGCACGGTTCGATGCCGCGTTCTCGCTGTTGCACTTCCACTCGTAGCGTCGATATCCGAGATCGAAGACGTGACCGGCCATCAGCGCCAGCGCCTCCGTTGCCTCCGTGCTGCGTCGCAGCGCCGGTCCGAATGCGACGCAGCCGATTTCCGCACTGCCGTGTGCCTCGCGAATGCGCATGAACGACGCCATGCCGAGGACCTCGCCCGAGCTTCGTCGGATGACCATCGTCCGCCAGTTCTCGGTGCTCCGAATGAAAGCGAGGAAGGAGTTGAGGTGGCCCGGTTCGTCGAACGGCCCAAGCGGCATCCACGTCCAGATCCCGGCATTGGACTCCCCGCCGACCGCAGCGAACAGGCCCTCGCCATGAACTTCCCAATCGAGAGGTTCGAGCCTGACGCGCGTGCCTTCGAGCGCGAATTCACCGGGGATCGGTTTCGTCGTCCAGTTCAGCAGATCGCTCATGGATCCGAAGTAGGACGGGGAGGACGGGGATTTCAAGCGGGCTTCTCTCGCTCGACGGATTGCCATAACCTCCCGCGGCCATGAGCCGATGCTGTCACCGTCGAGGACTTGGTCATCGGGAGAGAGGTAGTGCAGCAGATGGCGCAAGTACTGCAGAACGCACGCGACGAGATCCTGCACTGGCGCCATCAGGTGCTCTCGCAAATCCTGCGCCTGGTGTTCGTGCTCGGAGCGGCGACCGCGGTGCCGAGCATAGCCTTTGCGTTTCTACAGGGGCTCTATTCGATCGTCATCGTTGACACGGTTGCCGTGCTGTGGATCGGACTTGCGGCACTTCGCCCGACGCTTCCGTACGCCTTTCGCGCCTGGAGCCTGGTAGCGTTGTCTCACCTGCTTGGGGTCGCATTTCTGGTGCGCGTCGGCGCCGCGAGCCAGATCTATCTTCTCGCCGTACCGGTACTGGGCGCGCTGTTTCTCGGCGCCCGCGCCGGCCTCGCTACGCTCGCTACGAGCGCGCTCGCACTGTTCTCGATCGGGCTGGCCACCGACGCCGACATCCCACTGTTCGGCCTAGATCAGGTGCCGCTCATGAAGTGGGCGCTGATCGCCACGAATTTC
>JBHEOD010000024.1:23183-28312 GCA_046261745.1 Binatia bacterium
CGACGATCCTCCTCGGACGTCTCGAGCGGTCGGTGCTGCGTCAGCACGCGATCTCGGCATCGCTCGAGGAGAATGCAGCGCGCCTGGCGACCGCCAATACCGATCTCCAGAACGAAGTTGCCAGTCGCCGACTCGCCCAGGAGCAAACGGCGCGCCTCGCGCGTGCCGTCGAGCAGGCCGGCGACGGAATCCTGATCGCCCACACCGACGGGGCCGTGGTCTATGCCAACACCGCGTGTGGTCGCTTTTGCTCGGTTCCCGCGTCGCAGCTGATCGGCAGCAACATCGGCATCCTGTGGCCGCCGGACGACCCGCTTGCCCAGGTGGCCGAAGCGATCGCCGTGCAGGGTTCGCTCGCCGCGGCCATCACCCGCACCGACAACCGCAACCGATTGCAGGAAGTCGGCGTCGGGGTCGCACCGCTTCGCGAGGAGGCAGGGTGCAGCCGCTACCACGTCGTCGTCCTGCGCGACTGCACCCACGAACGAAATCTCGAGACGCGGCTACGCCAGAGCGAGAAACTAGAGGCCGTAGGAACTTTGGCGGGCGGAATCGCGCATGACTTCAACAACATCATCGGCGCCATCCTCGCCGTCGCGGAGTCGATTCGCGACGACGACGGCGACGCCGCGCCGCGAGACGCGGTCGAGCCGATCATCCGCGCCTGCCTTCGCGCCCGCGATATCGTCCGCCAGATGATGGTGTTCGGCGGGCGAACAGTCCGGGAGCGCCACCCCATCGCCGTCGCCGGCATCGTCGAAGAGACGCTGTCCCTGCTTCGTGCGGCACTGCCCGCCGCGATTCGCATTCATTGCGAAGCCGAAACGAAGGCAAGCGTCGTCGCCGAGCCGGTGGAGGTTCAGCAGATCCTGATGAACCTCGCCACAAACGCCGCGCACGCGATGGAGCTCAAGGGCGGTGGCCACCTGTACATCTCGGTCGCCGATTTCATCCCGGATCGCGACTACGTGGCCAGCCACCCGGGAATCGAAGCCGGCACTGCGTACATTCGCCTGACGGTACGGGACACCGGCGATGGAATCGACAGCGAGCACCTGTCGCGCATCTTCGAGCCGTTCTTCACCACCAAGCCGCAGGGAAGCGGTACCGGACTCGGCTTGGCCAGCGTCCACGGCATCGTGAACGCTCTCGGGGGTACGATCGATGTCTACACCGAGATCGGCCAAGGGACGGCGTTCCATGTCTATCTGCCGGTCGCCGAACCCAACACGGAGGGTGTCGCCGACCGAACAGAAGAGACGCCACCCCTGATCGCCGGTAGCCGCGTCCTGTTGGTGGACGACGAGGAATCGCTCCTGCGAATAGGCGAAGTCTTCCTCACTCGTGCCGGGTATCAGGTGAAGGTAGCGTCCGACGGCGATCAAGCACGCCGACTTCTGGAGGCGTCTCCAGACGAGTTCGATCTCGTGGTCACCGACCTCACCATGCCCGGACTCAGCGGCGCCGACCTCATCCGCGCGGCACACCAGCTGCGCCCGGATTTGCCCTTCATTCTCGCCTCCGGATTCGGCAACACCATGACGTCCAGTGAGCGTGCCGAGCTGGCGCCCTTCTCTTTTTTGCAGAAACCGTACAGCCAGGTAGAGCTCGCCGCCGCAGTGCGCGAGATGTTGTCGGCACGCACGTAGTTTGAAGCTTTCCCCGTTGGCATTGCGCCCGCGCGAGACCAGCAAGATTCGACCTCGCCAGGAAACTCCAGCCCGAGTCCGCGTCGCTCGAGTTCGTACCAGAGGAACTGGGCCTCCAGTTCGAACCCAGCGCGCCTACTGATGCGTAGCGGAAGGGGGTGGGGGGTCCGAGCGCTCTTGTGGACTGATCCGGCTTCCTAAAGCGCTTCGTCGCCGGAGTCGTCGTCCGGCAGCGTGGCGGCCGGCGATTCCTCGCCGTCGTCGTCTTCTTCGAACTGCTCATACCAGCCGTCCTGCGAATCGCCGGCGCCGTCTTCGACGAAGCTCAAGGCCGGCATCATCTCGCCGGTCTCGGTGAGCTCGGACGTGTCCACTTCCATCAGCAGAAGCTCGGCGGCGACGTCTGCGTCGATCGCGACGAACGTCTCCGCATCCGGAACCCGCAACTGAAGAACCGTCAGTGCGCAGGCCAGCGCCACGGCGCCGCCGGCGGCGCCTGCCGGCGGGAGCAGGCCGCGAAACACGGCCGGGATGGGCAAGAGGACGGCTCCGCTGTTGCGTCGAGCCGCCACGGCCGACGCGAGGCGGGCGGCAAGATTGAGGCCTGCTGCCATCACCACGAGCATCGTCATGCGTAGGAGTGGCGAGGGATCGACGAGCGTCAGGAACGCGATGATCGGCAGTTCCAGCAACAGGTGCGACACGTAGACGAGCAGGCTCCAGCGCCCGAGGTGCACCAGCCACGCGCTCGAGCGGCGCATCAGTGCGCTGCCCTCGTACATCCGCGCGGACCAGCTCAGCACGAATGCGCTCGCGATTGCGTACCAGAGCAACTCGGCGCCGTTGAGTGGAACCTTGAGGAAGACCAGCGCCGGCAGCGGCGAAAGGTCGAGGCCGAGCGTCGGCCCGCTGCGAAGGCCGAACAGCGCGGCGCTGCCGATCGTCGTGGCGACCAGCCATCGCGCGGACACGGCGCCGCTGGAATCACGCAGCCGCCCGAGGTGCGGCGACGCCAGGTAGCCCGCGACGAAGAGCGGCTGCCAGTGGGCGAGCGGGAACGTCCACGGCGGCCAGTGCGCGGCGTCCGACACGAACTGCGCGGCGGCGAACACCGCCAGGCTGAGCAGCATCGTGGACGCGCCGCCGATGGCCAGGCGCATCCGCTCGAGGAAGGGCGTCGCCGTAAGGAGCAGCGAGTAGAGCAGCAGCAGGCCGCCGGTGGCGCCGGCCTCGCCAAAAGTTGCGATCGCGAAAAGGTTGTCCGGACCGGCTCCGCCCGGCGGCGACCGCAGCAGCCATTCGATGGTGGCGAAGGCCATGCTGGCCAGTCGTCCGACCACGACGAGCAGCAGCGCGCGGCGCAGCAGGCGAATGATGGTGGGCTGCCGCGCGGCTCCTGACTCGAGGCCGGGGCCGAATACGCGCCGCACGGTCAGGCCCGACAGCAGCACGAAGCATCCGGCCGCAAACGGCGTGTGTTGGCCGATCCATGCCGCGGCCGCCTCGGGCATGCCGATCGGATACGTGGCCAGGTGCACCCAGGCCATGTCGACGAGCGCGATGCCGCGCCAGAGGTCGAGAAGGGGATCGCGAAGGCGTCCCGAGGATGATGTCGAGAGAGATGGCACCTGGAAGCCTCGCAGTTCGCGGTTGATCCCAGCGGCCCGCATCAGTCAACCGGTGCTGTTCGCCCACGCGGCGCGTGTTGGCAGTACGCGGGGTTCGTGGCACGGAGGTGCGGATGGTCGCTGCCCGCAATCGCGCCGGGGATGAGCCCCCGCAGGTCTGGGAAGCGGAAATCCTCGTCTTCGAAGCGGAGGAACGGCGGCAGGCGCCCGCCCCTGGAGCCACGCTGTTCACCGGAAGCTCGAGCATCCGCATGTGGACGACGCTGCCGGGCGACATGGCGCCGCTGCCGGTGATCAACCGCGGCTTCGGCGGCGCGCAGATGGACGCGGTGCTGCACTACGCGCCGAGAATCGTGCTCACGCCGCGGCCTCGCGCGGTCGTGCTCTGCGCCGGCGAGAACGATCTCGAAGCGCATCGCGGCAAAACGCCCCAGGACGTGCTCGAAGATCTACGACGGTTTGATGAACTGCTGGTCTCGGCGCTGCCCGGCGTCCGGCTCTACGTGCTCACGATCAAGCCGAGCCCCGCGCGCCGCGCGACGTGGGCGGCGGCGCAGTGTTTCAACGAGTTGCTTGCCGACTACTGCCGGGATGCACCGCATCGTCGCTGCGTCGACGTGGCGACGGCCAGCTTCGATGGTCGCGGATGCGTGCGCGAGGAACTCTTCCTGGACGATGGACTGCACCTGTCGGCGCACGGCTACGCGCTGTGGACTTCGTTGCTGCGGCCGATGCTGCTGGCCGATGCGGAGGCGGCGCGGGAGTTGGAGCCGGCGGAAGGATCGACGCAGACGGCGCGAGATTCGGAGCAGCCGCCACGAGGATCGGAGCATGCAGCGCGCAGGCCGGAGGCGCCGGCGCGAGATTCGGAGCAGCCCGAGTGATCCGCGTTTTTGCCTACGGCTCCAACCTCTGCATCGAACGATTGCGCGCACGCACGCCGAGTGCGCGCGTGGTGCTGGTCGGGGCGCTGGGCGGTCACTCGCTGCGCTGGCACAAGAAGAGCCGCGACGGCTCGGGCAAGTGCGATGCGTTCGCGACCGACGCGGGCAGCGACGTGGTCTGGGGCGCCGTCTACGAGCTCACGCGCGCGGACAAGATCGCGCTCGACCGATTCGAGCGACTCGGCGAAGACTACTTCGAGAAGGCCGTGAGCGTGCGCTCGCGTGACGGCGTGGTGGTGGACGCGATGGCGTACACCGCGAATCCGCTGCTGCTCGACGCGAGGCAGGTGCCTTACCGATGGTACAAGCGATTCGTGACGACCGGCGCAGCCCAGCATGCGCTGCCGCCCGCGTACCGGCGCGCGCTCGAATCGGTCACGGACAAGGAAGACCCCGACCCCGCGCGTCACGCCCGCGAGGACGGCGGTAGAAAAAGGGGTCAGACCCCTTTTGGGGAGAATCTGTACCTGTCCCGAAATTTCAGGTGAGGAGGAGTTTGGCGCCGGCGATGAGGAGCACGGCGGCGAGCAGGCGTTTGATCCGCACGGGATCGAAGTGGCGGCTGCCGAGGCGCGAACCGATGGCGCCGCCTGCTCCGGCGGCTACGACCAGCACGAGCGCGAACGAGGGGAACTCGCCGGTACCGGTCACGTTGCCGAGAAGGCCGGCGATCGAATTCACCAGGATGAACATGGCGGAGACGGCGGCGGCGCTCTTCGCGCGCGCCCAGTGCGCGAACAGAAGGATCGGGGTGAGGAAGATTCCGCCGCCGGTGCCTGTCAGTCCCGACAGCAGGCCGATTCCGCCGCCGATCGCGAGCGCAGCCGCACGCGGCGGCGCCGTGGCCTCGCGCTCGGCCGGAGGCCGGACGACGAACCGGAACGCGGAATAGAACAGCACGACGCCGA
>JBHEOD010000024.1:28322-32937 GCA_046261745.1 Binatia bacterium
GAGTTTCTGGAACACCGGGTTCGGTAGCGACACGTACCCGCCGACGAGCGCGAGCGGAACCGACAGCAGCGCGAACGGCCAGAACAGCGGCCAGGAGAAGTGCCCGGCCCGCCGGAACTGCCACGCGCCGATCGACGCGACGAGAATGTTGAGCGTGAGCGCGGTGGGCTTGATGTCGGCCGGCGCCACCGCGGCCAGCGACATCACCGCGATGTATCCCGACGCACCGGCGTGCCCGACCGACGAGTAGAGCACCGCGACGACGAAGACGGCGGCCGCGAGCAAGGGGACGAGTTCAGGCGTCATGGGCTCGAGGAACCAGCGCTGACGGCGAGCAGTCGCGCATCGGTCTCAGACGTTGTCGCCGCCGGTGTCGGTCGTCGCAGCCTTCGAAGGTGCCACCGCCTGCCCCCACTTCCAGTCGCGAATCTCGGGCATGTCGTCGCCGTGCCTGGTGATCCAGTTCTTGTGGTCGATGAGCTTGTCGTAGAGCTCCTGCTTCGCGTACGCGGCGCGCGCGCCGAAGGCCGGCACGCGGTCGATCACGTCGGCCACCAGGTGAAATCGGTCCATGTCGTTGAGCACCACCATGTCGAACGGCGTGGTGGTGGTGCCTTCCTCCTTGTAGCCGCGCACGTGCAGGTTGGCGTGGTTGGTGCGGCGGTAGGTGAGGCGATGGATCAGCGTCGGGTAGCCGTGGAACGCGAAGATGATTGGACGATCGGTGGTGAAGATCTCGTCGAAGTCCGCATCGGAAAGTCCGTCGGGGTGCTCCGACTGTGGCTGCAGCTTCATCAGGTTCACGACATTGACGACGCGCACCTTCAGGTGCGGCGCCATCTCGCGAAGGATTTCCACGGCGGCCAGCGTCTCGAGCGTCGGCACGTCGCCGGCGCAGGCCATCACCACGTCGGGTTCGCAGCCGTCGTCGTTGCTGGCCCAGTCCCAGATGCCGACGCCGCGGCTGCAGTGCTTGACGGCGTCGTCCATGTCGAGCCACTGCGGCGCGTTCTGCTTGCCGGCCACCACCACGTTGATGCGGTTGCGGCTGCGCAGGCAGCGATCGGTCACGTGCAGCAGCGTGTTGGCGTCGGGCGGCAGGTACACGCGGATCACTTCGGCCTTCTTGTTGACGACATGATCGAGAAAGCCCGGGTCCTGGTGCGAGAATCCATTGTGGTCCTGCCTCCAGACGTGCGAGCTCAGCAGGTAGTTGAACGACGCGATCGGGCGCCGCCACGGGATGTGACGCGTCACCTTCAGCCACTTCGCGTGCTGGTTCAGCATCGAGTCGATGATGTGGATGAACGCTTCGTAACACGAGAAAAAGCCGTGGCGACCGGTCAGCAGGTAACCTTCGAGCCAGCCCTGGCACTGGTGCTCGGAGAGCATTTCCATCACGCGGCCGTCGGGCGCGAGGTTGTCATCGCCCGGGATCGTCTCGGCGAGCCACGTGCGGTCGGTTACTTCGAGCACGTCCTGCCAGCGGTTCGAGTTGTTCTCGTCGGGACTGAACAGGCGGAAGTTGGCCGACTCGAGGTTCTCGGCCATCACGTCGCGCAGGAAGGTCCCCATCACGCGCGTCGCTTCGGCATTGGTTGCGCCGGGTGCCTGCACGCGCACGGCGTAGTTGCGGTAATCGGGAAGCTTGAGGTCGCGCAGCAGGCTGCCGCCGTTGGTGTGAGGGTTGGCGCTCATGCGACGTTCGCCGTCGGGTGCGAGCGCGGCGATCTCGGCGAGCAGCCGGCCGCTTTCATCGAAGAGCTCTTCGGGACGGTAGCTGCGCAGCCAGTTCTCGAGCAGTGCGACGTGGCCGGGATGAGACATGTCGCCCATGGGCACCTGGTGGGATCGCCAGTGGTCCTCGGTCTGCTTGCCGTCGACCTGGCTCGGGCCGGTCCAGCCCTTCGGTGAACGCAGCACGATCATCGGCCAGGTGGGGCGGGGCAGGGCGCGCTCGCGCTCTCCCTTCAGATCGTCGCGCTCTCGCGCTCCCACTCGATCGTCGCGCTCTCGCGCTCCTTGTTGAATCTCGCGGATGCGGTTGGTCGCGCGGTCCAGCGCAGCGGCCATCGCCTGGTGCATGGCCTCGGGTTCGCTGCCCTCGACGAAGATCGGGTCGTAGCCGTAACCGCGCAGCAACTGCTCGAGCTCCACGTGTGGAATGCGCGCGAGAATCGTCGGGCTCGCGATCTTGTAGCCGTTCAGGTGCAGGATCGGCAGCACCGCGCCGTCGCGCGCGGGGTTGAGGAACTTGTTCGAATGCCAGCTCGTCGCGAGCGGTCCGGTCTCGGCTTCGCCGTCGCCAATGACGCAGGCCACCACGAGATCGGGATTGTCGAAAGCAGCCCCGAACGAATGGGATAGCGCGTAGCCGAGCTCGCCGCCCTCGTGGATCGATCCGGGCGTCTCGGGGGCCACGTGGCTGGGAATGCCGCCCGGGAACGAGAACTGCGTGAACAGTCGCTTGAGGCCGTCGGTGTCCTCGGTGACGTCCGGGTAAACCTCGCTGTAGGTGCCTTCGAGGTAGGCGTTGGCGACCATGGCCGGGCCGCCGTGACCGGGACCGCATACGAACATCATCTGGAGGTCTCTTTGACGGATCACCCGGCACAGGTGCGCGTAGAGGAAGTTCAGCCCGGGTGTCGTTCCCCAGTGCCCGAGCAGGCGCGGCTTGACGTGGTCGAGCGTGAGCGGCTCGCGCAGCAACGGATTGTCGAACAGGTAGATCTGGCCGACCGATATGTAGTTGGCCGCCCGCCACCATGCGTCGAGCACGGCGAGTTCGCCGGGCGACAGGGGGGAACCGCATTTGGGGTCATCGGGCATGGAAACTCCTTTTGCCGCCGTGGCGCACGTATTCTCGCTGGGTAGCACGGTCGCGGCCGGGCCGGTAGCGCGCGGAGGCTCCGAGGCGGCGACGAGCATGCGCGGCCCGATCGTGTCAGACTGCGCGCCAATTCCGGACTTGTTGCCGATCGCCCGAAGCCTCGTTGCTTCCCGCAGATCTGCAGGAAGGAGGCGGCGTGGTGCCGCCCCGGCAAGGACGAGAAATCGGGGTCTGACCCCCTTTTTCAATCAGACGGATCGAGCGAGGACAGGATGAGGCTAGTTGGAAACGCTTTGCCATGGATCGTGAGCGCGGCGGCGCTCTTCGGGCTCACCAATTGCGGGATTTACGGCGGCGACGGCGGCGGGGGCGGCCCGACTGCCAACGTCGGAGGCGACATCGCGGCCGTGCTGCCCGACGACACCGGGCGCGACATCATCGTGTTCGTCTACCAGCTCGGCGACGTCGAGAACGAAGACTGCGAGGAGCCCGAGCTGCCCGACGACAGCACGCGCTACAAGTTCGAGATTCTGGAAGCCGGCGAGACGACCTTCACGGTGCCGAATTCGCGCATCGGCCGCCTCGTGGTCGCGTTCCTGCTCGACGGAGAAGGCCGCGATGCGGACGGTCGCATCGATCCGGGCGATCCCGTTGCGGTGCTCAACGACCCCGGCTGCGTGCTCGACGACGTTCCGGAAAACTACGTGGTGGACATCGCGGACACGCGCATCAACTTCAGTGACGACGACCAGGTGGGATTCCCCGACCCGGGACGCGCCGACGCAGACATCAGCGAAAGTCCCGACAACTGAAGCCTTGAAGCGGCGGCGCGCGGCCGGTCCGCGCGCCGCCGCCAGCAGGTCGCGGAAGAACCCGGGCCGAGGGGCCGTGCGCACCGACGGGTTCCCCGCAGTACGCTCAGGGCTCGGTCGCTTCCTTCTTCAGCGCGGCGATGCGCGCTGCACTCGGCTCGCTGACACCGGCCTTGCGCAGCAGCCCAGCCACCTCGGGCTGCTCACTGAGAATCGCGAACTCGAGCAGCGAGACCTCGCCGTCGATCTTCACCATGGCATCGGCGCCCGCCGCGAGCAGCAGTTTCACCATGTCGGTGCGGCTCCTGCCTACCGCCAGCGTCAGCGCATCGATCTCTTCGGGCGCGGCCATGCGCGCCGACACGTCTGCCTTCGCGTCCAGAAGCACCTTCAGCACTTCGACGTTTTCGGAAGCGATGGCCTGCATCACCGCGGTCTTGCCGTTGTCGGCCTTCGCGTTCACGTCGGCGCCGGCCGCCAGCAGCGTGCGTGCAGCGACGGCGCTTACGCCGGGCGACGCGGACGCGATCAGCGCGGTGTCGCCGTTGCGCACCTTCATCTCGTCGTCGACGGCATCGAGGCGCGCATTCACGTCCGCGCCCGCCTTGAGCAGAAGCTTGATGCTCTCGACGTCGCCGTTCTCGGAGGCAAGAAAGAGCGGCGTCAGGCCGAAGCTCCTGTGATTGGGATCGGCCTTGCCCTCGACGAGCGCACGCACGACTTCGCTGTGCCGCCCGGCCACGGCGTAGGAGAGAGCGGTCGCCCCGGAACCTCGCTTTGCGTTCGGGTCGACGCCTTCGCGCAACAGCTTTCGCACTTCGGTGGCGTGGCCCTTTTCGCATGCGACGAGGAGATCCGCATTGCGCAGGATGGACTGGACCGAGGAAGGCTGCTCGGGCACGGGCTGCTTGCCCGCGTGGGCTGGCGTGGCGGTCGAGACGAGGATTGCGGCGCATGCGGCGATGGCGGGGCG
>JBHEOD010000024.1:32947-33667 GCA_046261745.1 Binatia bacterium
GCATGGGGTACTTTCGCAGGAACCGTCGGAAATCGGAAGGTCGAAGGATCGGACGGTCGGAAGGTCGAAGGATCGGAAGATCGAAAAGTCGAAGTTCGCGGGTCAGAAGATCGCGGATCAGAAGTTCGGAAATCAGATGTCGTCGAGGCCCGCGCGGAACAGCGGCTCCATCCTGTAGCGCGCAATGTCGGCGTCGATTTCGGCCGCGCTCGGCGTGACTGCCGGTTCGGCGGCGGCCTCGAGAATGAGAGGCAGCAGACGGCCGTCGCTCGACGAGTTCACGAAGAAGCCGGGGCGGGAGAGCGCGTAGTGCACGCCGCGGCGGATCGCGTCGGCGTCGGTCAGCGGCTCGTACCAGCTGAAATGCGGCGCGTCCGAACCGGACCAGCGCCGTCGCGCGATCGACTTGATGGTTTGGAGCGCGATGCCGCGCCGGCGGCACACCTCTACCAGCTTCTCGAAATCGTCGGCGTACGCGGGCAGCCGCATCATCGTCGGATTGTACGGCAGCAGTACGCTGTCGAACGGAAAGGCCTCGAGGCTCTTCAGGTGCATGGCTGCCACCGTGTAGCCATGGCCCGTCACGCCGATGTGGCGCACCAGCTTCTGGTCACGCGCCTCGACGAGCGCCTCGAGCGCGCGCCCGGGCCCCATCGCGACCTTCCATTCGTGCGGGTCGACGAGGTTGTGCATCTGGATGAGGTCGATGCGGTCCACGCC
>JBHEOD010000240.1:0-1784 GCA_046261745.1 Binatia bacterium
GCATTCCGGCTGGCACACCGAGGATCTGGTCGCCGAGCACGAGATCTCGCGCGAGGCACAGGATGCCTGGGCCGCGCGGTCGCATCAGCGCTTCTCGCAGGCGCAGGAGGCCGGCCATTTCGTGGGCGAGATCGTGCCCGTCGAGATCAAGGCGAAATCGGGCAAGGCCCTGTTCGACACCGACGAATCCAACCGCGCAGACGCCACCGCCGAGGGGCTGGGCAAGCTGCGCCCCGCGTTCCGCGAGGACGGCACGATCACCGCCGGCAACGCGCCGGGGCTCAATTCCGGGGCGGCGGCGATGATCGTCACCACCGCGCGCTTTGCCGCCGAGCACGGGTTAGAGGTGGCCGCGCGGCTGGTGGCCAGCGGCGTGGGCGCCGTCGCGCCGGGGATGTTCGGGCTCGGCCCGGTGCCCGCGGTGCACCAGGCGCTCGACCGGGCCGGCTGGACCACCAGCGATGTGGAGCGCGCCGAGATCAACGAGGCGTTCGCGGAGGGCGGCGCCATCGCGCATGGCCACCCGATCGGGGCGACCGGGGCGGTGCTGACCACGCGGCTGCTGCATTCGATGGCGCGCGACGGGGTCCGGCGCGGGCTGGTGACGCTGTGCATCGGCGGCGGGCAGGGCATCGCGCTGCTGCTGGAGCGCGACGGCTGATCCGCCCGCCCCGCAACGAGACACGACGGAAAGGACAGTCCGAATGACCGATCAGAACCGATCTGCCCTCGTGACCGGCGGGGTGCAGGGGCTTGGCGCGGCGGCGGCGAGAGCCCTTGCCGAGGCCGGCGTGACCGTGGCCGCAGCGCATCTCGGCGCGGGCGACCGGGCCAGGGCCTTTGCCGACGAGACCGGCATTCCCGTCTTCGAATGGGACGTGAGTGATTACGATGCCTGCGCGCAGGGCGTCCGGGACGTCGAAGAGGCCATCGGCCCGCTCGATATCTTGGTCAACAATGCCGGCGTCAACAAGGACGTGATGTTCCACAAGATGGACCGCGCCGCGTGGGACGCCGTGATGCGGGTCGATCTCGATTCGATGTTCAATGTCACCCGGCAGGTGATCGGCGGCATGCGCGAGCGTGGCTTCGGGCGGATCATCAACATCTCCTCGGTCAACGCCGCGCGGGGCCAGATGGGCCAGACCAATTATTGTGCGGCCAAGGCCGGCGTCGAGGGGTTCAGCCGCGCACTGGCGCGCGAATCCGCGAGCCGCGGCATCACCGTCAACGCGATCGCACCGGGGTATGCCGACACGGCGATGGTCGAGGCGGTGCCCGACGAGATGATCGAGCAGATCCTCGAGATGGTCCCGATGTCGCGCCTCGCCGATCCCGACGAGATCGGGCGCTGCGTGCGGTTCCTCGCCTCGGATGATGCGGGCTTCATCACCGGCGCGACCTTGCCCGTCAATGGCGGCATGCGGATGGGATAGGCGCATGCCGACATCCCCCCCGTTCTTCGACACAGCATGAGAGACACCGATGCCCGACACCGAAAGAGACGCAGAGACAGACACGCATACGGAGGCACGGGCGCAGGCCCGAGCCAAGGCCCCGAAACGCCGCAAGCGTGCAGACAGCATTCCGGCAGACCCGCGAGACACCCAAGACGATCAGCCCAGGACACCGGCCGAGCGGGCCGAGGCGCGGGGCGAGCTTTCGGCGGAGCCGCCCGAGATCGTGCATCGGTCGCCCTTCGAGATGCCCGACCGCTACAGCACCCGCAGCCTCGATCGCGCCTTCAACGCGCATCTCGCGCGGTTCACGCTGGGGGTGACGCC
>JBHEOD010000241.1:0-1375 GCA_046261745.1 Binatia bacterium
GCTCAGACCTTCCAGCACGGGAATGCCGCCGCGCGCCATGCTCAGATCGGTGACGGTCAGTGTCATGCGCAATGCTCTACCCCAAGGCCGGGGGCACGAAAAGCGCCAAACCGGCGCGCATGCTCAGACCGGCAACGCGGCGATAGCAACGCGCCGGCCCTCGGACAAGAGCACGTTATAGGTGCGGCAGGCGGCGGGCGAACTCATGACCTCGAGACCGATCCCGGCGTCTTCCAGCGTGCGGCGCAAGCCTGCGGGAATATGCGCCGTCTCGGCCCCGGTGCCGACGAAGATGACATCGACATCCTCGGCCAGATCGAGCAACGGCGCGCTGTCATCGTACCCGCCCCAGCTGCGTGCCGAGGTGACGGTCACGAGGATCGGCCCCTCGACGACCTCGCCGGCAACGCGGAAAAAGCCCGGCCCGTAGCCATCGATCGGGGTGGCCCCGGCAAAGGTGATCTCGGTCAGTTGCATCTCGTGGCTCCTTCGGGCGTTCGGTCGGTCGCCGGCGCGGGCACCGCAACCCCCGCTTATCTGTCGCAGAGAGGCCGTGCGTTCAAGCCGGTCGGGTGACATTGCCCCGATCCGCCCGACCGGCAGGGACCGCGGCTGCCACGCGGTGGCATTTCGGGTTTGACCGCCCGTGTGGCTTGGGGCATGACCGCGCCATGGCAAGACCCGGATCCTTTTCCTGCACGGCCTGCGGCGCGGTGCACACCCGGTGGTCGGGTCGCTGCGACGCCTGCGGCGCATGGAACACGATCCAGGAAGACGTGCCGCTGTCGACCGGTCCCAAGGGCAAGACGCTGGGTGGCAAACGCGGCGCGCAACTGGCGCTGACCGATCTTTCGACGCAAGAGGCCCCGCCGCCGCGCACATGTTCGGGCATCGGCGAGCTTGACCGCGTGCTCGGCGGCGGCCTCGTGCCGTCGAGCGCCGTTCTGGTGGGCGGCGATCCCGGCATCGGCAAATCCACCCTGTTGTTGCAGGCCGCAGCAAGCTTCGCGGGCGCGGGTCTGCGGACCTTCTACATATCGGGCGAAGAGGCCAGTGCGCAGGTGCGGATGCGCGCGCAGCGTCTGGGGCTCGCGGACGCGCCGGTGAAGCTCGCCGCGGCCACCTCGCTGCGCGACATCCTGACGACGCTGGAGACCGAGAAACCCGATCTGGTGATCATCGACTCGGTCCAGACCATGTGGTCGGACACGGTCGAGGCCGCCCCCGGCAGTGTCAGCCAGGTGCGCGCGGCGGCGCATGAGCTGACCCGGTTCGCCAAGCGCTTCGGCACCTGCGTCATCCTCGTGGGCCATGTCACCAAGGACGGCCAGATCGCGGGCCCGCGCGTGCTCGAGCACATGGTCGATGCGGTGCT
>JBHEOD010000241.1:1385-1772 GCA_046261745.1 Binatia bacterium
AACCGCTTCGGCCCTGCCGACGAGATCGGCGTGTTCGAGATGACCGGGGCGGGGCTGGCCGAGGTCGCCAACCCGTCCGAGCTGTTCCTGTCGGGGCGCGGCGCGCCCTCGCCCGGCTCGGTGGTGTTTTCGGGCATCGAGGGCACGCGTCCCGTGCTGGTCGAGATGCAGGCGCTTGTCGCCCCCACACCGCATGCGCAGCCGCGCCGCGCGGTCGTCGGCTGGGACGGCGCGCGGCTGGCGATGATCCTCGCGGTGCTCGAGGCGCGCTGCGGCATTCCCTTCGCGGGGTTCGACGTCTATCTCAACGTCGCCGGCGGGCTGCGCATCTCCGAGCCGGCGGCCGATCTCGCCGTCGCCGCGGCGCTGCTGAGCGCGCGCGAGGAC
>JBHEOD010000242.1:0-630 GCA_046261745.1 Binatia bacterium
GCCCGGTGATGGAGGTGTTTCCCCATGCCTGGGCGTTCTTCGTGCCGTTCATCATGGTCACCACCTTCGCGGTGGTGAACCTTCTCGTGGGTCTGATCGTCAACTCGATGCAGGATGCGCACCACGCCGAGGACACGGAACGGACCGACAGCTATCGCGACGAGGTGCTGACGCGGCTCGACCGGCTCGAGGCGCTGATGCGCGAGCCCCCCGGCGGCGACGGCAGGCGCTGACGCTTGCGCCCCGCCCGCAGGCGCGCTACCCCGCCGCCGAGATTACCGGGGGCACGGGACATGATCGATCTGCGCGAGAAATATCTGGCGGCCATTGCCGAGGCGGGCGACGAGGCCGCGCTGGAACAGGTGCGCGTGCAGGCCCTGGGCAAGAAGGGCGAGATCAGCCAGAAGATGCGCGAACTGGGCAAGATGAGCCCCGAGGAGCGCCAGACCGCCGGGCCCGCGCTCAACGCGCTCAAGGACGAGATCAATTCGGCGCTCGCGGCGCGCAAGGCGGCGCTTGCGGATGCCGCGCTCGACGAGCGGCTGCGCGGCGAATGGCTCGACGTGACGCTGCCCGGACGGCCCCGCAGCGCCGGCACGATCCATCCGGTGAGCCAGGTCACCGAGGAGG
>JBHEOD010000242.1:640-902 GCA_046261745.1 Binatia bacterium
AGCGACTGGTTCAATTTCGACGCGCTCAACATCCCCAGCCACCACCCCGCGCGCGCCGAGATGGACACGTTCTACATGCATCGGGCGGAGGGCGACGACCGGCCGCCGCATGTGCTGCGCACCCATACCTCGCCGGTGCAGATCCGCACCATGCAGGCCGAAGGCGCGCCCCTCCGGGTGATCGCACCGGGCCGCGTCTATCGCGCCGATTACGACCAGACACACACGCCGATGTTCCATCAGGTCGAGGGTCTGGCCATCG
>JBHEOD010000242.1:929-1646 GCA_046261745.1 Binatia bacterium
ATATCCGGTGCAGCTGGCAGGGCGGCACGCTCAAGGTCGGCGAAGGCGACGACTGGCTGGAGATACTCGGCAGCGGCATGGTCCACCCCAAGGTGCTGGAGGCCGGGAAGATCGATCCGGCCAAGTGGCAGGGTTTTGCCTTCGGCATGGGGATCGACCGGATCGCGATGCTGAAATACGGCATCCCCGATCTGCGCGCGTTCTTCGATTCGGACCTGCGCTGGCTGCGGCATTACGGCTTTGCCGCGCTGGATGTGCCGACGCTGCATGGCGGGTTGAGCCGGTAACGGCGCCGGTTATTCGGTGTCGCGATGTGGGCAATTGCCCGAGTTGGCATGCCTTTGGGCTGACCGTTCAGCAGGGGCGCGGAGGGCAACCCGAGCGACGGTTCGGGCGTCAGGTCACAGCATCAGGCGACACGAAATTGGTTAACTGATGTGCAATAGCTGATTTGCTGTGCAAACCCCTCCCGCTGTCGCCTGAATCCACGCGATGCCGAGGCCTGTTACAAAACCGCGCTTGATCCTCGTCGTGCCCGGACGTTTCGTCGGGGCGACAAGGAGGGTGTTCGCATGTCCAATGCACAGGCGGTCGAGCTTGCCGCTGTCACGAAACGCTACGGGGCCGATCTGGCGGTTGACGACATCAGCCTGAAGATCCCTGCCGGGCGCTATTGCTGCCTGCTCGGGCCTTCGGGGTGCGGCAAGTCCTCGACCC
>JBHEOD010000243.1:0-1307 GCA_046261745.1 Binatia bacterium
GGATTGCCGTCGGGGGAGAGCGCCTTGTAGAGGCTCTCGCGTCCAAGCCCCGTCTTGCGGGCGATATCGCTCATTCCCTGTGCCCGGGCGACGGTCCCGAGGGCATGAGCGATCACGCGAGGATCGCCATCTTCAAGCGCCGCCTCGATATAGGCCGCGATCTCCTCGGGGGAATCGAGTTGCTCGGCGGCGTCGTAGTGTCGCGTCCTTGTCTTTTTCATGGTGCCTCTCTCACGTCTTTTGCCAGTCGTTGTGCGAGCGTGATGTCGCGAACCTGCGTGCTCTTGTCGCCACCGGCAAGCAGCAAGAACACCGCGCGACCGCGACGAACGAAGTACACGCGATAGCCGGGGCCGTAGGCGATCCGAAGTTCGGAGACGCCGCCTCCGACCGCCTTGACGTCTCCCGGCAGGCCGAGGGCCAAGCGATCGATACGCACTCGAATTCGAGCGCGGGCACGCGCGTCGTTCAGCCTTTGCAGCCAACGCGCGAAGTGGTCTGTTTGGCGGATCTCTATCAACGGGAACGGTGTATCCCGTGGGATACGCAATGCAAGGCTGGCGGCGATCCGCGACTCACGAGCCAGGGTTGGGTCGGTTGCGCGATCGATGGAAATCCAAGCGCGCCTAAGAAGGGAGGTCCGCAGCGGGCAGCAGCAATTGGGGCAAACGCCCCGTCGAGGGGATCGCGGCGGGTGTGTCGTCGGCAAGGTCCCAGGCAGGTAACGGGCTGCGAGATCCTTTCGAGGACCGTGCCGAAGGGCCGGCAGGCGTAAGTAGCTGTATTTGCTGGGATCCGCGATGGCCCGAGGCCGAACCTGAAGCATTTTCGCCATTCTTTCGGCTGCTTTGCTCCGAAACGAGCCCCGCAGATCGCTTGAGAGCGCCGATCTGAGGGCGGCTTGGCCGGAGGTACCGACCCCGAATCCGGTCCCCGAACGCCCAGGCTGGCGGTTCCCCCACCCCAATGGGGCGGAGAGCCCCGATTCAGTCGCCGCTGGAGAAGGCGGTCTTCCAGCGCTCGGTCGGATCATCGAAACGAACGGCGGCCGGATCGAAGTCGGCCGCGTCGAAGGTTCCGCCCGCCCACATCAGCGTGGCTTCGTGTTCCGGGTGCCGGCGATCGGCAACCGTGGCGAGAAAGTCGCGGTACCCCTCCGTGCCACCGCAGTCTTCCGGCGGACAACGGCGGGCGCCTGCGATGCAGCGAGGGTAGCTGACCGAATCCTCTGCGCTCCACGTCTCTTCGTAGAACAGCACGTGACGCCAGTCGTCTCCGAAGTCGTAGGTGTAGAGCATCGGCGGCAT
>JBHEOD010000244.1:0-288 GCA_046261745.1 Binatia bacterium
GGTCCGTACCGAAGTACGACAACATGAGGAACGTCCCGCCGATGATCCCGCCCCAGAACGTGTACGTCTCGGTCAGATTGAACGAGAAGTCGAAGGCCTGGAGCCGCCCGGTCGCCCCCGCGATCCTCAGCGCGTCGTCCGGGCTCACCGGCATCTGGACGATCAGCACGACCACGATGGCGAGAAGCGCGAACACGATCAGGAACATCTGCTTCACGTCGGCCCACGCCACGGCCTGCACCCCGCCGACCATGGTGTACAACACGGTCGGTAGCCCGATCATCGCGA
>JBHEOD010000244.1:541-788 GCA_046261745.1 Binatia bacterium
TGAGCGATCGGGTCTTCGCGTCGAAACGGCGCTCGAGGAACTCGTAGGCAGTATATACGCCGGAGCCATGAAGGAGCGGCACCAAGGTGACGCCCAGTATGATCATCGCGATCGGCAGCCCGAAGTAGAACTGGATGAACCGGATGCCATCTGTCGCACCTTGGCCCGGCGTCCCGATCATGGTGATCGCCGAGAGCTGCGTCGCCATCACCGAAAGCCCGACGACCCACCAGGACAGGCTCTTGTT
>JBHEOD010000244.1:929-1264 GCA_046261745.1 Binatia bacterium
GATATACACAACGACGATGACCCAGTTGATCCAATGCATCAGAGCCCGTACCGGAGCTGGAGGGCGGCGAGGGCGGCGATCGCGAGCACCTGAACGAGCAGCACCTGGATGAGCGTGCGCCGGAACTTCGCGCGCGCCTCGGCTGGGGTCGGAGTGGAATCGTGGGTCATGGTCTCTCTCGGCAAGGAAGAGTGAGCGGCGCTAGCTTCGGCAGGATCGGAGGGTGGCGCAAGTCGATCACGAGGAGGGCAGATGAAAGACATCTTTGATCAGCAGGTGGCGCGGGAGGTCGTCGAACGGATTCGGTCTCTCGATCCGGACTCGCAACCACAATG
>JBHEOD010000245.1:0-383 GCA_046261745.1 Binatia bacterium
CGACCAGACCCGCGTACTCGGCGTACACATCGTCATCGTGGGCGTTGGTGAAGACGACCGCGTGCCGGGCGTGCTCACCGAGGGTGCCCTCGGCCACGAGGTAGCCGAGCAGGACCGCTTCATCCTCGGACAGGTGATTTCCGCTCGCCGCATCTTCAGCACCGAACAACGCCGACACCAGGACCTCACCGGGCTGGAGGTCGCCGACCCGACGCCACACGATGCGACCGCGGTCGTTGAGAACGCGGAGCGGGTGGTTGAACGTCGCGGTGACGGATCGGCCCGACTCCAGGACGACACGGTTGACCGGCCGGCGATTGTTGTGGGTCACGCCACCGAGGGTCTCGAGCTGCGCTTCCTCGTTGACAAGACGGACGCCCTGA
>JBHEOD010000245.1:480-787 GCA_046261745.1 Binatia bacterium
CGTAGGTTCCGGCGACGAGGCACTTCCCGGAACTCTCGGGACCGTAGATCTCGACGACCCGGCCGCGCGGGAGCCCGCCGATCCCGAGCGCGATGTCCAGTGAGAGCGCGCCCGTGGGGATCGACGCGATGTTGACCGCGGCCGCGTCGCCGAGCCGCATCAGCGAGCCCTTGCCGAACTGCTTCTCGATGTTGGCCAGTGCGAGGTCCAGGGCCTTGTCGCGGTCCACGTCGTCCTCCAGGTCTTCACGTCTTCAGGGGGTCCTCGCGGCACCGGGCGGGTTGCGGCGAGCGGGTTGCGGGCGGGG
>JBHEOD010000245.1:978-1207 GCA_046261745.1 Binatia bacterium
CGCTATCCGAACGCGCGTTCGGTCGCGAGCACCCGGTGCGGACGCCACCAGATCGTCGTCGGACGACAACCTCGCGGTCACCTTCGGGTCACCAGCCGTTGCGGACCCGCTCGTAGTGTTGCCCTCGAACCGGTCGGAGAGACTCTCCCCTCCCCGCACCGGGATCGGTCGCGAGAGGGCCGCGGTGCTCCACCACACCGCTGGCCCGTTCGGGACGGTGTCCCGCCAC
>JBHEOD010000246.1:0-671 GCA_046261745.1 Binatia bacterium
CTCGTACGCCGTCCGTACGGTGATCCCCGCCGGCATCGCGAAGGCGTAGAGGCCGAAGACGATCTCGTCGCCCGCCGCCTTGGCCCTGCGCCGGAAGCCGTCGAGGGCGCTGTCGGGGACGATGTCCTCGGGGCGGTCGACGCGCTCCCACTCGCTCGCGCCGGTGGGGATGGGGCTGAAGGTGTTGGTCTCGGTGACGATGCCGGCTACGAAGCTACGCATGCGGGTCACCGCCCCGCCTTCTGGTGCGGATCGAGCGCGTCGCGCAGGCCGTCGCCGATGAAGTTGAACGCCAGCACCGTGATCACGATCATCAGACCGGGGAAGACCGCGATGTGCGGGTAGCGCAGGATGAACGCCCGCCCGTCGGAGAGGATGCCGCCCCAGGTGGCGGTGGGCGGCCTGACGCCGAGGCCGAGGAACGAAAGCGCCGACTCGAGGATGATGATCGACCCCACCGACAGCGACGCGAGCACGATCACCGACGTGAGCACGTTGGGGATGACGTGCCGGCGGATGATGCGCGCGTCGAAGGCGCCCAGCGCCCGCGCGGCGGTGACGAAGTCGCGCTCGCGCAGGCTCATCACCTCGGCGCGCACCACGCGCGCGTAGCGGGCCCAGGCGGTGCCGCCGATCACGACGACGGTGGTCGTGAGGCTCGGTCCCAGCAC
>JBHEOD010000246.1:821-1182 GCA_046261745.1 Binatia bacterium
GGGAAGGCCATCAGCGTGTCGGTGATGAGCGACAGCACCTCGTCGATCCAGCCGCCGAAGTAGCCGGCGACCGCGCCGACGACGACGCCGATGATCACCGACATCACCGTCGAGATGAGCCCGACGAGCAGCGCGATGCGGGTGCCGTAGATGACGCGCGACAGCAGGTCGCGGCTGAGGTGGTCGAAACCCATCGGGTGTTCGAGCGAGGGGCCGACGCCGCGCATGCCGCGGAAGATGTCGTTGTTCGGATGGTGCGGGGCGATCCATGGGGCGAACACGGCCAGCAGCACGAGCAGCAGCACCACCACCGTACCGGCGACCGCCATGCGGTTGTCGAGGAAGCGGCGCAGCGCTTTGC
>JBHEOD010000247.1:0-509 GCA_046261745.1 Binatia bacterium
GGCAACACCCATTTCCTCACCAACATCGTGCCGCCCGACCTGACCGAACGGCTGGAGCGATCGCGTGCGGAATTCGACGGCACGGTGCAGAACACGTTCCTGAGCACGGTCCTGTCCTGGGTCGTGCCGATCCTGCTGATCTTCGCGCTCTGGAGTTTCCTGTTGCGAGGGATGATCGAGAAGCAGGGCATGGGCGGGATGATGAATGTCGGCAAATCCCGCGCCAAGGTCTATGTCGAGCGCGACACCGGGGTGACATTCGACGATGTGGCAGGCGTGGACGAGGCCAAGTCGGAACTCAAGGAGATCGTCGATTTTCTCAAGGAGCCAGAGAAATACGGGCGTCTTGGCGCGCGCATCCCCAAGGGCGTGCTGCTGGCCGGGCCGCCGGGCACCGGCAAGACGCTGATCGCGCGCGCCATGGCCGGCGAAGCGGACGTGCCGTTCTTCTACATCAACGGGTCGGAATTCGTTCAGATGTTCGTGGGGGTCGGGGCGGCACGGGTGCG
>JBHEOD010000247.1:605-1165 GCA_046261745.1 Binatia bacterium
CCGCGGCGCTGGAACGCGTGGTGGCGGGGATGGAGCGCAAGGGACATCTTCTCAACGCCCGCGAACGTGAAACCGTAGCCTGGCACGAGATGGGCCATGCGCTGGCCGCCGCGCGGCTGCCGGGGGCCGACCCGGTGCACAAGGTGTCGATCATCCCGCGCACCATCGGCGCGCTCGGCTACACGCTCACCCGCCCCACCGAGGACCGGTTCTTGATCACCCGGTCCGAGCTGGAGAACCGCATGGTGATGCTGCTGGCGGGGCGCGCGGCTGAACAGATCCGCTTTGACGAATGGTCCACCGGGGCCGCCGACGATCTGGGGCGCGCCACCGATATTGCGCGCCAGATCGTGACCCGCTTCGGCATGCACGAGAAGTTGGGGCTGGCGGCGCTGGAAAAGGACCGGGGCGGTTATCTGGGCGAGGACAAGCTCGGCTTTTCGCCGCGCGACCATTCCGAGGCCACCGCGCGCGAGGTCGATCTGGCGGTGCGAGAGCTGCTCGGTAGTGCCTATGACCGAGCGGTCGGCCTCCTGCGCGACAATCACGCCGATCTGGAG
>JBHEOD010000248.1:0-1151 GCA_046261745.1 Binatia bacterium
CGCTCGATCCCGGCGAGAGTGCGGACGTCGGCTGTTCCCAGCAGATCTCCGGACGCCCAAGTGGCGCGAACTACATCTGGGGCATCGCCGACGTCAACAAGGCGATCGAGCAGGAGATCGCCACCAACAACCGGCGCAGCACCCTCTTCACCGTCAGCGGCGAGCCTTCCGACCTCGTCGTCGAGAATCTCAGCTTGAGGCCAGCCGCCATTTCCAACGGCAGCGAGGTGCGCGTCAGCGTGACCGTCCGCAACGACGGAGAGGGAACCGCCCTCGCTTCGACCACGCGAGTTCGAATCAACCAGAGTGCCGACGTCCTTTCCCCTCTCGACCCGACCGTCTGCAACATCGCCACGCCGAGTCTCGACGCCGGCGAAGACATCGATCTGCAGTGCGAGAAGACAATCAGCAGCCGTCCGCCGGGCACGAACTATGTCTGGGTCGTCGCCGACGTGAACAGGACGGCCGGGCAGCTCGACACTGCCAACGACCGCACCAACACGCCGCTCGAGATCGCCGCCGAATCGAGCGACCTCGTCATCGACAGCGTCGTGCTCGATCCCGTGGCCGGCCCCAACGGCGAGCGCGTGTCGGTCACGGCGACGATTCGCAACCAGGGCACCCGCAAGTCCTCGTCGTCGATCACGCGGGTGCGCATGAATCAGAACCCCGACACGGTAACCGGCACCGACCTTCTCATCTGCGATCCGATCGACACGGCGTCGATCGAGGTGGGTGCGACGCGCACGGCGAGCTGTGAAGCCGAGTTCGAGGGCCGGCCGGCCGGACTCAACTACATCTGGGTCATCGCCGACACCGGCGACACGGCCGGACAGGCCGACCGCACCAACGACCGCGCCAAGGCCGAGTTCATGGTTGATCCTCCACTGCTTCCGGATCTCACGGTGACGACGCTCACCGTCAATCCGGCCAGCGCCGCCAACGGCAAGTCGATCACCATCACGGCAAGGATCGCCAACACCGGCGAAGGACGGGCACAGAGCTCGAAGACCCGCTTCCTGATCAGCGGCAGTCCCGATGACGTGCTCGAGGGCGACACGGTGCTGTGCGACCAGGTCTCCACCAATTCGATGCCGACCGGCACGAGCACGCAGGTGAGCTGCAAGCCGACGATCGTCGACCGGCCATAT